>JBAQZI010000032.1:0-7534 GCA_049790835.1 Solirubrobacterales bacterium
GGCTTCCGGCCGAGTTCAACGGCGGCGTGCGGAACGGCGACGGGCAGGTGCTGATCGCATACTCGAATCCCATCTCGGCAGCCAAACGCAGCTACATGACGATGCTCGGCCAGGAGCTCGTCGTGCCCGCCGCCAATGGAGTCCTTTCGGGCGCCACCGGCCCCAGCGGCGTTGCACTCACGGCGAACGTCGTCGCACCTCCTTCCCACGGCGCCTTGACGCTGGCCCCCGATGGCTCGTTCACATACACGCCGGCCCCCGGCCACTTCGGCGGCGACTCCTTCACCTATCGGGCGGCAGACCCCTCCGGCAACTACGCGAGCGCCACCGTCGCCGTGACCGTCGCCGCTGCTCCGTCGGTGTCGATCTCGTCGCCACCGGCGGGCGGCACCTACACCGTCGGCCAGTCGGTTACGACGGCCTTCTCCTGTAGCGAGGGAGCGGGCGGGTCCGGGCTCTCCTCGTGCAACGACTCACGTGGCACGAAATCCACCAATGGAGGTGTCGGCCGCCTCGACACCTCGACGGTTGGGTTTCGTGCCTACACGGTGACCGCCGTTTCGAAAGGCGGGCTGACCGGCAGCGCCTCGATCGGCTACTGGGTCGTGCCGCTCCCCGACCCCGGAGAGCCGCCGGGCGACCCCGGAGAGCCGCCCGTCCGCCTCGGGCTCTCGCTCGGCGTCGGGGCGAAGTCGCTGCGCAAGCTGCTTCGCACCCGGAAGCTGGTTGTGGTCGCGAGGGTCAACGAGGCGGCGAACGTGGCGCTGGCCGGCAGGGCGAAGTTGGATGCGGGCGCTCGTCGCAGGTCTCAGACGAGGCTCATCGAGATGTTCCGAGAGAAGACGGTCGGCTTCGCCGGGCCAGGCGAGAAAGAGGTGACGCTGGCGCTGACTCGGAGAGGGCGGGAAACGCTTCGGGGCCTCTCGAAATTGAGGCTTTCGATTGCCGGCGAGGCGACGAGCGGCGAGGCCGGCGAGTCGGCGAGGCGGGTGGTGGCGCTTACCCTGCGGTGAGCGGCAGTGTCAGATGAAGCTGCGGATCTCGATTTCGCGAAAACCGCTCTAGAACGCGCCCCACGTAGTCCAGCGGGACTCCAGGTTCGGCCTCATAACCCGAAGGTCGCAGGTTCGAATCCTGCCCCCGCTATGCACGAATTCCGCGACCGCCCATCGGGCGGTCGCTTCGCGTCGGGGCTGGAAACGAAGTCATTTGCGAGCAGCGCACTCAGCTCCAGAGTGCGTCCCGGCTTGTCGTAGCTGACCGCCACGTCGAAGGCGTCCAGTAGCTCGATCAGCTCCTCGCCCTCGGCCTGCCCCAGGGCCTCGCGCAGGTCGGGAATGTCGGCAAGAAGCGCCTCGATTTCCTCCGGGCGGGGCTCCTCGGGTCGAGCCGCTTCAAGGCCGGCGATCTCGGCCGCGATGGCGTCGGCCTGTCCGCTCAGCTCCTCTATGCGCCTGGTGGCGAGCTTCACGACTGGATGCTCGCGGTCCTCGTGCTCCTCCAGGCGCAGCGACTGGCGATATAGAGCCTGCTCCACTTTCTTGCCCTCGGCGCGCAGATCGGCGAGGCGGGAATCACGTTCCTGCCATGCGCCGTCGGCGGCCGCATTCGCCAGCTCGCCGCGCAGCAGCTTCAAGCGCTCAGGCCCGAACAGCCGCTCGGACATGAACCCGCGCAGGGCGTCCAGCACCACGTCCTCCTTGATGCCAAGCACGCGCGGGTGGTCGGCAACGTCGGCCGCCGCCTCCCCGCGCCTGCTCACATACTGACAGCGGTACCAGTTGGAGCCCTTCTGGTGGCTGCCCTCCATCCGCCGTCCGCAAAGGCCGCAGCGCATCCGGCCGCGCAGCACGTAGAGGCGACCTGGGCGACCTGCACGCCGCTGTGGGTAGTGCTTCGGTTTTGGCGAGCGAGTGGAGTTGTCGTTGCGCTTCGCGCGTTCCTCGACCGCGTCGAACAGATCGCGGGGGACGATCGCCTCGTGGGTCGGGGTGGCGCTCCAAACCCATTTATCGCGCGGGCGCATGACCGGGCGGCCTTTGCGTTTGTCGTGGCGCCCCCAGACGTTGAAGCCGGTGTACTTGGGGTTGCGCAGCAGAGAGTGAAGCTGTGACTTGCTCCAGGTCTGCGGCAGGTCGTTCTCGTCCTTGCGGTTGCGCTTGGGTGGCGGGTAGCGGTCGAGGTCGGAGTTCAGTCGCTCGCAGATCGTGCCGAGCCCCAAGGCCTCCTCGACGTACCAAGTGAAGATCAAGAGGACGATCGGCCCCCGCACCGTGTCAATGATCAGCCGATGCTTCTTGCGCCCTTCGCGCGCCTTCTGCGGGTTGGGGTGGGGGTGGGGGTCCAGAACGTAGCCGTAGGGCGCGGGGCCTCCGGTGTGCCAGCCCTGTCGCACCGACTCTTCCATCCCGGCGCGGCTGCGCTCAATCAGGTCGCGCACGTACCACTCGGCGACGCCCTGCTTGACCCGCCTGGTGAGGATCGCGGTCGCGCTTGAGTTCAGTGGCTCGTCGGCGGCGAAGAGCGCCACATCGCGTTCCTCCAGCTCGCGCTCGATCCGGGTGCCGTCGGCGGTCATCCGCGAGAGCCGGTCGATCGACTCGACGATCACCGCGTCGACCTCGCCCTCCTGCGTGCTCCTCAGCAGCTCGGGCAGGCCACCGGCTCGCGGAACGTCGACCTCTGCCGTCCAGTCGCGCTTGCCGTTGCCGCGATCCTCCAGCGCCTTGCGGCCGCTCTCCACATCCCAGAAGGTGAGCGTGACGCGCTCGCCGATCGGCGCCAGGGCCTCGTCGCATTTGCCGAGCTGGCGCGGGATCGAGAGCGAGGGGTCCTGTGCGTCGTCGGTGGAGACGCGGCCGTAGAAGGCGACCCTCATCGCGATCCGCCTCCCAACTCTTCATTGTCCCCAAGTCTCGCCGCCAGCTCGCTCGGCCGCGTGCCGAGCCCCGCTTTCAACAGCGCCTTATCGAGCGTCGCCAGCGTCGCATTGCGGGTCTCGGCAACCGCCGCGTAGACGGCGTCGTAGAGGGTCAGGTCATGTTGGTCGACCAGCTGGGTGGCGCGGCGAAGCTCCTCGGGGGTCGGCCGCAGCGCAGGGCAGACTTCGGCGAGGGCTTCGAGAACGGTGGCGACCTGATCGGCGCCGGCGCCGGCACGGCCGCGCATCAGCGCGTTGCCGACCTCATAGGCGGTCAGGTCGAGCACGCTGAGCGCCAGCGTTCGCGCCTTGTGGGCGTCGAGCAGCGCGCGGGCCTCGGCTACTTCCTCCTCGCCCTCGGCGTGGAACCACTTGAGCGCGACGTTGGCGTCGCTAACGACGTCGATCACGGGCATCGCGGTCCTCCCGCTCGGCGCGGATCAGCTCGGCGGCCTCGAAGCCCCCGACCCCGGCAAGCGCGGCACGGCCGCGCTCAAGTGCCGCATCGACCCGCGCGGGGTCGGGCCAGCCCAGCTCGCGTCGCGCCGCCTCCTGAAGGAAGCCGCTGCGGCTCGTGCCGCGCTCATCGGCCTCGCGGTCGATCCGCTCCAACAGTTCGTCGGGGATCGAGACCATCACCTTTGCCGCCTTCGACATAGTCTCAGTATAGCTCATGGACATACCGCTATCGCCTCCGTTTTTGACGGCGCGATGGCTTCTGCGGATCTCCCTCGATGGCAGGGGGAGCGCCGTGCTTGGAGATCAGCGCCGCCCGTCGCAGCAGGCGCCCGACGGCGGCGATCTGGCGGTCGCGTAGCGCCCGCGACTCGGCCGCTGAGACTTCGCGCACCTGCGCCCTGACCGAGAGCGACGGCGACTGATCGCGGTTCTCCTGCTTCATCGCTCGGCCGCCTCGCTTTTGGCCGGCGCCGCATCGGCATCGCCCTCGCCGAGCCAATTCAGCTGCCGATCGGGCTCGCCGACCGAGCGGAAGATCGGCGCGAAGGGACCGCGGCGCTTGAGGTCGTCGAGGAGGGAGAAGGAGATCGTCACCCCGTAGGCGCGATCGAGCTGGGGATCGCTTCCGAGCAGCATCAGCGCCACGTCGCGCCTGCGGATCAGCGCGTCTCGCGAGCTGCCGGCCAAGACGCAGACGACGGGAGGGAAGCTGGGATAGCGATAGCGCCACAGCGGCTTGCCGCCTTTCCCGGCGGCGCGGCTGAGCTGCGCGTAGCGGACCAGCTCGGAGACGAGCCGGTCGACCGAGAGAGTGGCGCGGTCGAGCTCGATGAAGCGCTGCTCGACGGTGATGTGCCGATCCTCGAGGAGCAGGTAGGTGAGGACCGCGTCGGCGAACAGCGTGCGGCGGGAGCGACCGCGACCGCGGTTGAGCGGGTGGGCGACCTCGTGGCGCCAGGAGAGCGGGCCGAAGTCATCGCCGCGCTGGCGGGCTGCCTTCAGGAAGCAGATCCCCACTTCGTTGACGGCGAGGGTATGGGCGCGCAGCGGCCCGGCTGCTTCCCTCGGGCCGAGCAGCTTCGGGCGCTCGCTCAGCGCGCCGACCTCGACGGCGAGGTCGGCGCCGCCCTCACCGAGGAACCACAGGCGCCGGGGAGCGCTGCGTGACTCGACGTGGCCGATCAGCCCGGCCCGCTCCAGGTCGGCGAGGAGCTGCTGGGTGCGGCGCAGGCCGCGAGCGGGAAGGTGGATTGCATATACCTGGGTGGTGGAGAGGACGCGATGCTCGGCGAGCGAGGCGATGACCTCGATCGTCGCCTCCGGCATCACGACGCTGGCGGTCTGATTCACGCCGGCCTCCAAGCTCGCGGTCGTTCGGAGCCGGAGCGCTGCGAAGCCAGCGCGGAGGCGAGGAGCCGATGAGTCGCCAGCGCTGAGGCGATTGTCCTCGCGCCAAGTGCGATCGGTGCCGTCGAGCCGGCGAAGCGCTGTGGAGCCGGCGCGGAGGCGATAGCGCAGGCGGCGAGAGCGAGGGGCGCGAGGAAGGAGATCTCGGGCTCGATCAGATTGCCACGGTCCCGCTTGATGTTGCGATGTGGAGGTTGCGTAGATATGTCGGCAAACCGCCCGGCCTGTAAGGCGCGCTGGGATCGGCGATTGCGGGCCTTTGACCCAATCGGACGGTGCAGTCTCCGGTGAAGAGACGGGCGCAGCCACAGGCGAAGCGCCGGGCGAAGCCTCGCCGAGGCCCGCTTGCCTGCAAGTTGCTGTCTGTCTTCCGACCCGCACGTCTGTCTCACACACGGACCAGCGGCGCCGAGTGCCACCCCGAAAAGGCCATGTCCGCCAGGGCGAAAAAGGCGTCCGATAGGCCCGAAAAGGCGTCCGGCAGGTGTCCGGTAGGCACCTTTTCGTGACCGGTAATACACGCTGACCCGGCCCCTTGGCGGCCATGTCCGCAAATCGTTTTCGGCTCCGCAGAGCCAAATCGAAGATGACCGCAAATTTAGGTTCTGCGAAGGGGAAGAGAGATACAGAGGTAGATTGCAAATCAGAAAGCCAGCCAGGGACGAGCTCAGCCCCATCGCCAGTGAGAGCCGACCAGGTCCCACGGCTGGCTCTACGCCTTCGGCGACGATCTCCTCCCGCGATCGTTCCTTCTCGGCCTTCTCGCATCTCATAGTCCCTGTCCAGCGAGAGGTCTTCTTGCGCCGGCTCCGCTGTTCCGACGGCAAGATCGAACCTGAGCCGATCGGCCCTCTGTCGTCTGCTTGGTCTACGAGATCGCGCATGGCCCTCACCCATACAGGGGGACGAGCCGGGAAAGTGGCCCCCCAAATTGGCCGGATTGGCCTTGCCGCGCTGATGCTTTGATCGGCGAAATCGAACATTGCCCTCTGTACTACGGAGGCATGAACCCCGAAAGTGGACCCCCCTTTTTTTGGATCGGGTCGTCTTTCAGGTCACCGGCCGCGCCGAGCGCCCACCTTCTGGGGCAGTCTGGGGCAGGTAGGTGGGCGCTCGGCTTCGAGGCTTCGCGCTAGGTCTTCTCGCTCTCCGCTGCGCTCTGGGCAGCAAAGGTCATCGCGGTTTGCGCTCAGACCGCCGAGCAGCCGCCAGCCATCGAGTGCGAGCCGTTACCGCTTTCCCTTGCCCTGCTTCTCGGCCTCCACCAGTAGAGTCGACGCTGGCACGTTGAGCCCGTCGGCCAGGAGCCACAAGGCACGCACGCTGATATTGCGTTCGCCGCGCTCGGCATCGCCGACGTAGTTGGTGCTCATTCCCGCTCGGTCGGCGAGCGATTCCTGGGTCAGATCGCGCGACTCGCGCAGCCTCCGTACCGCCTCTCCCAAGGCGCGGTGGCGAGGGCTGAGCGACGGCACTCAAGCACCCTTCCCGACCCCGTAGGTGAAGTCCACCAACTATCAGGGTGGTTTCCGTGTAAGGTTCCCGACCGATTCCAGACAGGACTTGGCACGTATCGAATGAATCGCACGCGGACAATCGAGCTGACAAGGGCGATCAGCCATCCTGCTCGCCGCAGGGTGCTGAGGACGCTGCAGGCTGAAATCCGGCCATGCAGCCTGAGTGAACTGGCGCAGTCCTCGGGTCTGTCGGTGCGCCGCGTCGACTACCACCTGCGAGTGCTTCAGCAGTGCAAGGCCACGAAGTCGATCGAGGGGCAGGTTGCTCCCCGCTCACCGGCAGCCCGCTACCAGTCCGAGGTCTCTGAGGACCGATGGGTGCGGGCGCGGCTGGCTGCGACCGAGGCCGAGGATGAAGCTTTCCGGCCAGGGGCGGCGTCGTCGCGATGAAGGTCTCACGCAAGGCGCGGCGCGGACGAAAGCGTCGACCGAAGCCCCACGGCGACCACCACAACGTCGGCGCGACCCAGGACCCGCTGGTCAGAGCGCGGCGCGCCGCGCCGGCGGATGCGGATCGCGGCCTGAGCCTCTATGCGCCCTTGGAGGAATAGCCTGATGGCTGGCTACTCGTGCTCTGATCTCCGATCAGTTCCCCAGCGCGCGACCCAAGTCGTTGATGAGCGTCCGCATAGGGCGATATGAAGCTTTGCGCAGTGGAACACCGAGTATTACGTCTAGCTCGTCTATATCGATGATTTGGGAACGGAGGAACATGAGAAGCGGAAAGCGCTTTTTCCGGAGCAGTCGGGGTCGATGTGGACGGGCACGGTCGAACAACCAGTCGGCCCTGCAGCCGAGGATCGTCCTTGGCATGCTCCTTGGACTGCTTCTCTTGACCCCCGCCTTTCCTAGCTCGGCTTCAGCCGCGGAATGCACCAATACCTGGACCGGTCCCGCCGAAGGACCCTGGACTACCGCCGCGAACTGGTCTGCCGGTCACGCGCCTACCGAATCCGAGGTGGCTTGTATTGGCTCCGGGAAGACCGTCAATGTCAGTTCGGGCACGAATCAGGCTGGAGTCGTCCAAGGAGAAGGCACCGTAAGAATCTCGGGCGGTTCCCTGCAACTGATTACGGTGCCCGCAGAAGCAGTTTCGAGCCTTGCAACCCTGAAAATGACGGGCGGCACGCTTTCCGGGGCGGGGACCCTCAACATCACCGGCTCGCTCTCCTGGACGGGTGCGAGCACCATGGCCGGTGTCGGCGCGACGGTCGTGAAATCCGGTGCGACG
>JBAQZI010000033.1:0-7785 GCA_049790835.1 Solirubrobacterales bacterium
GGCGCGGGCGGCACCGGCACGATCGCCCCGCTCAGCATGTGCGCCGGCGCCAGCCACTGAATCCGGTCCGCCATCAGATCGGCGACCGGCAGCAGGCGACGGAACTTGAGTGCGGCGACCAGGTTGCGGGCCACACCCTCGTGCGAAGCCGAGGACCAGGCGCGATCGAGCCCCGGCGGGCCCTTGCCGAGCAACGGCTCCGCCCCCGCCAGACGCCGCCCACAGCGGGTGCAAACGATGGCCTCGGGACGGCAAGAGCGGCCGCAGGCGGCGCACAGCGGGGGAGCGATTGCGGCAGCGACGGCGTGCAGGATCTCCATGCCGCAATCCTGCGAAGTCCGGGCGCACGCGTGGCGCGCTCATTGCAAAATGTTTGGGGAGGGACCCGGTCATCCCTCGGGCGAATTCAGTCGCGCGCGCTTCGCGTGCGGCTCCGCAACATGCTGCCCGCCTATGGCGGGCAATGGCCAGATTGCATTTCGCCGCCTTCGGCGACATTTGCCCGAGGGACGACCGGGTCCCTCTCTCAACACTCTGATCTGGACGGCCGAGGGCTCGGGCCGCTAGAGCGGTGACAAGTGGCCGTAATCCCGGGCGCTAGGACTACCGGTTGCTCGTGAGGTTCCGGCGGATCATCGCGAGGCCTAAGAGCGGTGACCGGCGATCGCGTCGATCAAAACGGAGCCGGCGGGGATCTCGGCCCCGGGCAGCGCGATCACTTCTCGCAGGCGACTGCCCGCGCCGACCTTGGTGCCGTCCCCGATGACCGACGGGCCGTCGATGCGGACGTCGTCGGCGATCTCGCAACCGGCGCCGATCAGCACCGGGCCCTTCAGCTGGCCCTCGTCGCCCCGCGGCGAGCCGCTGCGGAAGCCCGTCTCGAGCAGCTCCCCCTCGCGCTCGACCTCGACCGCGCCGTTGAGCGCGTCGAGGGTGCTTTCACGCAGCTCCTCGAGGTTGCCGATGTCGTTCCAGTAGGCGTCGATCTCGTGCGAGTAGAAGGGCACGTCGCCCTCGAGCAGGCGCGGAAAGACGTCCATCGCCCAGTCGGCGAAGCCATCGGGGTCGCCGGGGCCCGCTGCCTTGCTGGTGCCGGGCGCGGGAAAGAAGTCGAAGATCTCGGAGCGGAACATGTAGATGCCGCAGTTGGCCAGGTCCGACAGCGCTTCGGCGGGGTCGGGCTTCTCCTGGAAGCCCTGGATGCGGCCGTCGGCACCGGTGATCGCGACACCGAACTGGCTGGTGTCGTCGACCCGCTTGGTCGCCAGGGTGGCGATCCCGTCGTGGGACTCGTGGAACTCGCGCATCGCGGTCAGGTCGATGTCGCTGAGGGCGTCGCCGGAGATGACGAGGTAGGAGTCGCCGAGGAAATCGGCGGCGTTGCGGACACCGCCCGAGGTGCCCAGCAGCCGCTCCTCCCGGCTGTAGGTCAGCTCGACGCCGAAAGCCGAGCCGTCGCCGAAGTGGGCTTCGATCAGCTCCGGGAACCAGTGCAGGTTGGCGATCGTCTCGGTGAAGCCGTGGCGGGCGAGGAGGCGGACGATGTGCTCCATCACCGGCCGGTTCAGGACCGGCACCATCGGCTTCGGCATGTCGAAGGTGATCGGCCGCAGGCGCGTGCCCAGGCCGGCTGCCAGGACCATCGCCCTCATACCGGCCCCATCGCCTCCTTGAAACGCTCGATCGCCGCGACCGGGAGTGGATCGACACCGCGTGCGCGGGCAAGCTCGAGCGAGAGGAGGTCGCCCAGCATCGTCGTCCAGAGCAGGCGGGCGACGCGGGTCTCGCCGCTGCTCTCGACCCGGACCGTGGCGATCCCGTTGTCGCTCACGGCGGCGGCGGTGAGCTCGATGCGGCGCCGCACCCGGGGGTGCTGGTCGCGGTCCTCGAGGAAGACGGCCGCGAGCCCTGCCTCGGCCCCACCCCAGCCGCAGAGCTCGTTGTGGTCCGCCTCGGGCAGCTCCGAGAAGGAAGCGGGAAGCTTGGCGTTCTCGTTGACCTGGGTCTTCCAGCGGCGCGCGACCGGGGTGGTGAGGTCGGCTCCGTAGACGACCGGCACCGCGCCCTCGAGCTGGGCGGCGATCGCGGCGGCGCGGGCCTGCAGCGCCTCTATCTCCCGCTCGAGGAAGGCGGCGGCGGTGTCGATCTCGGTGTGGACGCGAGGAGCGGCAGCGGCCAGGGCCGCCGCCTCGGCAGCGACCGTGAACATGTAGGCAACCGCGGCACGGGGCTGGAAGATCCCCGGCAGACCGACCACCGGTACGCCGGCCTCGCGGGCGGCGTCGACCAACTGGCCGCCGGTGCTGGCGACGATGCGGCGGGCGCCGAGCGCCGCGGCGGCATCGAAGCAGGCGAGCGTCTCCTCGGTGTCACCCGAGTAGCTCGAGCAGAGCACCGTCCACTCCGGCGTTGCCCAGCTGGGCAGCCCGTAGTCGCGGACCGTGACCAGAGGGCGGGTCAGGCGGTCGCCGAGCGCCGCGGCGGCGAGGTCGGCGCCGATCGCCGAGCCGCCCATGCCGCAGATCATCACCCCAGCGGCCTCGGCGGGCTCGAGGCGCGCCGACTCGATCCGCCAGAGGGCGTCGCGCAGCTGGTCGGGTATGCCGAGGACGTCGTCGATCATGGTCACTGGGCCTGGACTCTCTCACCCCGACCGATGACGGCGTCGGCAAGCTTGGCCCCGGCGTCAACGGTAACGCGCGGCGCCAGCACGGAGCCGATCACCTTCGCCCCCGCCCCGACGGCGCAGCCCTCGAGCAGAACCGAGTCGCGCACCTCCGCCCCGGCACCCACCCGGCACCCCGGCGAGACGACGGCGCGGGGCCCGACGGTCGCGCCGTCGGCGATCTCGGCGCCGGCGCCGATCGACAACCCCGGGGCGGTTGGCCGCACCTGCGTCGCCACCCGGCCCTCGAGGATGTCCCAGCTTGCCTGCAGGTAGCGCGCCGGCGTGCCGATGTCCATCCAGTAGCCGTCCAGCCGCAGGGCAGTGAGACCGCCGCCGACCAGGAGCGGGAAGACCTCGCGCTCGATCGAGACCTCGCGCTCGGGCGGGATCAGGTCGAGCACCGAGCGCTCCAGGCAGTAGGCGCCGGCGTTGATCTCGCCGGGCACCGCCTCGCCGGTCTTCTCGACGAACTCGGTCACCCCGCCATCGCGATCGACGCCGACCAGGCCATAGGCGGCGGAATCCTCGACCGGATAGAGAGCGATCGTCGCCCGCGCCTCGCGCTCGCGATGGGCAGCGACCAGGGCGGTGAGGTCGAGATCGGTGAGGACGTCGCCGTTGAGGGCGAGGAAGCGCTGCTCGAGATCGTCGCCCAGGGCATCGGCGGCGAAGCGAATCGCCCCCGCCGTGCCGCGCCGGTCCGGCTCGACCACGTAGGTGAGCCGCACCCCGGCGTGCTCGCCCTCGCCCAGCGCTTCCTGCAGGACGTCCGGCAGGAAGCCGCAGGCGAGCACGACCTCGGTCACCCCGTGGGCCGCCAGCCACTCGATCATGTAGGCGAAGAACGGCCGGTCGACCAGGGTCAGCGCCGGCTTCGGCACGTCATTGGTCAGCGGCCGCAGCCGCGTCCCCTCGCCACCGACGAGGACGATCGCCTGCACTACTCGCTGGCTGCCGGAGCCGGCGCGGACTGGGCCTTGCCGATGCCCTCGTACTCGAAGCCCGCCACCGCCAGCGCCTCGGGGTCGAGGAAGTTGCGACCGTCGACGATCAGCGGTCGCGCCATCCGCCGCGCCACGTCGGCCCAGTCGAGCTCGGCGAACTCGCGCCACTCGGTGACCAGGACGGCGGCGTCGGCACCGTCGAGCGCCTCCAGGGCAGAGTCGGTCAGCGTCACCGAGCCGAGCAGCTGGCCGGCACGCTCGCTGGCCACGGGGTCGTAGGCGACGACCTCGGCGCCCTCCCCCTGCAGGCGGGCCGCCAGGACCAGGCTCGAGGCCTCGCGCATGTCGTCGGTGTCGGGCTTGAAGGCGAGGCCGAGCAGCGCCACGCGCTTGCCGATCAACGAGCCGAGGTGCTTCTCGAGCTTGCCGACCACCCGCCGCTTCTGCAGCTCGTTGACCTCGATCACCGCCGTCAGCAGCTGGAAGTGATAGCCGGTATTGCCAGCCAGCATCTTCAGGGCGGTGACGTCCTTGGGAAAACAGCTCCCCCCGTAGCCGATGCCGGCGCGCAGGAACGAGGAGCCGATCCGCTCGTCGAGGCCCATGCCGCGGGCAACCTCGCCGACATCGGCGCCGACCTCCTCGCAGACGTTGGCGATCTCGTTGATGAAGGAGATCTTGGTCGCCAGGAAGGCGTTGGAGGCGAGCTTGATCATCTCGGCGCTGGAGACGTCGGTGTGGAGCACCTCGCCGAGCGGCTCGTAGAGGTCGGCGACGGCGGCGGCGGCGTCCTCGTCGCCGGGGTCCGCCCCGACCACGACCCGGTCGGGGTGCATGAAGTCGGCCACCGCCGTGCCCTCCTTGAGGAACTCGGGGCAGGAGACGTAGGAGAGGCCGGGCAGGTCGCGGCGGATCGCCTCCCCGGTCCCGGCCGGAACCGTGCTCTTCATGATCAGCACGTGCTCGCTGCCCTCGGGCAGCTCCTCGACCACCGCGCGGACGCGGGAGAGGTCGGCATCGCCGGAGTAGGTCGGCGGCGTGTCGACGCAGACGAAGAGCAGGCGGGCGCCGTCGAGCAGCTCCGACATGTCGGTGGTGAAGGTGAGGCGCTCGGCGTTGCGGCGGACCAGGTCGGCGAGGCCGGGCTCATGGATGGTCACCTCGCCGCGGGAGAGCGAGTCGACCTTGTCCTGGAGGATGTCGCGGGCGATCACCTGGTGGCCGAGCTCGGCGAAGCAGGCCGCGGTCACCAGGCCCACCCAGCCGACTCCAATGACCCCTACCGGCTGACGCTGTTCGCTCATCCCCTCTTCCCCCCCTGCTTTGGCTTTTTGTCGGGCACGAGCACGTCCGCGGACCGGGCCATGCCCACCATCTGATCATTGGTCAGGGTCTGCAGCAGATCGTTGGAGACCCAGTAGCTGTTGTCACCGCGGTGCCAGGCGATCATCTTGACCCGATCGCCGTCGACGAAGATGTCGTACTCGCGACCGTGAATGGTCTTGGTCAGGCTCGGATTGTTGAGGATCGGCGGGTCCGACCATCCCTGGATCCCCTGGATCCCGAAATAATGGGCGCCATCGTCGAGTTCGAGGACGCCGACCATGCGGTAGGCGGCGTGGCGCTCGCCGTCGGTGTCTTTGAGGTGGTAGACGCGTGGATCCTGGACGTGTTCGAAGCTGTTGCTTTCGACGTAGTAGGCGCTCGACGGCAGCCGGCTCGGGTAGAAGATGGGGAAGCCGGAGCCGACCTTGCGCGCCGCCGACTGGGCCTCGAGCTCACCCGCTTCGCGCGCCGGCACCAGGCCGTCGCTGCCCGGCGGCTTGGGCTTGTCGATGCGCGGCTTTTCGGACTTGGCCTTCTTCTTGTCCTTCTTGCCGCCCTTCTTCTTGTCGCTCTCTTCTTCGCCATCTTCGAGCGAGCCGCGCGGGCCACCGCTGGCTTCGATCCCGAGGAACATGTTGACGGCGCCGTTGACCGCTTCCGGCGTCGTGTAGACGAAGCTGGGCCCGAGTTCGGCCGGGAAGTTGACCTCTTTGATCGCCGCGTTGCGGGAGGCGAGGAACAGTTTCAGCACCTGCAGCATCGTTTCCTTGTCGTTGATGTCGGAGGTGGTGTATTTGGTGAAGATGTCGATCAGGCCGCTCTGGTCGAAGACGAGGTCCTGGACCGAGACCCGCTGGCGGGCGGCGCTGATGAAGTCCTGCTGGCGGGCCGAGCGGACCAGGTCGGTGTCGGTGTGGCGGTAACGGACGTACTGCAGAGCTTTTTTGCCGCAGAGCAGCTGGTAGCCGGGCTGGACGTTGATTTCCGCGTACTGCTCTGAGGCCGGCACGCCGAGGTTGGAGTGGAAGTAGCGGCGGTCGACGTCGACGTAGACACAGCCGATCGCGTAGACGGCGCGGACGAAGCCGAGGAAGTCGACGTTGACGACGTGGTTGATCGGCATGCCGGTCAGCTGCTTGACGGTCTGCAGCGTCAATTTGGGGCCTCCATAGGCGTACGCTTCGGCGAACTTCGCCGAGCCGTACCCGGGGATCTCGACTTTGAGGTCGCGCGGGATCGACATCACCGCGATCGCGTTGCGATCGGGGTCCAAGCGGAGCAGCATCGTCGTATCCGACCGACCCGGGTCTTCCGCTTCGCTGGCGCGCTTGTCGGAGCCGAGGATGAGGATGTTCTGCGGCTCGCCGCCGTCGACCGTCTGCAGGTAGCCCTTGAGCTTGTTGCTGTAGACGTTGTTGTGGGAGAGCGCCTGGGCGATGCTGTCGAGGTAGAGCAGGACCGCGGTCGCCGTCGCCGCGGCGGCGACGGCGACGATCAGCACCGAGGCGAGCGTGAAGCGCAGCCAGTAGCGCTTGGGCTTGGGCGGCGCCTCGGGGTCGCCCGTCGGCGGCGGCTTCTTCGGGGCCCAGCCGGGGCCCTGGGCCTCAGTCATCGTGGCGCCCCGGGATCGCCCGCAGGAAGGAGTCGAGCGCCTGCCGGTAGGTCTCCAGCGAGGAGACCGAGACCCACTCCTCGGGCCCGTGGTGGCCGGCACCGACCGGTCCGAACTCGACCGCCGGCACCCCCACCCGGAGGAAGGAGACCGCGTCGGAGGCACCGTCGCGCCCGACGCTCATCGGCTCGCCGTGATGGTGGGCGGTCGCGGACTCGCGCAGGCCGCGGACGAAGGGCGAGTCGCGATCGACCGTCGCCGGCGGCCGTGTGAACAGCGAGGTCGCCTCGATCCCGGCCAGGTCGCGCACTTCCGCGAGCACCTCGGCAGGGTCCTGGTCGGGCAGATAGCGGATGTCGACGTCGATCACGCATCGGTCGGGCACCTTGTTCAGCGCGTCGCCGCCCCAGATCCGACCCAGGTTGATCGAGGGGCGATCGAACAGCTCCGAGCTGTGCCGGGCGAACGGTAGCGACTCGATACTGCGGAAAACGTCGATCGCGTTGAGGACGGCGTTATCGCCGAGCCAGGGAGTGGCCCCGTGCGCCGCCGTCCCCCCGACCTCGAGCCGCAGCGCCAGCACCCCCTTGGCCTCGATCCCGATGTGAAGATCGGTCGGCTCGCCGGTGATCGCGAAGTCGCCGATGAAGCCGCTGTCGACGAGGTGGTCGGAACCGCGCTCGGCCTCCTCCTCGGACTCCTCGTCGCCGACGATCCCGAGCCGCACCCGCACCCCGTCTTGGTCCCGCAGCGCCGCCGCGGTGACCAGCATCGCCGCCAGCGCCCCCTTCATGTCATAGGCCCCGCGCCCATAGAGCCGATCGCCCTCGATCCGCGGATCGAACTGCCCGGAAAGCCCCGGGACGACGTCGAGGTGCCCATGAAGAACGACGGTCGGCGCTCCCTCGGGCCCAACCTCCGCCTTGATCACCGGCAGACCACGAACCTCGTCGCGCTCGGCCTCGATGCCACGCGCATCCAACCACCCCTGAACGAACCCCGCCGCCTCCGAGATCGACTCCGGATCGACAGTCTCAAACCCGATCAGCTGCTCGGCGAGGGCTACAAGCTCCTTGCTCATGCGCTGCGAGCTCCCGCCAGCTCAAGCGATCGCCATGGTTTCGAGCGTCCCTCCGCCGAGGCTTCGGGCGAGGGCACCCGGTACGCCCTCGCGGGAATGTGCGCGATATGCAATCTGTCTATTGCCCGCCATAGGCGGGCAGCATGTTGCGGAG
>JBAQZI010000034.1:0-23725 GCA_049790835.1 Solirubrobacterales bacterium
GTCGAGCGCGGTCGGGCGCTCGGTCGCGATCGCCAGCCGGGCACCGTTGCGGCGGATCGCCTTGCGCACGCGCAGGTCGAGGATCGGCGAGCTGTGCAGCGGGTCGGTGCCGAGCACGAGGATCACGTCGGCGTCGTCGATGTCCCGCACCTTGGCCGAGAGCGCGGGCTGTGAGAGCCGGACGAGCGCCTCGCGGCCGGGGCCGCGGGAGGGCCGGGAGTCGATGTCGGCCGAGCCGAGCGCCTCGCGCAGCAGGCGCTGGACCAGGTAGCCCTCCTCGTTGGAGGCGTCGCCGACGAGCGCCGCCGTGGCGCCGGCCCCGCGCAGTCCCGCCGCCGCGGCCTCGACCGCCTGCTCCCAGCCGGCCGCCGTGCCGCCCTTGAGCCGCGGACCGACGACCCGCTCCTCGGCGTTGAACATCTCGAAGCCGTAGCGACCGCGGTCGCAGATCCAGCCGTCGTCGACCTCGGCGTTGTCGCGGGTCAGCACCCGTTTCACCCGCTCGTCGCGGACGGTGAAGCTGACGTTGCACTGGCTCGGGCAGATCGTGCAGACCGAGCCGGCTTCCTCGATGTCCCAGGGGCGGGCGCGGAAGCGGTAGGTGTAATTGGTCAGCGCCCCGACCGGGCAGATGTCGGTGATGTTGCCGTGGAAGGGGGCGACGTAGGGACGGTCGTCGAAGGTGCCGACGAAGGTGCGGTCGCCGCGCTCCAGCAGCTGCAGCTGGTCGTCCTCGGAGACCTCCTGGCTGAAGCGCACGCAGCGGTAGCAGAGGATGCAGCGCTCGCGGTCGATCGCGACCAGCGGCGAGAGTTCGATCGGCTTGGGGAAATGGCGCTTTTCGTCGATCACCCGGCTTTTGCCCGGCCCCCAGCCCTGCGTGATGTCCTGCAGCGGGCACTCGCCGCCCTTGTCGCAGACGGGGCAGTCGAGCGGGTGGTTGACGAGCAGGAACTCGACCACCGCGCTCTGCGCGTGCTTGACCTGCTCGGTGCGGGTGTGGACGACCATGCCCTCGCGCACCGGCGTCGAGCAGGAGGTCTGCAGTTTCGGGATCCCCTCGATCTCGACCAGGCACATGCGGCAGGCCCCAACCGGCTCGCCGAGTTTGGGTTCGTAACAGAAGACCGGGATCTCGACGTCGCCCTTGCGGGCCGCGTCGTGCAGCATCTCGCCCTCGACCGCGGTCACCTCGCGACCGTCGATCGTCAGCGTCACGGCGCGCTTTCCGCTCATATCGAGGCCCCCAGGGTCTCGGGCGGGGCCTGCACGACCACGTGCGGATCGAGGCCTTGGGCGGCGTTCGCCATCACTTCCTCGAACTCGGGGCGGAACTTGCGGACCATGGCGCTGACCGGCATCGCCATCGAGTCGCCGAGCACGCAGAGGCAGTGGCCCATGATGTTCTCCTGGACCGAGCTGATGATGTCGAGGTCCATCGGCGTCGCCTCGCCGCGCACGACCCGCTCCAGCATCTTCACCGTCCAGTTGGTGCCCTCGCGGCAGGGGGCGCACTTGCCGCAGGACTCGTGGTGGTAGAAGCGCGCCGTGCGCAGCGCCATGTGCGGGATCGAGACGCGGTCGTCGGCGACGATGATCGAGCCGGAGCCGAGCATCGAGCCCGCCTCGGCCATCGCCTCGAAGCTGTAGGGAAGGTCGAGCTCGGCCGGGGTCAGGACCGGCGAGGAGGAGCCGCCGGGATAGAAGGCTTTGATCTCGCGGCCCGGCTCAGGACCACCGGCGAGGCCGAAGATCAGCTCCCGGGTCGGGATCCCCAGCTCGACCTCGTAGTTGCCGGGCCGGCGCACGCCGCCGGAGATCGAGACCACCTTGGTCCCCGGCGACTGCTCGGTGCCGAAGCCTTTGAACCACTCCGCGCCCCTGGCGACGATCCCCGGCACGTTGGAGAGGGTCTCGACGTTGTTGATCAGCGTCGGCCCGCCGTAGAGGCCCTGCACGGCGGGGAACGGCGGCTTCAGGCGCGGATTGCCGCGCTTGCCTTCGAGCGCGTCGAGCAGCGCCGTCTCCTCGCCGCAGATATAGGCGCCGGCGCCGCGGTGGACGACCAGCTCGAGGTCGCGGTGGCAGCCGAGGATGTTCGTCCCCAGGTACCCCGCCTCATACGCTTCGGCGACGGCGGCATCGAGGATGTCGGCCTGGGCGGCGTACTCGCCGCGGATGAAGATGAAGGCGTGGCCGGCGTCGGCGGCGAGGGCGGCGATCGCGATCCCCTCGATCAGCTGGTGCGGGTTGCGCTGCATCAGCTCGCGGTCCTTGAAGGCGCCCGGCTCGGACTCGTCGGCGTTGCAGCAGAGGTACTTGGCCATCTCGCCGCGCGGCAGGAAGGAGGCCTTTTTGCCCATCGAGAAGCCGGCGCCGCCGCGCCCGCGCAGGCCCGAGTCTTCGAGCTCCTTGAGGATCTCGTCCTGCTCCATCTCGCGGTAGGCCTTCTCCAGCGTCGCGTAGCCGCCGTGGCCCTTGTAGCCGTCGATCGTCCGCAGCGCCGGGTCCTCGGCGTGGGCGAGCAGGACGCGGGTCTCCCCCCCATGCGCCATCAGCCCTTCTCCTGGTCGGTGGGCCGATTTGTCGAGTCAGCGGCGACATTTCGGCCCATCGGCGGCGGGGTGTCGCCGGCGAGGGGGCGGGTGGCGAGGTTCTTGTCGGGGAGCACGTCTTCGCTGGCCTTGAGCTGCGCGATCGCGACGCCGGCCTCGGCCGCCTCGAGCGGGCCGTAGTAGCGCTGGTCGATCGCGGCCATCGGGGCGATGTCGCAGGCACCGAGGCACTCGAAGCCGGTGATGTGGACGTCCTCGCCCTCGCCGGCCTCGTAGAAGGCCTTCAGCAGCTCGTCGCCGCCGCGCATCCAGCAGCTGATGTTGGTGCAGACCTCGATCCGGTGGGTGCCGACCGGCCCGGTGTGCAGGAGGTCGTAGAAGCTCGCCACCGACTCCAGGTAGCCCGGGGTGAAGCGCATCACCGCCGCCGCCTGGCGGATCCCCTCCGGCGTGCACCAGCCGTAGCGCTCCTGCACCGCCCAGAGGGCCGGGATCGAGGCCGACCTGCGGTCGGGGTAGCGCGCCATCAGGGTCTCGATCCGCTCCCGCAGCTCCGGCGGGCAGTCGACTTCGTGCAGCTCCGGGATCTCCTCCGAGCGGCGGTCGGGGACGCGGCCCTCGTCGACGGCGGGGTCGACCGGCAGCTTGACCGGGTTGCTCGGGTCCCAGCTCACCGGTCCACCCCGCCCAGGATCGGGTCGAGCATGCCGAGGCTGGCGATCATGTCGGCGACGTAGCTGCCGACCGCCATGTCGCGGAAGGCCTGCAGGTTGACGAAGGAGGGATCGCGGTAGTGGACCCGCGCCGGCTTGGCCGAGCCGTCGGCGAGGACGAAGCAGCCGAGCTCCCCGCGCGGTCCCTCGATCGCGTAGTAGATCTCGCCGGGGCCGACCCGGTAGCCCTCGGTGACGAGCTTGAAGTGGTGGATCAGCGACTCCATCGAGGTCGAGAGCTCCGAGCGCGGCGGCAGCACGTACTTGCGGTCGTCGGCGATGAACGGGCCCTCCTCCATCAGGTCCAGCGCCTGCCCGACGATCCGCGAGGACTCGACCATCTCCGCCACCCGCACCCGGTAGCGGTCGTAGTTGTCGCCGACGGTGCCGACCGGGACCTGGAAGTCGAGCTCCGGGTAGGCGAGGTAGTCGAAGGTCTTGCGCAGGTCCCAGGGCTCGCCGGCGGCGCGCAGCAGCGGCCCGGTCACGCCCAGCTCCAGCAGCCGCTCGCGCGAGACGATGCCGACGCCCTTGGTGCGGGAGAGGAAGACCTCGTTGCGGTCCAGCAGCGCTTCGTACTGGCCGACCCGCACCGGCATTTCCTCGACGAAGGCGCGCAGCTTCGCCTCGAAGCCGAGCGGGATGTCCTCGATCACGCCGCCGACCTGGAAGTAGCGGGTGTGCATCCGCTGCCCGGTCGCCATCTCGAACAGGTCGAGGATCTTGTCGCGCTCGCGGAAGCAGTACCAGAGCATCGAGATCGCGCCGAGGTCGAGCGCCGTCGTCCCCAGCCAGACCAGGTGCGAGTGGATGCGGTTGAGCTCGAGGAAGATCGTCCGCAGGTATTTCGCCCGCGGCGGGATCTCCAGCCCGATCAGTCGCTCCACGGCGCCGCAGAAGGCCTCCATCTGGAAGAAGTAGGAGACGTAGTCCATGCGCTCGACGAAGGGGATGACCTTCCAGTAGCTCTTGTCCTCGCAGGACTTTTCGATCCCGGTGTGGACGTAGCCGATCACCGGCCGCAGGTCGCGCACGATCTCGCCTTCGAGGTCGACGACCAGCCGCAGCACCCCGTGGGTCGCCGGGTGGTGCGGCCCGATGTTGATCGTCATCAGCTCTTCGGTGCGGTCCTGGATCAGCTCAGCCATATCGCCGCTCGTTGTAGGTGAAGGTGACGGGCTCGCCGCCGACCGGGAAGTCGCGCCGCTGCGGCCAGCCGACGTAGTCGTCTGGCATCAGGATCCGGGTCAGGTTCGGGTGGCCCTGGAACAGGATCCCGAAGAAGTCATACGCCTCTCGCTCCTGGAACTCAGCCGTGGGAAACAGCTCGACGCACGAAGCGATGACGGGGAGCTCCCCGTCACCCGGCGGGAGCGCCGGGGCAGAGTCCTGCGGGCGGGCGAGGGCGTCCGTTCTCGGACTCTGCCCCGACGCTCCCTGCTCAGGGGCGGGCTCGTCCGCGCCGACGGGATCGGCGAGCATGGCTTTCACCCTGATGCGCTCCACGCGGTCGCGGTTGAGGAGCTCGTAGTGGATCCCGAAACGCGGTTCTGCCGGTAGGTAGTCGGCCACGTGGAGGCTGGAGAGGAACGTGTAGCCCTGGCCGGGCTCGTCGCGCAGCCAGCGCAGCACGTCGAGGACCTGTGCGGGGTCGACGATCAGGGCCGCCTGCTCGCGGTCGAAGGAGGTGGCGAGGACGGCCCCGGGGCGGTCGCGCTCGATTTCCCCCCGGATCAGCTCCAGTCCGGGGGCGTCAGGCAAGGGTCAGCTCCCGGGCTTTCTCGTAGGCCGCGGCGGCCTCCGGGCTCGGTTCGCTGCGGGGGCCGCCGCGCGCCCACTCCTCGGTGCCGGCGGCGTTGTAGCGCTGGCGCCAGCCCTCGTCGGCATTGCCCTGGATCTTGCGCTGCAGCTTGGTGAAGCCGTAGAGAACCGCCTCCGGGCGCGGCGGGCAGCCGGGGACGTAGATGTCGACCGGCATGAACTTGTCGGCGCCCTGGACCACGGCGTAGTTGGCGAACATCCCGGCCGAGGAGGAGCAGGCGCCCATCGCCATCACCCACTTCGGTTCCAGCATCTGGTCGTAGAGGCGCCTGACGACCGGCGCCATTTTGATCGAGACCCGGCCCGAGAGGATGATCAGGTCCGCCTGGCGCGGCGACGCGCGCAGGGCCTCGGCACCGAAGCGGGCGAGGTCGTAGCGGGCGGTGACGACCGAGATCGGCGCCTCGATCGCGCAGCAGGCGAGGCCGAAGGTGAGCGGGAAGATCGAGTTCGACCGCGCCCAGTTCTGCATCTTCTCGAAGGTGGTGGTGACGACCCGTTGCTCGACGTGGCGCTCGAGGTCCTCACCCTCGAGGTCGCCGCGCAGCATGTCGCGAGCCGAGCGCTGCTTCGAAGCCAGGGTGCGGCGCTCTACCTCCAATCCAGGGCCCCCTTGCGCCAGACGTAGACGAAGGCGACCAGCAGCAGCACGACGAAGGTGATCATCTCGGCGAGGACGAAGACGCTGTCGGCGCTCTTGAGGATGACGCCGACGGGGTAGAGGAAGACCACCTCGATGTCGAAGAGGATGAACAGCATCGCCAGCAGGTAGAAGCTGACGCCGAATTTGAAGCCCTTCATCGCTTCGACCGGGATGCCGGACTCGTACGGCTCGCCCTGGCGGCGGCTGGCGGCGGTCGAAATGACCGGCTTCTTCGGCCCGATCAGGTGGTTGAGCATCGCGAAGACGCCGCCGACGGTGATTCCGAGGACGGCGAAGACGAGGATCGGCAGGTAGCTCTTGAGCACGGAGGTGGTGGGGGTTTCGGGGCGGACCGCGCCGGGCGTCCTTCGCCCGCCGCTCAACGCCCATAGCCGCTGTTATACACCCACATTGTGACAACTTGCTACATAGTGCTTTTCCGCATCAGCAAGCCGAATCCCGACCCCTTTGGGCGGATATCGACCGGGTTTGGCGCCCCGAGCCGGGGAGGGGCCTGATGCCCGAGGTCCACCTCGTCGTCGGCGTCGCCGTGATCCTCCTCAACCTGGTCGCTTTCGCCGTCGGCGGGGTGGCCTGGCTGCGCGACCGTCCCTCGGTCCCCTTCTGGTATCTGCTGCGCGCCGCCCAGGTCTCGGTCTTCATCCAGGTCACCCTCGGCGGCCTGCTCGTCTTCAGCAACCACGAGACACCCGACGGCCTCCACTACGTCTACGGGCTGCTGCCGCTGCTGGTCTCCTTCCTCGCCGAGGGCGCCCGCACCGGCGCCGCCCAGCGCGAGCTCGGCGAGACCGACTTCGAGTCCCTCGACGCCGACACCCAGCAGTCCCTCGCCCTGCAGATCGTCCGCCGCGAGATGGGCATCATGGCCGTCAGCTGCGGCGTCATCCTCTTCCTCGCCCTGCGCGCCGCGGGCACCAGCGGCCACCTCTTCTAGACGACGAAGAGTGCATTCCCCATCTATATGACGGTCAATGCACCTCTCGTCGGTCGCGCCCGATCTGAACCACGGTGCCCCGGCCGCGTAGATCGCAGCGCGAAGTAGAAGGCGAGACCGAACAGCAGCAGCCCGGCGAGCCCGTGGTAGCCGTTGAAGTCGACGCCCAGCACCCGCTCGGTCGGCGCGTCCGCCCCCAGCGAGAAGCTCGGTTCGGCGATGAATCCCGCCAGCGCCCAGAGCAGCTGCACCTAGGGATCGGGCAGGTTCTCGAGATCCGCCCGGTCCTGCGTTCGTCCCTGCGCTTCCTTCATCTGACGGAGGCGGGTCAACGAGCAGACCTTGGCCGGCACCCCGAGTACGTCGCTGTCGACGGCATCCTGGTTCAGCATCGAGTAGGTCGAACTCGCTCAACGGGCCTGGGCGGCGTCCTTGACCGCGCTCATTTGCCTGCAGAGCTCGTGCATACGCGCTAGGCGCTCACTCATGGAGAGTTCCCAGGCGGTCCTCCGGCGGATCGCCGCGGCACGATCAAAATCGCCGATGTCCCTGCTATCAGCAGAGTTTGAGACCCGCGTATCGGGCCTGCTTGACATACAGGCGTCGTAGCCCGCGTCGAGTGGTTCGACCAGAGGAACCGCTATGAGGTGATGCGGAATGCCGGGTGGTCCGGGGCGATCCGCCGCAGCTCCTCGTCGCTCGACTCGGGCCCGACGCCGTCGAAGAAGGTGCGCCGACCTCCCATTTCCACTTCTTGGCCAGCGACTTCGCTCGCAGCAAGGCCCTTCTACGCAGCAGCACTGGCGCCGCTCGGCATCGCCCTGATGATGGACCGGCTGAGGGAACCGCGGGCTTCGGCAAGGACACCGAGCACGGGCCCAAGCCTTTCTTCTGGATCTCCAGCCGCGGCCGTGCTGCCGTCAGCGCCTTCGTTCTCGACCTCGATGGCAACAACATCGAGGCCGTCTGCCACCGCCCGCCCGACTGAGTCAGCTCAGCGGCCGGTACTCGCCGCCGTGGAAGACCAGCGGGTCGCCCGCGCTGGTCTCGAGGGCGCGGACCTCGCCGGTGACGATCACGTGGTCGCCGGCGGCGACCACGTCGCGCAGGTCGCAGGCGATCCAGGTGAGCGCCTCGTCGATCGCGGGGAGGCCGTCGCGCTCGCTCCAGGCGACCCCCGCCCACTTCTCCGGCACCGGTGCCTTGGTCGCGAAGGCGCGGGCGGTCTCCTCCTGGCCGGCGTGGAGGACGCTGATGCCGAAGCGGTCGGCGGCCTGGACGGCGAGCAGGGTGCGGGAGCCGCGGTCGAGGCAGGCGAGCATCAGCATCGGCTCGATCGAGAGCGAGCAGACGGCGTTGGCGGTTGCTCCGGCCGGCCCGTCGACGCCGCCCGCGGAGACGATCGTGACCCCGGTTGGCAGGCTCGCCATCGCGGCGCGGAATCGGGCTGGGTCGGGCGGCGGCATCGTCAGAAGATCGGGATCGGCTCCAGACAATATGATGCGCGCCGCGTGCGCCCTGTACTGCTCATAAGCATGGTTGTCGCCGCCGCGCTCGGCCTCACGGCCTGCGGATTCGGCGAGGAGGGGATCTCGGTCTCCAAGGACGACCCCAACCACGAGGGCGCCGTCCTCTTCGCCACGCACTGCTCGGGCTGCCACACGCTGAGCGCCGCCGGCACCCAGGGCAGCGGCAATCGGGGCGAGCGGACGCAGGGTCCGAACCTCGACCAGCGAACCGAGACCTATGACGATGCGCTCTACGCGATCCAGAACGGCGGCTTCTCCGGCGCGATCATGCCGCAGAACATCGTCGTCGGCGAGGAGGCCGAAGCGGTCGCCCGCTTCCTCGCCGAGTACGCCGGCAGCGAAGCCGAATCCTCGCCCCGCCCCGGCGAGAATCCCTAGCGCGGACCCGAAATGCTTGACCTGAAGCTGATCCGCTCCGATCCCGAGCGGGTCAAGGCGGCGCTTGCCCGCCGCGGTGCCGCCGAGCAGGTCGACCAGCTGCTCTCCCTCGACGCCCGCCGCCGCCAGCTGCTGCCCGAGGTCGAGAGCGCCCAGGCGGAGCGCAAGACCCTCTCCAAGCGGATCGGCGAAGCCAAGCAGGCGGGCGAGGGTGCGGAGGAGCTGATGGCGACCGTGCAGGGGCTGAAGGAGAAGATCGAGTCCGGCAAGGCGGAGCTGGAGAAGGTCGAGGCAGATCTCAACCGCCTCGTCGTCTCGCTGCCCAACCTGCCCGACCCCGACGCCCCCGAAGGGCTGACCGAGGAGGATGCGGTCGTCCTGCGCGAGGTCGGCGAGCGCCCCGAGTTCGACTTCGAGCCGCGCGACCACCTCGACATCGGCACCGCGCTGGGACTGATCGACATGGAGGCGGGGGCCCGCCTCTCCGGCTCCCGCTTCGCCTACCTCAAGGGCGACCTGGTGATGCTGGAGCTGGCCCTGGTCCGCTTCGCGATCGAGCTGGTCCGGGCCGAGGGCCATGAGCCGGTCGTGCCGCCGGTATTGGTCCGCGAAGAGGCGCTGGAGGGGACCGGCTTCCTGCCCGGCGACCGCGACCAGATCTACGAGATCCCCAAGGACGAGCTCTTCCTCGCCGGCACCTCCGAGGTGGCCCTGGCCGGCCTTCACGCCGACCAGATCCTCGACGCCGCCGAGCTGCCGCTGCGCTACTGCGGCTTCTCGACCTGCTTCCGCCGCGAGGCCGGCGCCGCCGGCCGCGACACCCGCGGCATCTTCCGCGTCCACCAGTTCGACAAGGTCGAGATGTTCTCGTTCGTCGAGCCCTCCGAGTCGGCGGCCGAGCACGAGCGGCTGCTGGCGATCGAGGAGCGGATCCTCGGCGAGCTGGAGATCCCCTACCGGGTGGTCAACGTCGCCGTCGGCGACCTCGGCGCCCCGGCGGCGAAGAAGTACGACTGCGAGGCCTGGATCCCGAGCCAGGGGCGCTACCGGGAGCTGACCTCCTGCTCGAACACGACCGATTACCAGGCCCGGCGCCTCGGCTGTAGGTATCGGGCCGCCGACGGCGAATCCCCACAGGCGGTGCACACGCTGAACGGAACGGCGGTGGCCGTGGGAAGGACGATGATCGCGCTGATCGAGAACAGGCAGGACCGGGACGGCGGCTTCACGCTACCCAAAACTTTGCATAAGTACGGCTCTCCTGAGAGAATCTCGCCGCAATGAGCGAAAAACGGATGGGCAGCCTTACCCGGTATTGCATATCGGGAGCGGGAGGCAACGCGGCGTCATGAACTCGAGCGTGCGCGAAGCGAGGCGGGTCGTCCTCTGCGATGACCACGAGATCGTCCGCGAGGCGATCAAGGCGCGGATGGCAAATTCGAGCATCGTCGAAATCGTCGGCGAGGCCGGCAACGGCCGCGACGTGGTCGACGTCGTCAAAGAGCTCGAGCCCGACGTCCTCATCATCGACGTCGAGCTGCCCAAGCGCGACGGGATCGAGGCGACCAAGGAGGTCCTCAAGGCCAGGCCGCGGACCAAAGTGATCATCTTCACCGCCCACGCCCAGCCCGACCTGCTGGCCCTGGCCCTGCGGGCAGGCGCCTCCGGCTACGTGCTCAAGTCGGCCCCGGCCGAGGACATCGCCCGCGCCGTCAAAGCGGTCACCGGCGGCGGCACCTTCCTCGGCGGCGACTTCGCCGGCGGCAAGCCCTCCGAGGTCGAGAAGCTGCTGGATCTCTCCCCGCGTGAGCGCCAGATCCTCGAGCTGCTGGCCGAGGGGCTGCGGGTGAAAGAGATCGCCGAGCGCCTGCAGCTGAGCCCGGCGACCGTCCATACCCACGTCCGCAACGCGATCGGCAAGCTCGAGGTCGACACCCGCACCGAGGCGGTCGCGCTGGCCGTGCGCTTCAACTACCTCGGCGCCGGCGGCGCCGTCCAGCAGTAGCGCCGCCGCGCCTCCCGGCTACTTCTTCTCCAGCTCCAGAGCGCAGCCGTTGATGCAGTAGCGCTGGCCGCCTTTGTCGGCCGGGCCGTCGTCGAAGACGTGCCCGAGGTGGGCGTCGCAGGCTTTGCAGACGACCTCGGTCCGCTTCATGAAGAGGCTGTTGTCGGGGCGCAGCTCGACGTGCTCCAAGTTGGCCGGCTCGGTGAAGCTGGGCCAGCCGGTGCCGGAGTCGAACTTGGTGTCGGAGGAGAACAGCTCGGCACCGCAGCCGACGCAGCGGTACATGCCCTCGCTCTTCTCGTCCACGTAAGGACCGGTGAACGCGCGCTCGGTGCCGCCCTTGCGGGTCACCTCGAACTGCTCCGGCGTCAGCTGCTCGCGCCACTCCTGCTCGGATTTCTCAACCTTCGTCGCCATCGTGCTCCTTTCGTCTCTATGTCCAGGGTACGCCTAGGTCCGCATCGGCCTTCTGACGTAGCGCCTACGTAGCGCCTACTCTGAGCGGCATGAAGCGCAGAGCCGCCCTCGCGGTCCTTATCGCCGCGCTGCCCGCGGTAGGCGTACTTGCCGGCGCCCCTCCGGTCGGAGCGGCGGGACTCGAGCGGTTGATCGCACCCACCACCGTCTGTCCCGGTCAAACCGACCCGGGCGCTCCCGCCGCGACGCAGGAGCGGGCGATGCGGTGCATGACCAACTTCGCCCGCGAGCGCAGAGGCCCGCGGCCGCTGAGCGCTGTATCGGCGCTCGACCGCGCCGCGCAGCGCAAGTCCGCCGACATCCTCCGCTGCGACGACTTCCAGCACGAAGCCTGCGGGCGCGAGTTCACCTTCTGGATGGAGCGGGTCGGCTACCTCGACGGCGGCTGTTCCTCGGCAGGGGAGAACATCGGTTGGGGAACTGGATCGCTCGGCTCGGCCAGGAACATCTTTACGGCCTGGATCCGCTCCCCCGGGCATCGCGCCAACATCCTCGCGCCTGACTTCCGAGACCTCGGCGTCGGCTTGGAGGTCGGCAACCTCGACGGTACCGGCGGTGCCCATGTCTGGACCCAGCAGTTCGGCGCCCGCTGCTAGACCCGCCCTAGGATGACGGCGTGCCCGAGGCCTTCTACGAGCGCGACGGCGATCGCTACGTCGCCACCGAGTTGACCCGCGGTCCCTGGGACCCCGCCGCTCAGCACGCCGGCCCGCCGGCGGGCCTGCTCGGCCGCGAGATCGAGCGCCTGCCCGAGGCGGGCGAGTTTCAGATCGGCCGCGTCAGCTACGAGATCCTGCGCCCGGTGCCGATCGCGCCGCTGCGCGTCGGCGCCCGCGTCGTCCGCCCCGGCCGCCGCGTGCAGCTGGTCGAAGCGGAGCTGAGCGACGAGGCCGGTGAGCCGTTGATCCGGGCCAGCGCCTGGCGGCTGCGCACGGCGCCGGTCGAGATCCCGGTCGAGGCGATGGCGGCCGACGAGCCGCCCCCGGGCCCCGGGCAAGGGGCCGCGCTCGAGTTCTTCCCCACCGGCGAGGAGCTCGGCTACCACTCGGCGATGGAGGTGCGCTTCGTCAAGGGCGGCTGGCTCGAGGCCGGGCCGGCGACCGTCTGGCTGCGCATGCGCCAGCCCCTGGTCACCGGCGAGGAGCCGACGCCGCTGCAGCGGGTGCTGGTCACCGCCGACGTCGGCAACGGCGTCAGCGCCAGCCTCGACTACCAGCGATATCTCTTCATCAACGTCGACCTCACCGTTCACCTGGAGCGGATGCCGGTCGGCGAGTGGGTCTGCGTCGACGCCCGGACGCTGCCGCAGCCCACGGGCAACGGCACTGCCGAGTCGGTGCTCCGCGACGAGCAGGGCCGCCTCGGCCGCGCCCTCCAGACCCTCCTCATCGCCCAGCGCTAACAGCGGCTGGCGACTAGGGCGCGGCTGTGAGGGGCGATCGCGATCGCGATCAGGGCGGCGGAGCCGAGGGCGATCGCGGCGGCGAGCAGGAAGGAGCCCTCGTAGCTGCTCAGCGCCACCGCTGCTCCGGCCAGCGGCGCGCCCAGTCCGACGCCGGCGTCGAAGAAGGCGGTGAAAGTTCCGAGGGCGGCGCCGCGCCGGGCCTCTGAGACCTGGTTGACGACGATCAGCGAGAGCGAGGGGTAGAGCAGGGAGAAGGTGGCGCCCATCGCCAGCGCCCCGGCCACGGCGACCACCAGGCTCTGGGCGAAGGCGATCGTGGTCAGGCCGACCGCCTCGATCAGGGCGGCGGCGACCGCGACCCGGGCTGGGCCGACCCGGTCGGGCAGGTCGCCGCCGATGAGCCTGGTCAGCACCACCATCGTCGCGAAGGCGCCGAAGACCAGCGCCCCGTGGCCGACGCCGCGGGCGTCGAGGTGGAGGACGACGAAGCCGGCGAGGGCCGCGTAGCCGGCCGACCCCAGGGCGAGGGCCGCACCGGGGACGACTGCCTCCCTGGCGATCAGCGAGTGGTGCTCGTGCTCGAGCCACTTGTGGGGGCGGAAGGGGTCCGGGATCCGCAGCGCGATCAGGGCGCCGACCAGCGGCAGGACCCCGGCGAAGATCCAGACCGGGGTGTAGCCGGCCCCGTGCTGGATCAGCTCGCCGAATAGCGGCCCGATGCTGAGCCCCGCCCAGACGGCCAACCCGTAGAGGCCGATCACGCGGCCGCGCCGCTGCGGCGGCGCCAGGTCGATGATCCAGGCCGAGCCGGCGACGAAGACGGTGCCCTCGCCCGCGCCCAGCACCAGCCGCGCCGCGATCAGCCCGCCGACGCCGAGCGGCAGCAGGTAGAGGAAGCCGCCGGCGGCCATCAGCAGCGAGCCGATCAGCACCGCCGGCTTGCGCCCCCGGCGATCGGCGAAGCGGCCGGCGAAGGGACGCAGCAGCAGGCCGGTGATCGCGTAGGCGCCGATCACGATGCCGACCGCGACGTTGCCGGCGCCGAGCGGGCCGTCGACGTAGCGGGGCAGGACCGGCAGGACCGCGCCGACCGCGAGCAGGCCGCAGAAGGTGACCGCGAAGATGCCGGCGAAGGCGGCGCCTGGGCGGGCGATCGCGGGCGCCGCGGGCTCCGCCGTCACCGCAACAGGGCCGCGAGGTCGTCGACGACGTGGTCGGCGGCCGGACCGGCCGCCTGCGCCTGCTCGCGGGTGGTCGTCCCGCTCAGGACCAGGATCGTCCCCAACCCCGCCCGCCGCCCGCCGTCGATGTCGGAGGAGATGCGGTCGCCGACCATCGCCACCCGCGACTTCCGTGGTTCCTTTCCCACCTCATTGGTGGATAAGGAACCACGCTCCAGGGCGGCCAGCGCCATCTCGAACAGGTGCCGCTCCGGCTTGCCGGCGATCTCGGCGACGCGGCCGCTGGCGGTCTCGACCGCGGCCAGGATCGAGCCGGTGCCGGGCCACTCGCCGCCGGGCATCGGCATCGTCGGATCGTGGCTGGTGGCGAAGAGGGCGGCGCCGCCGTCGAGCGCTCGCTTCGCGGTCAGCAGCTCGGCGTAGTCGAAGTGGCGGTGGCCGGAGACGACGACGACGCCGGCCTCGCGTCCCTCCTCGCCCTCGAGCAGCAGCGCCCCGGTCGCGGCGACCATCTCCTTCAGCGGCGCCGCCCCGATCACGAAGACGCCGCCGTCCGCGCCCGCGGCCTCGCCGGCGAGGCGGGCGGCGACGACGCCGGCGGTGACGATCCGCTCCTCGCTTACGTCGACCCCCAGCCCACGCAGCCGCTCAGCGTAGACCGCTGGAAATTTGCCGGGATTGTTGGTGACGAAGGCAATTTGCTTGCCGGCGGCGAGCAGGGCGGCCAGCGTCTCCGCCGCCCCGGGAACCGGTTCGCGGCCGATCCAGACGACCCCGTCGAGGTCGATCAGAAATCCATCGAAGTCATCCGCCAGGGCCATGGCCGCAGGCTATTGGCTCGTCTCGATACGGTTCCGCCGTGAGTCTGAACGGACAGGTTGTGGTCGCCACCGACCTGACCCGCCGCTACGGCGAAGGCGATGCCGCCGTCGATGCGCTGGCCGGGGTCAGCACCGCCTTCGAGCGCGACCGCTTCACCGCGATCATGGGACCCTCGGGCTCGGGCAAGTCGACCCTGATGCACATCCTCGCCGGGCTCGACAAACCGACCGCTGGCACGGTCGAGCTCGACGGCGTCGACATCACGGCCCTCGACGACGGCGAGCTGACCAAGCTGCGCCGCGACAAGCTCGGCTTCGTCTTCCAGTTCTTCAACCTGCTGCCGGTCCTGACCGCCGAGGAGAATTTGGTGTTGCCGCTCTCGATCGCCGGCCGCAAGCCCGACCAGGCGTGGGTCGACCAGCTGGTCCGCACCGTCGGCCTCGAGGACCGCCGCACCCACCGCCCCTCCGAGCTCTCCGGCGGTCAGCAGCAGCGCGTCGCCGTCGCCCGCGCCCTGGTCTCCAAACCGGCCGTGGTCTTCGCCGACGAGCCGACCGGCAACCTCGACTCGAAGGCGAGCGCCGACGTGCTCCAGCTGCTGCGCCAAGCCGTCGACGAGTTCGGCCAGACGGTGATCATGGTCACCCACGACCCGGCCGCCGCCGCCCACGCCGACCGCCTGATCACGCTCCGCGACGGCAAGCTCGTCCAGGACGGCGCCCCGGGCTCCGCCGACGACGTGATCGAGCTGATGAAGCAGCTTGACTAGCCTCGGCCTCAAGAGCCTCTGGGCTCGCAAGCTTCGAGCCCTCACCACCACCTTCGCGGTGGTTATCGGAGTCGCCTTCGTCGCCGGCTCCTACATCCTCACCGACACGATCTTCGCCGCTTTCGACGAGATCTTCAGCGAGTCGCTGAGCGGCACCAGCGTCGTCGTCACCGCCGAGAACCCGGTCGAGCAGGACACCGGCGAAGTGCCGACGATCAGCGCTTCGCTGCTGCCGCGGATCGAGAAGACGCCGGGGGTGAAGCTGGCGGCAGGAGCAATCTTCACGCCGGGCGGTTTCTTCGATTCCGAGGGCGAGAAGATCGGCAACAAATTCGCTCCCAAGTTCATCTCCTCGCTCTTGCCGGGCGAGCTCGAGTCGCTCACCTACGTCGACGGCCACCGTCCGCGCGGGCCGACCGAGGCCTCGATCGACAAGGCGGCAGCCGACAGCGCCGGCCTCGAACTGGGCGAAGACATCGAGCTGATCGGCCAGGGCAGCGCCAGGAAGTTCCGCCTGGTCGGCTTCACGCAGCTCGGCGGCGCTTCCTTCGGCGGCGCCAGCATCGCCCAGGTGACGCTGCCGGTGGCACAGGCGTTGACCCACAAGCGCGGACGCCTCGACCAGATCTCAGTCGCGGCCGAGGACGGTGTCGCGGCGGCCGCGTTGAAACGCCGGATCGCGCGCCAGATGCCGCCGGGCGTCAAGGTCGAGACGGCCAAGGAAAACGCCGACCGCGGCTCCGAGGAAATTCGCGAGAGCCTCAGTTTCCTGCCGACCATGCTCTTCGTCTTCGGCTTCATCGCCCTCTTCGTCGGCTCCTTCCTGATCTTCAACACCTTCTCGATCACCGTCGCCCAGCGGGTCTCCGAGTTCGGGATGCTGCGCACGCTCGGCGCCTCGCGGGGCCAGATCCTTACCTCGGTTCTGATCGAGGCGGTGGTGATCGGGCTGCTCGGGGCAGCGATCGGGATCGCCGGCGGCTTCCTCATCGCCCTGCTTCTCAACGCGCTCTTCGAAGCGATCGGCATCGACCTGCCGACGACGAGCCTGGTGATCGAGAGCCGCACGATCGTCGTCTCGCTGATCGTCGGTGTCCTGGTCACGCTCGTTTCCTCGACGATCCCGGCGCTGCGCTCGACCCGGGTGCCGCCGATCGCCGCCCTGCATGCTTTTTCACCTGTTCCCACTCGTCGTCGCCGGCTCCTGTATCTGGGGCTCTCGATCCTGCTCGGCCTGATCGGATTGGCGCTGCTGCTCGGCGGGCTGCTCGGCGACGCCGAGGCCGGTGCCGCGGCGGGTCTGATGGGGGGTGGAGCGGTGGTGATCGTGATCGCGGTCTCGCTCTTCAGCCCGCGCCTGGTGCCACCGCTGGCGACGGTCGCCGGCTGGCCACTGGAGCGGCTGCGACGGCTGACCGGGCGGCTGGCGCGCGAGAACGCCCAGCGCAACCCCAGCCGTACCGCCGTCACCGCGGCGGCGCTGATGATCGGCCTCGCCCTGGTCGCGTTCGTCACCGTCTTCGCCGCCGGGCTGAAGAGCTCGGTCGCTCAGGTCGTCGACGAAAACTTCGCCGGCGGTCTGATCATCCAGAACAGCGACGGCTTCTCGCCGATCCCGAACGGCACCGCCACGGCCGCGCGCAAAGTGCCAGGGGTAGAGCTGGTCGCGACGATCCGCTCGGCTCAGGCGAAGCTGGTCGACGGCGGCGCCGGGGCCCGCGTCTCGGCGCCCACCCGGGACATAGAAGAGACGGTCGAAGTCGAATGGAAGAAGGGTGGACCGGCGGCTTTGCGCAACCTCTCCGAAGGAGAGGCGATCGTGGCCGATTCCTTCGCCTCCGACAACGGGCTCGAGGTCGGCGACAGCTTCCGGCTGCTGACGCAGACCCGCAAGCGACCGAGCTTCAAAGTGGTCGGCGAGTTCGACTCGAAGCTCGGCGTGTTCGGCAGCGTCCTCATCACCCAGGCGGCGCTGGCCCGCGACTTCAGCCAGACCCAGGACACGACCGATTTCGTCAAGCTCGCGCCCGGCGCCGAATCCGAGCAGACCCAGGCACTGCTGACGAAAGTCGTCGAAACGGCCTTTCCCATTGCGGAAGTCCTCGATCAACAGGAACTGAAGGAGGACCGAGAAAAGCAGATTGGGGACCTCGTCAACCTCTTCTACGCCCTGCTCGCACTGGCCGTCCTCATCTCCCTCTTCGGCATCGCCAACACGCTGGCGCTCTCGATCCACGAACGCACCCGCGAGCTGGGGATGCTGCGGGCGATCGGGATGTCGCGGCGGCAGGTGCGGACGATGATCCGTTACGAGGCGGTGATCACGGCCCTGATCGGGGCGATCCTCGGGATGGTGCTCGGTCTGATCTTCGCGGCGCTGATCGCGCAGCCCCTGAAGGACGAAGGCTTCACGCTCTCCTATCCGGTCGGGTCGCTGATCCTGCTGCTGATCTTCGCCGCCTTCGCCGGGGTGCTGGCCGCGATCGCGCCGGCCCGCCGCGCCTCCAAGCTCGACGTCCTCGAGTCGCTGCAGTACGAGTAGGCCGAGACGGCTGGCTAGCGGGGAGCCAGGCCCATCCGCAGCGCCCCGGCCACCTCGAGCATCGCCCCGCGGGAGCTGCGGCTGACCGCGGTCAGGTTGGCGAAGCTGTGGATCAGGCCGGGATGGCGACGCAGCGCGACCTGGACGCCGGCTTCGCGCATTCGCAGCGCGTAGGCCTCGCCCTCGTCGCGCAGCGGGTCGAAGCCGGCGGTGGCGACATAGGCGGGCGGCAGGCCGCGCAGGTCCGGCGCCAGCAGGATCGAGACGCGCGGATCGGTGGCGTCGGTCCCGGGCGGCAGGTAGAAGCGCTCGAAGGTGTCCATGTCGTTCTTGGTCAGCAGGTAGCCCTCGCGGAAGAGGCGGCGCGAGGGCAGGTCGCCGGCGGAGTCGGTCGGCGGGTAGATCAGCAGCTGCATCGCCGGCATCTGCCCACCGCCGGCCCGGGCCAGCAGGCTCACCACGGCGGCGAGGTTGCCGCCGGCGCTATCGCCACCGACCGCGATCCGCGCCGGGTCGACGCCCAGCTCCGCGGCGTTCGCCAGGGCCCAGGCGAACCCCGCCCAGGCGTCTTCGACCGCGGCGGGGAAGGGATACTCGGGAGCCAGCCGGTAGTCGACCGCGAGCACCTTCACGCCGGCCGCGGCGGCGAGGAAGCGGCAGACGCCGTCATGGGTGTCGAGGTCGCCGATCACCCAGCCGCCGCCGTGGAAGTAGACGACCAGGGGAGCGGGGGTCGCATCCGGCAGGCCGCCGGGGACGTAGAAGCGGGCGGGGAGCGGGGCGGCGTGGACGGGAATCTCCAGCGCCTCGACCCGGGCCATCGGGATCGGCGGCTGGGCGCTGCTCGCGGCCGCCCCCCGGCGGTTCTGCAGCCGCGCCTCGGCCGGAGGTAGGCCGCCGGTGAAGGAGCTGTCGCCGCCCAGTTCGGCGAGCTTGATCAGGGCGTGGATGTCGCTGGCCAGCGTCTGTCCGTCGACCGTCGGCGGCGGCCCGAAGAGCGTCCGCTGAACCCGTGGCGGCAGCCCGCAGGCCCGCTTCAGGATCAGGTGCTCGGCGCGCGGCGAGAGGCGGGGGAGGGGCGGCATCGGTTGACCAAGGCTATGCCAAGTCGGAGCGATCTCACACCGGGGGTTGTGGCGAGCGGGTACGGTGACGGCAGCGCTATGGAGGCGACGACCACAGAGGCGGCTCCGACGACGGCCCCGGCGCCGATCAAGGGACTTCCACCCGGCCCGCGGATGCCGCGGGCGCTGCAGACGGCGATCTGGTCGCGCCAGGCGCAGTGGATGCTCGAGCAGAGCCGCGCCCGCTTCGGCGACATGTTCACGATCCGGATCGCCCACGAAGGGACCTGGGTGATGGTCTCCGACCCGGAGCTCGTCAAGCAGGTCTTCACCGGCGACCCGCGGATCTTCCACGCGGGTGAGGGAAACGAGATCCTGCGCCCGTTCCTCGGCGACAACTCGGTCCTCGTCCTCGACGAGAAGCCGCACATCGGTCAGCGCAAGCTGCTGCTGCCGCCCTTCCATGGCGAGCGGATGCAGGGATACGGCGAGAAGATGCGCGAGATCGCCGCCCGCGAGGTCGAGAGCTGGCCCACCGGCACGCCGCACAAGCTGCGGCCGCGGATGCAGGCGATCACGCTGGAGATCATCCTCGAGACCGTCTTCGGGGTCCATGACAAAGAGCGGATGGATCCGCTGCGGGCGGCGCTGCGCGACTTCCTCGACCTCACCACCGACCCGCGCCTGCTGCTGCCGGTGGTCCTGATCGGGCCGCAGCGGGTCAAGGGCATCCCCGCCTTCCGCCGTCGCATCGACCGCGTCGATGAGCTGATCCAGGGTGAGATCGTCGAGCGCCGCGCCGCCGAGGACCTGGCCGAGCGCGACGACGTCCTCTCGATGCTGGTCGCCGCCCGCCACGAGGACGGCAGCCCGATGAGCGACGCCGAGATCCGCGACGAGCTGCTGACCCTGCTCGTCGCCGGCCACGAGACCACCGCCACCGCCCTGTCGTGGGCGATGGAGCGCCTCGTCCGCCATCCCGAGAAGCTGGAGCGCCTGCGCGGCGAGGTCCTGGCCGGGGAGGAGGCCTACCTGACCGCGACGATCCAGGAGACGCTGCGGCTGCGCCCGGTGATCGTGCTGGTGATCCGCAAGCTGACCGAGCCGGTCGAGATCGGCGGCTATGAGCTGCCCGCCGGCGCCTCGCTCACCCCCTGCATCCACCTCGTCCACCGCAACCCGGCGATCTACCCCGAGCCGGACCGCTTCCTGCCCGAGCGTTTCCTCGAGACCCCGCCCGGCACCTACACCTGGATCCCCTTCGGCGGCGGCGTCCGCCGCTGCCTCGGCGCCGCCTTCGCCCAGTTCGAGATGGCCGTCGTCCTCGAGGAGCTGGTCAAGCGCCACCAGATCGCCCCGGCCAAGCCGAAGTCCGAGCGCCCCTTCCGCCGCGCCATCACCGAGACCCCCCGGCACGACGCCGAAGTCGTCCTCAGCTGACTGCAGCCTCCGTTGTCCAAGCGTCGTTGTACCGTTACAGCGTGAAGTCCACGAAGCGAACCGGGAACTGGACGCCCGACGGCAAGGCTGAGCTTGCCGCTCTGCGACGCGACTACACGGACCTCACTCCCGCCCAGCGCACCGAGCAGGTCTTCGAACTCTCACGGTTCATGTCCCAGTTGGCTGAGGCGGGACGTCGTCAGCGCCGTGTCTGAGCTTGATATCCGAGGAATCCTCGAGGAGCTCAATCGGGCAGGTGTCGAGTTCCTGATCATCGGCGGAGTCGCGGTTGGCTTCCACGGCTATGTCCGCGCGACGAAGGACGTCGACGTGGTGCCCGCACCGGATCCCCAAAATCTCGCAAGGCTTACTCGGGTGCTCGAGGCCCTCGATGCTCAACTTGAAGGGGCGGAAGAGTTCGAGGACGGGGAGCTCCCCGATCCACTGGACCCGGGAGCGCTTGCGCTTGGCGGAAACTGGGTGCTGAGAACTCGGCTCGGGCGCTTCGACATCATGCAGTGGATCGGTGAGGATGCACTTTGGGAGAGGCTCTCACCGACTGCGATCGAGACCGAGATCGGGGGGCTGGTGGTCAAGATGGTCGGCTACGAGGAGCTCATCGCTCTGAAGGAGAAGGCGGGACGACCGGAAGACCTGATCGACCTCCAGCGGCTGCGTCAGGCGCGTGGCGAGGAGTAGTTCCCGGGCGGCTCGTAGACCGTGGGCTTGCCGAGGCGGAGGATGAACGGCTTGGTCCGATCCTCCGTAAAGACGTTGAGGCGCACCGGCGCGTCGCCCTTGACCTTGATCCCGCCCGGCCAGATCGTGCGGGGCTTGTTGCCGCAGAGCTGGAACTCGGTTTCGCCGTAGCCGCGCGTGTTGTGGAACGAGGTCGTGGGGTCGCCGTTTCGGTCTAGGACCTCTCCGTAGAAGAGGAACACGCGATGGCGCAGCGGGGGAGGGACGCTGACCGTGACCGTCTCCGGCTCCCGCCCTTCGATCAGCAGCCCCATCTTCGTCGTGTACCAGCCGTTGGCGGCCCGCGACATGGCGCTCAACGGATGCCGCCTGACCCCGACCGGCCCGGCGACGATCGATTCGCTGCGCCAATCGGCCGGCCCATGCCCGACGATCGCCTTGTCGCAGGGCGCGACATTCGAGTCGGCTGGAGCTGCGAGCGCGAGCGTCGCCGCCACGGCTGCGAGGAAGTGCATTTCCCGAATTTACACTGAGGTCGTAGGACCAAGCGGGGGCGTGCACGCGGCGAAGCGGCAGTGCTCTGCACGACGCGAAGCCGCGGGTGCGGCCACGCGCCGTGTCCTACGACCTCAGCCGCAGCCGGTGTTGTTGCCGCAGCTGCTGCACGTGTAGCACGACCCCGTGCGCTGCATCATGCCGCCGCACTGCTCGCAGGCCGGGCCGAGGTCGAGCCCCGACATCTTCGCCGGGCGCACCGGTGGCGAGTCGGTCATCGCCGCGGCCGCCGCGACGGTCTTGCCGGGCTTCGCCGCGGCTGCGCCGCCGTTACCGGACTTGGCCTGGCCGTTGCCGCCGTTGGCCGGGCCGGCGGTGTCGGTGGCGAGCCCGATGCTGAGCTGCGACGTCTCCGCCTCCTGCTTGGCCCGCACCTCCGAGGTCATGATCCCCAGTTCCTCGAGCGTCTCGGTGTCCTCGATGAAGCGGCTGGCGACCCAGCGCATGATGTAGTCGGGCAGCGATTTGGCGAAGGGGATCTCCGGGTTGCCGGTGATGCCCTCCGGCTCGAAGCGCATGTAGCTGAACTTGCGCACGAAGTCTTCGAGCGGGACGCCGTACTGGAGGCCGAGCGAGATCGCGGTCGCGAAGGCGTTCATCAGCCCCCGCATCGTCGAGCCCTCCTTGCCGATGTCGGTGAGGAAGATCTCGCCGACCGAGCCGTCCTCGTATTTGCCGGCGGTGATGTAGCCCTCGTGGCCGGCGATCGAGAACTTGTGGGTGATCGATTCGCGCTCGCGGGGCATCCGTTTGCGCTCCGGCGGCAGCACCACGACCTCGGGCTCGGCGCCCTTCTCGTCCTGGGCGTCGGTGCGCAGCGCCTGCGCCGTCTTCGAGCCGTCGCGGTAGATCGCCAGCGCCTTGAGGCCGCCCTTCCAGCCGCGCGTGTAGGCGTCGGCGATGTCCTCGATCGTCGCGCTCTGCGGCAGGTTGACCGTCTTCGAGATCGCCCCGGAGATGAACGGCTGGGTTGCCGCCATCATGTCGATGTGGCCGGTGTGGGAGATCGCCCGCTCGCCGACCGCGACGTCGAAGACCTCCAGGTGCTCGTCCTTCAGCCCGGGCGCGCCGACGATCGTGTTCTTCTCCGCGATGTGGGCGTTGATCTGGTCGATCTCCGCCTCCGAGTAGCCCATCGCGTCGAGCGCCATCGGCACCGACTGGTTGACGATCGTCATCTGCCCGCCGCCGACCAGCTCCTTGAACTTGACCAGCGAGAAGTCGGGCTCGATCCCGGTCGTGTCGCAGTCCATCAGGAAGCTGATCGTCCCGGTCGGAGCCAGCACCGTCGCCTGCGCGTTGCGGTAGCCGTGCTGCTCGCCGAGCTCGACCGCCTCGTCCCAGGCGCGCTGCGCCGCCGCCAGCAGGTCGCCCTTGATCCCGGTTCCGTCGACCTCGTAGGAGGCGTCGCGGTGCATCCGCATGACCCCGTTGTGGGGCTCGCGGTTCTCCCCGTAGGCGTCGTACGGCCCGGTCGCCCCGCCGGCGATCAGCGCCGACTGGCGGTAGGCGCGGCCGGTCATCAGCGCCGTGATCGCGGCGGCGACGTTGCGGCCGGCGTCGGAGTCGTAGGGCAGCCCGTCCGACATCAGCAGGGCGCCGAGGTTGGCGTAGCCGAGGCCGAGCGGACGGTAGGCGTGGCTGTTCTTCTCGATCGCTTTGGTCGGGTAGCTCGAGTTGTCGACGAGGATTTCCTGGGCGCTGATGAGGGTGCGGCAGGCCGCGCGGAAGGCCTCCACGTCGAACTCACCGGTCTCGTCCACGAATTTCATCAGGTTGATCGACGCGAGGTTGCACGCCGAGTCGTCCAGGAACATGTACTCCGAGCAGGGGTTGCTGGCATTGATCCGCGCCGTGTTCGGGCAGGTATGCCACTCGTTGATCGTCGTGTCGAACTGCATGCCCGGATCGCCGCACACCCAGGTGCCCTCGGCGACCAGGTGCATCAGCTCGCGGGCCTGGTAGGTGTCCATGACCTCGCCGCTCGTCACGGCGCGGGTCTGCCACAGGCCGTCGTCGAGGACCGCGCGCATGAACTCGTCGCTCGCGCGGACCGAGTTGTTCGAGTTCTGGAAGAACACCGAGGAGTACGCCGGGCCCGTGAACGAGCCGTCGTAGCCGGCGTCGATGAGCGCCCAGGCCTTCTTTTCCTCGTCGACCTTGCAGTTGATG
>JBAQZI010000035.1:0-57806 GCA_049790835.1 Solirubrobacterales bacterium
ACCCCGGCGGCGAGCAGGACGACGGCGCCGGTGGCCAGCGCCCGCGCCGGCCTGCCCATCGTCTCGGCCCGGTCCGCCGCCGGCCAGATCAGCTTTTCGCGCAGAGCGTAGGAGGCCCACTCGAGCGGCCAGGTGGCGAGGTCGGCGCAGCGGTGAGCGGCGGCGGGGACCCCCTCGCGGAACCGATCCTGGACCTCCCAGAGCCAATCGGCGGCAGCCGAACGACGCGAGTACGCGCTCGCGTCCTTTGCGTCGGATTTGCCGGGTTGCCGTCTAAACATCGTTTAAGCCGTCAAAGCTTATTTCGGATTATGCGGGCCAACCCTTAAACCCGCATGAATGACGGTCAGATCGCAGTCTGCGCCGGCACCGCCCGCTCGGCCTTCTCGAAGGCCAGCTCGCCGCCGGCCGCGTCGACCTTGACGACGTCGCCTTCGCTGAACTCGCCCTCGAGGATCTTCAGCGCCAGCTTGTCGATCAGCTGCCTCTGGATCACCCGCTTCAGCGGTCGCGCGCCGTAGGTCGGGTCGTAGCCGAGGTTGCCGAGCAGGGTGCGGGCGTCCTCGCTCAGCTCGATCTCGATCCCGCGCTCGCGCACCCGGCCGATCAGCTGCCTCACCTGCAGCTCGACGATCTGGCCGATGTCCGCCTTGGAGAGGCGGTGGAAGATCACCGTGTCGTCGATCCGGTTGAGGAACTCCGGCTTGAAGGTTTCGGCCAGGACCTCTTCGATCTGCTCGCGCATCCGCTCGTCGATTGCCTCGCCGACGATGCGGTCGCTGCCGACGTTGGAGGTCATGATCATGACCGTGTTGGTGAAGCTGACGGTGCGCCCCTGGCCGTCGGTGAGGCGCCCGTCGTCCATGATCTGCAGCAGCGTGTTGAAGACGTCGGGGTGCGCCTTCTCGATCTCGTCCAGCAGGATCACCGCGTAGGGCCGGCGCCGCACCGCCTCGGTCAGCTGCCCGCCCTCCTCGTAGCCGACGTAGCCGGGGGGAGCGCCGATCAGCCGGGCCACGGTGTGTTTCTCCATGTACTCGGACATGTCGAGGCGGACGATCGCCTGCTCGGAATCGAACATGAACTCGGCCAGCGCCTTCGCCAGCTCGGTCTTGCCGACCCCGGTCGGGCCGAGGAAGAGGAAGGAGCCGATCGGCCGGTTCGGGTCCGAGAGGCCGGCGCGCGAGCGCCGCAGCGCGTTGGAGACCGCCTCGATCGCCTCGTCCTGGCCGATCACCCTCTCGTGCAGGCGTTCCTCCATCTTGATCAGCTTCTCGACCTCGCCCTCCATCAGGCGGCTGACCGGGATCCCGGTCCATTTGGCGACGACCTCGGCGATGTCCTCCTCGGTCACGACATCGGCAAGCAGCGAGACTCCGTCGGCGTGCAGCTCGGCGATCCGCGCCTCCTGCTGGGCGACCGCCCTTTCCAGCTCGGGGATGTCGCCGTAGCGAAGTTTCGCCGCCCGCTCCAGGTCCGCCTCGCGCTCGGCCCGCTCGGCCTCGCGCACGGCCTCCTCCAGCTGCCCCTTGGCCTCGTTGATCGAGTCGATCGCCCCCTTCTCGTTCTGCCAGCGGGCGTTCATCTCGTTGAAGCTCTCGTTCAGCTCGGCGATGTCGGCCTCGAGCGCGTCGAGCCGTCCCCGCGAGGCCTCGTCGGTCTCTTTGCGCATCGCCGCGCGCTGGATCTCCAGCTGCTGGATGCGCCGTTTGACCTCGTCGATCTCGGTCGGCATCGAGTCGATCTCGATCTTCAGCCGCGAGGCCGCCTCGTCGATCAGGTCGATCGCCTTGTCGGGCAGGAAGCGGTCGGCGATGTAGCGCTCCGAGAGGGTGGCGGCGGCGACGATCGCCGCGTCGGTGATCCGCACTCCGTGGTGCTCTTCGTAGCGCCCCTTCAGCCCGCGCAGGATCGCGATCGAGTCGCCGATGTCGGGCTCGCCGACCAGCACCGGCTGGAAGCGCCGCTCCAGCGCCGCGTCCTTCTCGATGTGCTTGCGGTACTCGTCGAGCGTGGTGGCGCCGACCGCGCGCAGCTCGCCGCGGGCCAGCATCGGCTTCAGCAGGTTGGCGGCGTCGACCGCGCCTTCGGCCGCGCCGGCGCCGACGATCGTGTGCAGCTCGTCGAGGAAGAGGACGACCTGGCCCGCCGCCTCCTGGACCTCGGAGAGCACCGCTTTCAGTCGCTCCTCGAACTCGCCGCGGTATTTGGCCCCGGCCAGCAGGGAGCCGATGTCGAGCGCGATCACACGGCGGTCGCGCAGGCTCTCCGGCACGTCGCCGTCGACGATCCGCTGCGCCAGCCCCTCGACGATCGCCGTCTTGCCGACCCCGGGGTCGCCGATCAGCACCGGGTTGTTCTTGGTGCGGCGGGAGAGGACCTGGATCACGCGGCGGATCTCCTCGTCTCGCCCGATCACCGGGTCGAGCTTGTCCGCCCTCGCGTCCGCGGTCAGGTCGCGGCCGAATTTCTCCAGCGCCTGGACGCTGTCCTCGGGGTTGGGGGAGGTGACCTTGTGCGGGCCGCGCACCTCGGCGATCGCCGCTTCCAGCGAGCCGCGGTCGGGGAGCGCCTCGGCGACGCCGGAGGCCGGGTCGGTCAGGGCCAGCAGCAGGTGCTCGGTCGAGATGTACTCATCGCCGAGCTTCGCCATCTCTTTCTCGGCCCGGCGCAGCGTCTGCGCCAGCGCCGCCGACATCCGCGGCTCCTCGCCGCCGTTGCCGAGGGTCGGCAGCGCATCGACCGTCTCGTGGGCCCTGGCTCCGATCGCCGCCGGGTCTTCGCCGAGCTTCTGCAGGATCGGTACGACCAGCCCGTCCTCCTGCACGAGCAGGGCGACCAGCAGGTGGGCCGGTGCGGCCTCCGGGTTGCGCCGGGCCGCCGCCAGCTGCTGCGCCGCCGCCACCGCTTCCTGGGACTTGACGGTGAATCGATCTGCCTGCATCAGCTCCGCCCTCCGTTTCGCGCCTCTTCGACCTCCTGCAGGCGCTCTCGCGTCCGGTTCAACTCCGCCCGCAGCTTCTCTACCCGCTCTTCGAGTTCCAGCACCGTCACCACTCCGGCCAGGTTGAGGCCCTCCTCCGAGGTCATCCGCTGGATCCGCCGCAGCCGTTCGACGTCGCGCTGGGAGTAGAGCCGCGTGTTCTTCGGCGAGCGCTTGGGGGCGACCAGGCCGCGGGCCTCGTACATGCGCAGGGTCTGCGGGTGCATCTCCGCCAGCTCGGCGGCGACCGAGATCATGAAGACACCGCGTCCCTTGTCGAGAGCCGCCTCGACGCGGCGGCGGTAGGTGGCCATCAGCTACCCGCCCTGCGCAGCAACTCCGCCCGCGGGTCGCCGCCGTTGAGGGCCTGTGCCAGCTTCTCCGCCGCCTCGGCCTGCTCCTCGTTCAGCTCCGTCGGCACCTCGATCTCGAGCCGGTAACGGATGTCGCCGCGCCCCTTGCCCTTGGGCTTCGGCGGCCCCTCGCCCCGCAGCCGCTGCATCGCTCCGTGCCTCGTCCCCGGCGCCACCTTGATCTTCTTGGTCCCGTCGAGGGTCGGGACCTCGATCGTGCCGCCGCGCAGCGCCTCGGGGATCGTGATCGGCACCGTCACCTCGAGGTTGCCGTCGTCGAGCCGCTTGAAGACCGGGGAGGCGGCGACCCGGGTGGTCACGTAGAGGTCGCCGGGCGGGCCGCCGCGGGGGCCCGCCTCGCCCTTGCCGGCGAGCCGGATTCGCGCCCCGTCCTTGACCCCGGCCGGGATGTTCACTTTGTAGCGCTTGGTCTGTTGGGTCAGCCCGGAGCCGTTGCAGGTGGGGCAGGGGTCCTCGATGATCTGGCCGGCGCCGCCGCACTGGGGGCAGGGCTGGCTGATCGAGAAGAAGCCCTGGCTCTGGGCATCGATGCCGCGGCCTTCGCAGCGCGGGCAGGTGACCGGGCCGGTGCCCGGTTTGGCGCCGCTGCCGTGGCAGGTCGGGCAGCGCCCCGCCTTCGGCACGGTGACGCTGATCTGGCTGCCGTTGACCGCCTGGTCGAAGCCGAGCTGGACTTCGGTCTCGAGGTCGCGCCCGCGCACCTGCTGGGCCTGCCCGCGGCCGCCTTTGCCGCCGCGGTTGAAGAGCGAGGAGAAGATGTCGCCGAGGTCGGCGTTGCCGGCGAAGCCGCCGGCCTGGGCGCCGCCGCCGAAGGGACTGCCGCCGCCGAAGCCGCCCGGCCCGCCAGCGCCCGCGAACATGCCGCCGGCGTCGTACTCCTTGCGCTTCTCGGGGTCGGCGAGGATGTCGTGGGCGGCGGAGACTTCCTTGAATTTCTCCTCCGCCACCGGATCGTCGGGGTTGCGATCGGGGTGGTACTGACGCGCCAGCTTGCGGTACGCCTTCTTGATCTCGTCGTCGCTCGCCTTCTTGGAGACGCCCAGCGTCTTGTAGAGCTCGTCAGCCAATCTGCCTCCCTACTCGCTCACGACCACCCGGGCGGGCCGTAGCAACTGCTCGTTGAGCCGGTAGCCCTTCTGTAGGACCTCGACCACCGTCCCCGACTCCGCCTCCTCGACGGGCACGGTCGAGAGCGCCTCGTGCTGGTTCGGGTCGAACTTCTCACCCTGCGGATCGACGACCTCGATCCCGTTCCGCTTCAACCCCTCGCGCAAGCTCCTGAACACGAGCAGCACCCCATGCGCCAACCCATCCTCGGAATCCCCCTCCGGATCAAGCCCAGCCGCCTCAATAGCCCGCTCGAGATCATCCAGCGCCGGCACCACCTCCTGCGCCAGCTGCCCCTTCCCACGAACGCCGGCAGCCGTCACCTCGGCTGCCATCCGCTTGCGAAAGTTCTCGAAATCAGCCTGCGTCCTCTTGGCGAGTTCGAGATACTCGTCCTTCTCCTTCTGGGCGTCAGCCAGCAGGGCATCGAAGTCCCGCTCGACCCGCTCGCCCTCGCTTGAACCCTCGGACCGTGGTCCTGCCGGGCCTGGACCCTCAGCGCTATCCGTAGACGCCCCTCCCGCGGGTGGCGGCGTAGGGGGGCCCACCCCCGAGGAAGCTTTAGCTACCGCAGGGGGTGGGGGGTCCCCTGCGCCGACAGGCCCCGCGGCTGAGGGCTTGGTCCCTCGCTCGTCAGCCCCCGGGTCGTCCCGATCCGGCCTCATTTGCTCTCGCCCTCGTCACCCTCGTCGACGACCTCGGCATCCACGACTTCGTCGTCCTCGTCCGGGGTCTCGCCGCCGCCGCTCGCGCCCTCGGCGCCAGCCTCCGACTGCGCCGCCGCGTAGATCTGCTCCGACGCCTTCGTCATCGCCGTGTTCAGCGCCTCGGTCTTCGAGTTGATCTCCTCGACGCTGCCGGACTCGAGCGACTCGCGCACGCCTTTGACGGCCGCCTCGACTTCCTCTTTGGTGGCGTCGTCGACTTTGCCGTCGGCGTCCGCCAGCGCTTTCTCGGACTGGTAGGCGGCGTTCTCGGCGAGGTTGCGCGCCTCCGCCAGCTCACGCTGCTTGCGGTCCTCCTCGGCGTGGGACTCGGCATCGGAGACCATGCTCTGGATTTCCTCGTCGGAGAGCCCGGAGCCGGATTTGATCTCGATCTTCTGCTCTTTGCCGGTGCCCTGGTCTTTGGCGGTGACGTGGATGATGCCGTTGGCGTCGATGTCGAAGGTGACCTCGATCTGCGGCATCCCGCGCGGCGCCGGGGGGATCCCGGTGAGCTGGAATTTGCCCAGGCTCTTGTTGCCGCTGGCCATCTCGCGCTCGCCCTGGAGCACGTGGATCTCAACCGACGGCTGGTTGTCGTCGGCGGTCGAGAAGGTCTCCGACTTCTTCGTCGGGATCGTCGTGTTGCGCTCGATCAGCTTCGTCATCACGCCGCCTTTGGTCTCGATCCCCAGCGTCAGCGGGGTGACGTCGAGCAGCAGCACGTCCTTGACGTCGCCGGCCAGCACGCCGGCCTGGATCCCGGCGCCGACGGCCACGACCTCGTCCGGGTTCACGCCCTGGTGCGGGTCCTTGCCGGTCAGCTCCTTGACCCGCTCGCGCACGGCGGGGTTCCGGGTCATGCCGCCGACCAGGACGACGTGGTCGATGCTGGCGTCGGCGTCGTCGAGCGCCCGTTTGACCGGGCCGACGATCCGCTCCAGCAGATCAGCGGTCAGCTCGTTCAGCTTCGAGCGGCTGAGCTTGAGGTCGAGGTGCTTGGGCTGGCCCTCGACGGCGGTGATGAAGGGCAGGTTGATCTGCGTCTCCTGGGTTGAGGAGAGCTCGATCTTCGCCTTCTCCGCCGCCTCGTAGAGGCGCTGCAGGGAGTTCTTGTCGGCCGCGAGGTCGACGCCCTGGTCGCGTTTGAACTCGGCGACCAGCCACTCGACGATTGCCTTGTCCCAGTTGTCGCCGCCGAGGTGGTTGTCGCCCGCGGTCGCCTTCACCTCGAAGACGCCGTCGCCGATTTCCAGCACGGAGACGTCGAAGGTGCCGCCGCCGAGGTCGAAGACGAGGATCGTCTGGTCGGCTTTCTCTTTGTCGAGCCCGTAGGCCAGCGCAGCCGCGGTCGGCTCGTTGATGATCCGCTTGACGTCGAGGCCGGCGATCTTGCCGGCGTCCGTCGTCGCCTGGCGCTGGTCGTCGTTGAAGTAGGCGGGGACGGTGATGACGGCGCTGTCGACCGTCTCGCCGAGCTTCGCTTCAGCGTCGGCTTTCAGCTTCTGCAGGATCATCGCGCTGATCTCCGGCGGGCTGTACTGCTTACCGCGCACGTCGACGCGGACGTCGCCGTTGGGGCCGGCCTCGACCTCGTACGGGACGATCGTCTCCTCCTCTTTGACTTCGGCCTCCTTGCGGCCCATGAAGCGCTTGATCGAGAAGATCGTGTTCTCCGGGTTCATCACCGCCTGCCGTTTGGCGACGGTGCCGACCAGTCGCTCACCGCTCTCGGTGAAGGCGACGACGGACGGGGTCGTGCGCCCGCCCTCGGAGTTCTCCAGAACCGTGGGCTCGCCGCCCTCCATCACGGCGACGCAAGAGTTGGTCGTGCCGAGGTCGATGCCGATCGTCTTTCCCACTTTTCGAGTACCTCCAGGGGTTTCGTTGTTCAAGCCTAAGAAATCTAAGTGGCAGTATGGCAGATCTATTAGAGATCGCAACCCTCCGCCCTATAGTTGTTCGGGCGTTAGGTGCACCGGGTACCCAGAGGGGAAATGGGGCTATCCGGTCTGGGAGGCGCCTCAACCAAATCGATTCCCACGCTGGAATCGCGGAAGAGGAGGACACCTTGAGTCACCATATGACCCGCCGGCTGTTGATGCCGGCCTTCGTTGCCTTATTCATCCTCGCACTGCTGCTACCCGCCGCCGCCGGCGCCAAGCAGGCGAACCACAGCGACAACGGCAAAGGCAAGGTCGTCACGACGATGACCCGCAACCTCTACCTCGGCGCTGACCTGACGCCGGCGATCGTCGCGAAAAGCCTCGACGAATTCGTCGTCGCGAACGGGCAGATCCTGCGCGAAGTGACCGCCAACGACTTCCCGACCCGGGCCAAAGGACTGGCCCACGAGATCCTCGCCGTCAAGCCGGACCTGGTCGGCCTGCAGGAGGTCGCCCTCTGGCGCACCGGCCCGCCGAGCCTGGCCCCGGTCCTCAGCGGCGTCCCCACCGCGACCACGGTTCGCTACGACTACCTGCAGCTGCTGCTCGACCAGCTGAACAAGGGCCCCGACCGCTACGAGGTGGTCGTCGTCCAGAACGAGTTCGACCTGGAGGCGCCCGGTGACGAGAACGGCGTGGCCGGGGACGGTCCGGCGGCCCAGGGCCTTCCCAACGCCGAGATCAACGGCCGCCTGACGATGCGCGACGTCATCCTCGCTCGGACCAATGGCGGCGTCCACACCGCCAACTCCCGGTCGGCCAATTTCAAAACCCTGCTGCCGATCGACATCCTCGGCGTGAAACTGCCGATCAAACGCGGCTGGACGGCCACCGACGCGAAGGTCCGCGGCAGCGGCTGGTTCCGCTTCGTCAACACTCACCTCGAGGCGTTCGACCCGGCGGCGCTGGTGCCGAGCATCCGCTCGCTGCAGGCGGCCGAGCTGGTCGCGCCGGGCGGTCCGGCGACGGGCAGCCTGCCGGTTGTCCTGGTCGGCGACCTCAACTCGGACGACGACACCGTCGCGCCCGGGGACCAGCAGGCATACCGGACCCTGCTCAACGCGGGATTCGTCGAGCGCAGCACGGCCGACCCGCTCAGCTGCTGCCTCAACTCGAGCCTGCTGGCGGTGGGAGCCGGCGGCAGCGTCGCCGACTTCGACCACCAGGTCGACCACATCATGACCAATGACCCCCAGCGCATCAGGCTGGAGAGCTCCGGAGTCACCGGCCTGCTGCCGGTCAACGGCTTCTGGAGCTCCGACCACGCGGGCGTCTTCAGCGCCCTCAGGTTCGGGCGCTAGGACCCGAAACCGAAGTCGATGGGCCGATTTCCCACGGCATACGTGGGATTTCGGCCCGTCGGCCTGCTGTTCAGCCTTCGCCGGCGGTGGCGGCGACGAACTCGGCGACTTCCCTGCTCTGCTGCTCGTTGAGGATGCCGCCCGGCATCCGGCCCGGCGAGGTGGAGCTGTCGACGCCTTTTTCGACCGCGTTGAGGACGCGGCCTTCGGTGGCTTTGATCGTGTCCGCGGCGCTGGAGCCGGTCGGCGGGCCGGCGGGCGCCAGCAGTTCGTCGAGGTTGGGCCCGTAGTTGCCGTCGCTGCCCGCCGCGTAGAGCGCGTGGCAGTTGCCGCAGTTGGTCTGGAACAGCGACTGGCCGTTCTCGAGCTTGGCGACGACCTCCTGGTCGCCGGACCCGGCGTCGCCCTTGGAGCGGAAAGCCAGCCAGGGGATGACGACCGCGAGGACGAGAATCAGGACTCCGAAGACGATGAAGGTGCGCTTGCTCATTTCGCGGCGCGCATACTACTGGCGGCCTTCTCGGCGCGATACCAGGGGCACATCCGCCGCAGCGCGCATTCCTCGCAGCGTGGCTTCGGGCGGCAGAGCTCGCGCCCGTGCCGGATCAGGTTCATGTGCAGCTCGTAGGCGTCCTCGGGGTCGATGACGGCCAGAATCTCGTCGTGGGCGCGCTCGAAGGAAGCCTTCGGCGGAAACAGGCCGAGCCGGCCGCCGACCCGGTGGACGTGGACGTCGACCGGGATCTCGGGGATCCCCCAGGTGAAGATCAGCACGCAGGCCGCGGTTTTCCGGCCGACCCCCGGCAGCCCCAGCAGGAACTCGAGCGACTCCTCGCGCGGCGCCGTCTCGGTCCAGCCGAGGTCGAGCTCCTCGCCGAGCTGCTCGAGGATCGCCTGGATCCGTGGCGCCTTCTGCTTAGCGAGCCCGCCCGGCCGGATCGCCTCCTCGACCTCCTCAACCGGAGCGTCGCGCACCTGCTCCCAGGTCGGGAACCGCTCGCGCAGGGCCGCGAAGGAGCGATCGCGGTTGCGGTCGTTGGTGTGCTGGGAGAGCACGGTCTTGATCAGCTCGGCGATCGGCTGCCGGTGCGGCTCGTTGACCGGCACCCCGTACATCTCCCGCAGCCGGTCGCGGATCGCCCGCACCCGTCGCTTGCTCGGTCGCTTCCAGGCCACGCCGGCACCCTAGCCCGCGACCCCAGCCGAACCGCATCAACTTTCCCCTCTGTCGGCCCGGGAATTTGATGCAGTTCGGACGTAGGATGTCGAAGATGGCCGCCGGGATCGAGGAGAACGAGCTGTGGATCGACGGCGTGCGCGTCTTCTACCGCCGGGTTGCGGGAGAGGGGACGCCGACGGTCTACTGCCACGGCAACCCCACCCACGGCGAGGACTGGCTGCCGTTCCTGGAGCGCGGCGGGCCGGCGTTCGCGATCGACATGCCGGGCTGGGGACGCTCGGACAAGCCCGACCCGGCGCGCTTCGACTACTCGATGTACGGGCTGTCGGCCTTTCTCGAGCGCTGCCTCGACGAGCTCGGCGTCGAGCGTCGCAAGCTGGTCGTCCACGACTGGGGCGGGCTGGCCCTGATCGGGGCCCAGCGGCGCCCGGACCTGGTCGAGCGCCTGGTCGTGGCCGACGCGGTGCCGCTGCTGCCGGGCTACCGCTGGCACTGGATCGCCCAGCTCTGGCGCCGCCGTCTGCTCGGCGAGTTCCTCAACGCGACCACGACCAGGTCCTCACTGGCGCTGCTGTTGCGCCAGGCCCGCGGCGACCGCGGCCCGATGCCCCCCGAGTTCGTCGACATGATCTGGGACCACTGGGACAAGGGCACCCGCGACGCCACCCTCGCCCTCTACCGCCACGCCGACCCCGATCGCCTCGCCCGGGCCGGCCAGGATCTGGGCCGCCTCGCCTGTCCGGCTCTGGTCCTCTGGGGCGATCGCGACATCTACCTGCCGACCCGCTTCGCCGCGGCCTACGCCGCCGCCCTGCCCGACGCTCAGCTGCGGATCGAGGCGGGTGCCGGGCATTGGCCCTGGATCGAGCGCCCCGAGTTGGTCGAGGAGATCCTCGACTTCCTCACCTGATCCGCCCGCTTTGCGCCCGTTAACGCGCGGATTACAATTGGGTGTCCCGTGTCCCGTGCGTTCGCAAGCGTTACCGCCAGGTTGCCCAAGGGTTGGGGCGATCTCGGGCGCCAGATCGCCATCCTCGTCTTCGTCGATCTCGTCTACGAGGTGGCCCGCGGCGTCGCCGACTCGAAGCGCGCCGACGCGATGGCCCACGGGCAGTGGATCATCGACCTCGAGCGCTCGACGCACACCTTCTTCGAGGCCGAGGTGCAGGCCTTCTTCTCCGCCGACTGGATCGTCGACATCGCCAACCAGATCTACCTCAACGCCCAGTTCTCGGTCGCGCTGGGCTTCCTGGTCTGGCTCTACCTCTTCCGCAACGAGTCCTTCTACTTCGTCCGCAACATGTTCGTGGTCTCGATGGGGCTGGCGGTCATCGGCTACACGCTCTACCCGACCGCGCCGCCGCGGATGTTCCCCGAGTACGGCTTCGTCGACACGATCAACGACTTCTCCCACGTCAACCACGACTCGGGGCTGGCGAAGATCCTGATCAACCCCTACGCCGCGGTGCCGAGCATGCACTGCGCCTTCGCGATGATGATCGGCGCCACCGGCTTCCAGATCTGCCGGCACTGGTTCTCGAAAGCCTTCTGGGCCACCTGGCCGTTCCTGGTTGCCTGGGTCACGATCGTCACCGCCAACCACTACTGGGTGGATGCGGTGCTGGGCTGGGGGGTGGCGCTGACCGCGGCGCTGGTCGCCCACCGCCTGGCGCGGTCGCGGCCCGAGGCCTGGTCCTTCCATCCCCGCACCGCCCGCGAGGCCGAGGCCTAGCCGCGGCCGCGCTCTCCGGAAGCACCCCGACCTCCTCCCGACCGACTAGCCTCACGGGCAATGGATCCTTCGGCGCCCCCCAGGGCCCCCGGCGGTCGCCGCAACGGCCGCACGACGAGCCGCAACGGGCAGGAGCTCCGCAGCTACGCCCGCGAGCGGCTGATCGAGTCCCGGCTGACGCCCAACGCGATCTCGATGGTCGGGCTGGTCGGCAACCTGGTCGCCGCCGCGCTCGTCACCCAGCGCCTCTTCTTCCTCGCCGGCGTCGCCTTCGTGCTCGGCTCGGTGATGGACACGCTCGACGGCCGCTACTCGCGGATGTCCGGCAAGGGCACCCTCTTCGGCGCCTTCCTCGACTCGACCCTCGACCGCGTCGAGGAGGGGATCGTGCTGGCCGCGGTCGCCGGCTACTTCGCCGCCCGCGGCGAAGATTTCGCCGCCGCGATGTGCGTGGTCGCCGTGCTCGGCTCGCTGATGGTCTCCTACACGCGGGCCCGGGCCGAGGCCCTGGGGGTCGAGTGCAAGGTCGGCTTGGCGACGCGCCCGGTCAGGGTGGTGCTACTTTCGATCGGCTTGATCTTCGCCAAGGGAGCCGGCATCGGCGATTTCGAATTGCTGGCGCCGTCGATCTACGTGATTGCCGCCCTGACCATCGTCACCGTGTTCCAGCGGGTATGGCATGTGCGGAACGAGCTTCGTCTGGCCGAGGCCGGCGCCCAGAGCGGCGGCGCGGCGGAGGAGCTGTAACCAGCAAGGCCGCCGGGTGTGTTCTGCCATCCAGCGCGATCCCAGGAGGACTTCCAATTTCATGAGTGAGAGCAACGGAGTAAACGGCAGCACCAACGGCATCGGCCGCGGCGACGAGAAGGTCCGCGTCGCGATCGTCGGCGTCGGCAATTGCGCCAACTCCTTCATCCAGGGCGTCCAGTACTACAAGGACGCCGATCCGGCCGACGAAGTTCCCGGCCTCATGCACGTCGAACTGGGCGGCTATCACGTCCGCGACGTCGAGTTCGTCGCCGCCTTCGACATCGACCAGGAGAAGGTCGGCAAAGACCTCTCCGAGGCGATCTGGTCGGGCCAGAACGACACGATCAAGTTCGCCGACGTCCCCAACCTCGGCGTCAAGGTCGAGCGCGGCATGACCCACGACGGTCTCGGCAAGTACCTGAAAGAGAAAATCACCAAAGCTCCGGGCCCGACCGCGGACATCGTCGGCATCCTCAAGGAGACCAAGGTCGACGTGCTGGTCTGTTACCTGCCGGTCGGATCCGAGGACGCGGTCAAGTGGTACGTCGAGCAGGCGCTGGCGGCCGGCGTCGGCTTCGTCAACTGCCTGCCGGTCTTCATCGCCCGCGAGGACTACTGGGACAAGCGCTTCAAGGAGGCCGGGCTGCCGATCATCGGCGACGACATCAAGTCCCAGGTCGGGGCGACGATCGTCCACCGCCAGCTCGCCCGCCTCTTCCACGACCGCGGCGTGCGCATGGAGCGGACCTCGCAGCTCAACGTCGGCGGCAACATGGACTTCTACAACATGCTCGAGCGCGAGCGGCTCGCCTCCAAGAAGGAGTCGAAGACCAACGCCGTCACCTCGATCATGGGCCACGACCTGCCCGACGAGGACGTCCACGTCGGCCCCTCCGACTACGTCGCCTGGCTGACCGATCGCAAGTGGGCTCATATCCGGCTTGAGGGCAAAGCCTTCGGCGACGTGCCGCTGACCGTCGAGCTCAAGCTCGAGGTCTGGGACTCGCCGAACTCGGCCGGCGTCGTCATCGACGCCGTGCGGCTGATCAAGCTGGCGCTCAACAACGGCATCGCCGGCCAGCTGGACGGCCCCTCCAGCTACCTGATGAAGTCGCCGCACACCCAGCGCCCCGACGACGAGGCGCGGGAGCAGACCGAGAAGTACATCGAGGCGAACGCCCGTGGCAAGTCCAAGGCGCCGGCCGCCCCCACGGCCACCCCGAGCACGACCCAGGCCTAGCGCCGGGTCGATCCGTCTACTCATAAGAGCCCGTCGAGTGCGGGCTCTTATGCTGCAACCGTGCCCCCGGCCGAGCCGCTCTCGATCGCCCAAGTCTCGCCTTTCCGGCGCGGCGTCGAGAACCCGGTCACGGAGTTCGTCGAGCGGGTCTCGGCCGAGCTGGAGCGGCGCGGGCACGAGGTCCGGCGCGCCTTCACCGGCGACCGCGTCAAGGGCCTGCTGAAGCCCTCGCCGCAGCTGGACGTCGTTCACGTCCACGAGCCCTTCGCCCCGAGCGTCTCCTCGGCGGCCCTGCGCCACTCCAACTCGCTCAACGTCGCCACCTTCCATGCGCCGCAGGAGCGGGCGCTCTCGACCCAGGTCGCGCGGCCGCTGGTCGAGATCTTCTTCGGACGCATCGACGCCCGCACGGTGACCAGCCGCGAGACCGGGGCACTGCTGGAGCGCTATTTCCCCGGCAGCTACGAGCTGATCGAGCCGGGTGCGGCGGCGGGTGAGTGGGGCCGGGTGGTCGATGAGCTGGAAGCGATCTACCGGCGGCTGGTGGCGCGGCGCCACGACCCCAGCGGCGACCCTGCGCTGCGGGCGCGGATCGCCAAGCGGCCGCTGATCGAGGTCGACCTGCACATGCACACCGACCACTCGGGCGACTGCGCCACCCCGGTCGAGGTGCTGCTGCAGACCGCCCGCGACCGCGGCCTCGGGGCGATCGCGATCACCGACCACAACGAGATCTCCGGCGCGCTCGAGGCGCGGCGGATCGCCGAGCAGATGGACGACATCAAGGTGATCGTCGCCGAGGAGGTGAAGACCGCCGAGCAGGGCGAGGTGATCGGCCTCTTCCTCGAGGAGAAGATCCCCAAGGGCCTGACGATGGCGGAGACGATCGCGCGGATCCGCGCCCAGGGCGGGCTCGTCTATGTGCCCCATCCCTTCGACCGCTTCCACTCGGTGCCCGATTACGAGCACCTGATCGACATCGTCGAGGAGATCGACATCCTCGAGGTCTTCAACCCGCGGGTGGCGGTGACCGCCTTCAACGAGGAGGCCGAGCGTTTCGCCCGCAAGTACCGGATCGTCGCCGGCGCCGGCTCCGACAGCCACGTCGCCCAGGGGCTCGGCAGCGTGCGCACGCGGATCCACGACTTCGACGGCCCGGCCGAGTTCCTCGAGGCGATGCGCGACGCCGACATCACCCGCAAGCACAAGAACCTGCTCTACGTGCAGACGCTGAAGCTGCTGCAGACGGCGGGTCGGCCCAAGGCGCCGAAACGGCGCGTGCCCGATGCCAAACCCGCCCGCGGGGGCAAGCCCCGCAAGCGCGGCTCGGCGAGCAAGAGCTGATGCAGGGAGGCGAGGCAAGAGGAGCCGTGCCCGCCTCGTCAAAGAGGTCCCGGCAGATGCGAGGCACCGACGACGAGATACGCGAGAAGTACCTGGAGCGGGCGATCCGCGAGCTCAACCAGATGAGCCACGAAATCCAGGAGTGCCAGCACTGCCCGCGCGGCAAGCTGATGCCGGTGCTCGGCTCCGGCCACCCGCAGGCGGACGTCTTCATGCTCAAGCAGGCGCCGATGACCTCGGAGATCGAGGAGGGAGTCGCCTTCTACGGGCGCTCCGGCAACGCGCTGATGAAAAGCTTCAAGCGGCTCGGGATCGACCCGCTGGTCGTCTACGGCACGCTCTGCGTCAAGTGCCCTACGCCTGAGCCCGACCTCGCCGCCGGCGAGTGTGTAGCTCGACTGGTCGAGGAGATGGCGATCGTGCAGCCGAAGATCCTCGTCGTCATGGGCGAGCCGGCCCTGCGCATCCTCAACAGCCTCCAGGTCCCCCTCTCACGCCCGATCGAGCAGCGCGAGGGCGATATCCAGGCCTTCACCCCGACGATCGACGCGCTCTACGTCCCCGACATCGACGAATCGCTCGACGAGGAGGGCGCCAAGCAGCGCTTCTGGCGCGCCTTCAAGACGCTCGGCGTCTGGTACGACGACCTGCCGCCGTACTGAACGAGAAGTCGAGGGCCTAACCGGCGGCTGGAGCTGGGGCGGGCTTGACGCCGTCGGGGCCCTGGCCGTTGGTCACGGGGACGTGGCCGGCGGCGGGCTTGGGCGAGAGGAAGCGGTCGATCGCGGCCAGGGCGACGGCGGAGATGACGAAGGTGAGGTGGATGACCGTCTGCCAGAGCATCGTCTCGGAGGAGATGTTGGCGGCGTTGATGAAGGTCTGCAGGAGGTGGATCGAGGAGATGCCGACGATCGCCATCGCCAGCTTCACCTTGAGCACGTTCGCGTTGACGTGCGAGAGCCACTCCGGCTGGTCGGGATGGTTCTTGAGGTTGATCCGCGAGACGAAGGTCTCGTAGCCGCCGATGATCACCATGATCAGCAGATTGGCGATCATCACCACGTCGACCAGGCCGAGCACGAGCAGCATCACCTCGTTCTCGGTCAGGTGGCCGACGTCGGTCACCAGGTGCCAGAGCTCCTGCATGAAACGCCAGACGTAGATGCCCTGGGCGGCGATCAGGCCGAGGTAGAGCGGCGCCTGCAGCCAGCGGCTGATGAAGATGGTGCTGCCGATGGTGCGGGCGAGCGGGCGGTCTATGTGGGTTTCGGCGGCGATGGGGCGGCGCATCCTAGCGCCTGTCCTTTAGGAGCCCTAAAGCGCGCACCCCCGGGTCGTCGTGGCAAGCGGCTAGGGCGCGGCGGCTGCGGCTACGGCCGTCATCGTCTCGACCCTGGCACTGGCGAGGCCGCGGACGACGATCGTGTCGAGCGGCCGCTCGTAGGCGGAGAGCAGGGAGCGGGCCTCGTCGCGGTCGGCGGCGGCGACGCCGACGGTCCCCTCGGGCTCGCCGAGGCGGTCGAAGTGGTCGCGGTATCCCTTGTGCAGATCGCGGTAGAAGGACTCCTCCTTGGCCAGGCGCTCGGCGGCGTCGGGGCCGACGGCGGTGCGGACGTAGCCGAAGACGGGCGGAGCGTCGCGGCCCGCCTCGCGGGCACCGGCCTCGACCTGCTCCCGCGCGCCGGCGGCGAAGCCGGGGGTCATCCAGTTGAAGAAGACGCCGTCGAACTCGGCGCCGGCGAGGGCGCACATCCTCGGGCCCATCGCGGCGAGGACGAGGCGGGCGCCGGGGATGGCTTGACGCAGCTCGGGCAGCGACTCGCGCATCTTCGTCAGCGGCTTCTTCGAGAAGCCGGCGCCGACGCCGAGCCAAAGGCGGGCCGGGTCGATCCCGACCCGCTCGATGTCGGCGGCGATCGTCGCCGGCGGGGTGCGGTCGAGGGCGATCACGGCGACGCCGAGGTCGGTCTCGGGGGCCGCGGCGGCGAACTCGGCCAGCGTCTCCAGCCCCTTGGCGCCGGGGTGGTCGTTGGACCAGAGCGAGTCGTAGCCGAGCTCGGCGCAGCGCGCGGCGAGCGGCCGGGCGACCTCTGGGTCGAGTCCGGCGGCGACGCCGAAGCCGCGACTCATGCCTCGCTCTTCCCGAGGTAGGGACCCCACCAGCCCGCGGCAGGCTCGATCTGCTCGACGACGTCGACCCACATCCCAGCGGGATCGACGACGCCGAAGCGTCGCTGACCCCAGGGCTCGTCGGTCAGCGACAGCGCGCACTCGAGGCCCGCGGCGGCGACGCGCTCGTGCTCGGCCTCGGCGTCGGCCACCTGGAAGGTGATGAAGGACCCGTCCCCGCTAAAGGCGGCGGGTGAGGGCGGGGAGGAGGGGTGGTCCGTGTGCATGAACGCCAGCGTCGTCGGGCGAGCGCCGCCCCCGCTCAGGAGGATGAACCAGTCGGCTTCGAAGCCGACCTCGAAGCCGAACCAGCGGCGGTAGAAGTCGCGGCACTCGCGCAGCTGGTCGGTGACGACGACGGGATAGGAATCGACCAGGTCCATCGGCGAGGCCTAGCCCTTCTCCAGCAGCGCGACGCACTCGATGTGCGGCGTCTGGGGGAACATGTCGACCGGCCTCACTCGCGTCAACTTATAACCGGCCTCGACCAGCTGGGCGGCGTTGGGGGCGAGCGTGGTCGGGTTGCAGGAGACGTAGACGATCCTCCTCGCCTCGCACTCGATTACGCGGCGGATCATTTTCTGCGAGAGGCCGGCGCGGGGCGGGTCGATGACGACGACGTCGGGCTTGCCGGCCTGGACCAGCAGCGGCCGCACGCCGGTGCGGACGTTGGCGGCGAGGAAGTGGGCGTTGCCGATCCCGTTCAGCCTGGCGTTGCGCTCGGCGTCCTCGATCGCCTCGGGGACGATCTCCACGCCCCAGACCTCGCCGGCCCTGGCCGCCATCGTCAGCCCGATCGTGCCGATCCCGCAGAAGAGGTCGAAGACCCTCTCGCTGCCGCTCAGCCCGGCGTACTCGGTGGCGACGGCGTAGAGGCGCTCGGCCATCTCGGTGTTGGTCTGGAAGAAGGCGCCGGGGGAGATTTTCCACTTCAGCCCGCAGAGCTCCTCCTTCAGGTACTCCTCGCGGAGCACGCCTGTCGGCCCCTCGCTGTCGCCGGAGTCGTCGGCGACGATCGTGTGCAGGTCGACGGGCGGTTTCGGGAAGCGCTGTTCGGCAGTCACCAGGCGGGTCTGGATCTGACCCGTGCGCCGGCCCTCGCGGACGACGAGGTTGCGCAGGATGCCGCGCTTGGCGCGGCGGTCGAAGGCCGCCACCGACTCCAGCCGTGCCCAGTCGCGAACCGCGTTGCGAGCGGCGTTGCCGGCCTCGGAGGCGAGGTGGCAGTCGTCGACGTCGACGACGAGGTCCCAGCGCCCGCGCGCGTGGAAGCCGAGGATCGGCTCGCCGCCGTCGTCGCCGAAGGAGTATTCGAGCTTGTTGCGGTAGCGCCACTGCTGGTCCGCCGCGACGATTTCCTCCAGCTCGAAGCCCTCGAGGTTGCCGATCCGCTTCAGCGCCTCGGCGACCTGCTCGCTCTTGATCCCCAGCTGGCGCTCATAGGGCAGGCCCTGCCAGGGGGCGCCGGGGCAGGGCTCGCCGCCGTGGCTGCAGCGGTCGGGGATGCGGTCGGCGCCGGGCTGCAGGAGCTCGACGACGCGCGCCTCGGCGAAGCGCTTCTTCGCTTTCGTCACCTCGACCCGAACGCGGTCGCCCGGCAGGGCGCCGGCGACGAAGACGACGAAGCCCTCAGCGCGAGCGACACCGCGGCCGCCGAAGGCGAGCGAGTCGACCTCGACCTCGAGCAGCTCGCCGCGACGGGGGCCGCGGGCCGCCGGCTTCTCGCCGGTGGCCTGCTTCATCCCTAACCGAGTTTTTTCCGCGCTCGGCGCGCTGCCTGGGTGGCCTGTTTGCGGACCGGCTCAGCGCGGCCGCCGACCTCTTTGCGGGCCTGCTTGACCAGTCGCTCGAGCTCGCCGAGCAGCGAGTCGGTCTGTTTGCGGCCGCGTTTGACGAGGTCGCTGAGCATCTTCTCGGCGTCGCCGCGGGTCATGCGGCCGCGCTTGACGGCGTCGTCGACGACCTCCTGCAGGCGGTCGCGGCTGAGCGTGACGCTCTGCTCGAGGCTCTCGCGGAACTGGGCGACGCTCTTGTCGAGGCCGCTGGTCGCTTTGCTGCTGGCGCGTTTCGGGGCCGATTTGCTGCTGCCGCGTTTAGCTGAGGATTTCTTCGAGCTGGCTTTGCGCGGCGCGGCTTTTTTAGCTTTGCCTTTCGGTTTCGCGGCTTTGGCTTTTTTGCTCGTTTTGGCAGCTGCTTTTTTCTCGGCCATCTCGACGTGCCTCCAGATCGATGTTGGGCGCGGGTGCGGCTTCGACTATGTCAATTCCGCAGCAAGCGTGGCTCTGCGGCGGCGAATCGCGCCTGCACCGGTGCATGATCGGAGAGCCGCAGGGCGCGCCCGTCGAGCGGCAGCTCGCGCCGCTCCGGCGGCCAGGCGGTGGGCGGCTCGAGGACCTCGAGGCCACGGGTCAGGAGGTGGTCGATCGCCCGTGGCGCCGTCGGCGCCGCCAGGCCGAAGTCCTCGCGCAGGCGCTCGAAGGCGGCGGGCACCTCGGCCGGGCGCAGGTTGAGGTCGCCGCCGAAGATCAACGGCGCCTCGCCGGCGAACTCGGTGGCGGCGCGGGCGGCTCGCAGCACGTCCTCGGTCGCCATCGCGCCCATGTCGTTGGTCGCGTGCAGGTTGGCGACGCAGACGCCGGAGGCGGTGCGGGTCAGCGCCAATGCCCGCCGCTCCGGCGGCCCGTCGTGGATCGTCAGCTCGCGCCGCTCGGCGATGCCGCCGAGCCGGCCCGGCACGCGGACCAGGGTCAGGTTGGAGCCGCCCTCGCCGGAGGCCATCAGGTCCGGGTTCTGGCGCGCCAGCAGGCCCCGCAGCGGCCCGAGGGCGTTGCGCGAGGTCAGCGCCCGGTGCCACTCGGCCGAGCAGGCGCGGGCCAGCGGCTGGGCGAAGCGCGGCGGGCACTCCTGCAGCAGGGCGACGTCCCAGGCGGTGGCGGCGAGCAGGGTCGCGAACTCGGTGGTGAGGTCGCGGTTGACCTGGACGTGGGTCTGGTTGCGCTCGTCGATCCGCAGCAGCCGCGAGCGCCAGCTGCGCAACTGCGGATCGGGCGGGAAGTCCCGTCCGTGGAAGAGGTTCCAGGTGATCGCGGCGAACTCCACGGCCCGTAGTATCCGCCGCTTGAAGCGGGACTTCATAACTGGCGAAGAGCTCGGTGCCTTCGAGCTCGGCAAGCTGCTGGAGCGGGCGACGGAGCTGAAAGCCGGCCGTCGCGAGCGGCTCGGCGCCGATTCGCTGGCCGGGCGCAGCATCGCCCTGATCTTCCAGCGGCCCTCGACGCGGACGCGGATCTCCTTCGAGGTCGGGGTCGCCGAGCTGGGGGCGACGCCGATCGTCCTCCGTGCCGACGAGATGCAGTTCTCCCGGGGCGAGTCGATCGCCGACACGGCCCGGGTGCTGTCCCGCTACGTCGACGCGATCGTGATCCGCTCCGGCTCGCACGAGGAGGTAGTCGAGCTGGCCGCGGCCGCCGAGGTGCCGGTCGTCAACGCCCTGACGCCGCTGCACCATCCCTGCCAGGCGATCGCCGACCTGCTGACCCTGCGCGAGCGCCGCGGCGAGCTCGACGGCCGGCGCCTCGCCTACGTCGGCGACGGCAACAACGTCGCCCGCTCGCTGGCGGTGCTCGGCGAGCTGGCCGGGGTCGAGGTCGTCGTCGCGGCGCCGCCCGGCTACCAGCTGGAGGAGGGGCACGGGGTGAAGCTGACCGAAGACCCGCGGGCGGCCGCCGCCGGCGCCGACGCTCTCTATACGGACGTCTGGGTCAGCATGGGCGACGAGCAGGAGGCCGAGCGCCGCCGGGCCGACCTCGCCCCGTTCCGGCTCGATGCCGACCTCCTGGCGGCGGCCAAAGAGGGGGCCATCGTCCTCCACTGCCTGCCGGCCCATCCCGGCGAGGAGATCACGGCCGACGTCCTCTACGGTGACTCCTCGGCGGTCTGGGATCAGGCGGAGAACCGCCTGCACGGCCAGAAGGCGCTGCTGGAGGCGCTGCTCGCCGGCTAGCTCGGCGGCCGCACCGACATGTATCCAGAGATTGAAATCGGACCGGTGACGCTGCAGACCTTCGGCCTGATGTTCGCCGCCGCCTTCCTCGCCGCCGGCGCCCTTATATGGAGGCGGCTGGGGGAGCTCGGCAAGCCGGTCGACTGGGCCTACGAGATGGGTTTCGCGGCGCTGATCGGCGGCGTCGTCGGCTCCCGCGTCTACTTCCTCGTCCAGAACTACAGCGACGTCAGCGACGACCTGCTCGGCAACCTCTTCTCCGGGGCCGGGCTGGTCTGGTACGGCGGCGTTATCGGCGGCGCCCTCGCCGTCATCGCCTGGGCCTGGTACCGGGACCTCCTTGGTCTCGCCCTGCTCGACCTGGCGGCGCCGGCGCTGGCGCTCGGCTACGCGATCGGCCGGGTCGGCTGCCAGCTCTCCGGCGACGGCGACTACGGCAAGGCCTGGGACGGGCCCTGGGCGATGTCATACCCGGACGGCACCGTGCCGACCGAGGAAGCCGTGCACCCGACGCCGATCTACGAGACGCTGGCGATGGGGCTCGGGGCCTGGATCCTCTGGCAGCTGCGCGACCGGGTGCGGGCGGGGGTCCTCTTCGCCCTCTACCTCGTCTATGCCGGTGCGGAGCGCTTCCTGGTCGAGTTCCTGCGCCGCAACGATGCTGCCGCGCTGGGCCTGACCACCGCCCAACTGGAGAGCCTTGGCATGATGGTCGCCGGCGTTATCTGGATTGCAGTAGTCAGCCGCCGCCATGGCGGCATTTCTCGACCTTCTGCCGCAACCGCGGCGCAACCCGCTGTTTGAGCGGATTGGAGCGAACGATGTTAGGCTTGCGCAAGAGTTTTGGAGCGGTCAATCTAGGGAGGCTTGGCGGGTAATGGCGGCTATCGACGTGCAGAATCAGGAGGGGCCGTCGGCGCGGACCGTGAGCGCCGTGCTGGACGCGGCGGCGGAGCGGATCGCCGCGGCGGGGGTCGAGAACGCGCGCCGGGACGCCGAAATCCTGGTCGCCGACGCTATCGGCGTGAAGCCGGAGGAGCTCTCGGTCGAAAGCGCCGGCGAGATCCCGGCCGACGTCGCCGCCGCGATCGAGGAGCGGGTCGCCCGCCGCGTCGACCGCGAGCCGATGGCCTACATCCTCGGCCGCGCTCCCTTCCGCGGGCTCGAAGTCGCCGTCGACCAGCGCGTGCTCTGGCCGCGCCGCGAGACCGAGCTGCTGGTCGAGGTCGGGGTCGAGCTGCCCGAGGGCGCCCGCGTGCACGAGGTCGGCACCGGCTCCGGCGCGATCGCCCTGGCCCTGCTGGCCGAGCGGCCCGACCTGCGGGTGACCGCGTCGGACCTCTCGCCGGAAGCGGCGGAAGCGGCGCGCGAGAACGCCGAGCGGCTCGGGATCCCGCTCGAGGTCAGCGTCGCCACCGGCATCCCCGACGGCCTCGAGGGCGTCGACCTGGTGATCGCCAACCTTCCCTACGTCACCGACTCGACCATCTTCGAGCGCTCGCCGGAGATCCAGCGGGAGCCGCGGATCGCGGTCACCGGCTCCTGCGGCGAGGACGGCCTCGGTGTGATCCGCGGCCTGATCGAGGAAACGCCCTCCGGTTGGAAGCTGGCGATGGAGCACGACACCCATCACGGCCCGACCATGCGCGAGATGTTGCGCGACGCGACTACCCTTCAGGACTATGAAGGTGACGAGCGGGTGACTGTCGGCTTCGCTCCATGAAGCCCGGCCAATTCGATGAGTGAGGCCCCGACGCGGGCCGAGGCGGCGCTGCCCGACGCGGGCGATCGCTCCGGCGCCGCGAGTGAGGCGCAGCGGCGGGCCAAGGTCGAGCGGCTGCGCGAGGGCGGAGTCAATCCCTACCCGCACTCCTTCGAAGGGCGCACGCACGCGGAGGAGATCCTCGCCGCGCACGACCCCGCCGAGCTGGGCGAGGGCGAGCACGACCAGTTCAGCTACCGGGTGATGGGCCGGGTCACCGGCAAGCGCGGCCACGGCAAGGTCGTCTTCCTCGACGTCCGCGACATCACCGGCTCGATCCAGGCCTACGCCCGCCGCGACACGCTCGGCGAGGAGGCCTTCGAGCGGGTCGAGGGGCTCGACGTCGGCGACCTGGTCGGGGTCGAGGGGCCGGTCTACGTGACCAAGCGCGGCCAGGTCGCGATCGGCGTGCGCGAGTGCACGCTGCTGGCCAAGGCGCTGCTCGACCCTCCCGACCTCTTCCACGGCATCTCCGACCCGGAGTTGCGCTACCGCCAGCGCGAACTCGACCTGATGGCGAATGAGGACTCGCGCGAGATCTTCAAGAAGCGCTCGGACCTGACCTACGCGATCCGCACTCACATGCACGAGCGCGGCTGGGTCGAGCTGGAAACGCCGGTGCTGCAGCGGTTGACCGGCGGCGCCGCGGCGCGCCCCTTCGTCACCCACCACAACGCGCTCGACCGCGACCTCTTCCTGCGCACCGCGACCGAGCTCTACCTGAAGCGGGCGATCGTCGGCGGCTTCGAGGACGTCTACGAGTTCGGCAAGTTCTTCCGCAACGAGGGGATGTCGTCTCAGCACAACCCCGAGTTCACGATGCTGGAGATGTTCGTGGGCGGCGCCGACTACAACGGCGTCATGAACTTCATCGAGACTCTGGTCTCCAGCGTCGTCCAGGAGGTGATGGGGACGACCAAGGTCGTGCGCGACGGGGTCGAGATCGACTTCGCGGCGCCCTGGCCGCGGGTGGTCCTGCGCGACGAGATCCTCGCGGAGACCGGCGTCGACATCTACAGGGCGAGCCGCGACGAGCTGGCCGAGCTGGCCGGCGACGACGCCGAGGAGAACGACGACTGGGCCGGCCTGGTCGACACCCTGCAGGGCAAGCTGATCGAGCCGAAGCTGATCCAGCCCACCTACATAACGGTGCTGCCGATCGACATCTGGCCCTTGGTCAAGGCGCACCCCGACGACCCCAAGGTCTGCGAGGCCTTCGACGGCATCGTCGCGGGCATGGAGATCGTCGGCGGCGGGACCGACGTCAACGACCCGGTCGAGCAGCGCCAGCGCTTCATCGGCCAGCGCGAACGCCAGGAGTCCGGCGCCGAGGAGGACCCCCACCCCCACGACGAAGAGTTCGTCAAAGCCTTGGAATACGGGATGCCGCCGGCGAGCGGCTGCGGGCTGGGGATCGACCGGCTGCTGATGATCATGACCGGGTCGAAGACGCTGCGAGACGTGATCATCTATCCGGCAATGCGAGAGCTGAAGAGCGAGGAGGGTTGACCCATGGCGGTGAAACTGCACAGGTGCCCGGTGATGTTCGCGAAGTTCGACGGCCACCCCTGCTGGAAGGTCCAGAAGGCGTTGGACGAGGCGGGCGTGGAGTACGAGCTGGTCAAGGGCCCGCTGCGCGCGGGCAAGCGCGACGAGCTGGAGCGGGTCTCCGGCCAGCGCAAGTACCCGACGATCGAGTTCGAGGACGGGACCACCTACCGCGCTGAATCGAGCGAGATGGCCGCGAAGATCAGCGCCGGGGAGCTGCGCCCCAGCTAGAAGCCGAGCCCGGCGCTCCTCCCGAGCAGGCGGCGATGCTCAAAGCCCGCTGCGCGGGTAGAGTTGTCCTCGGGCGCCCGTAGCTCAGTGGTCAACGGTTCCTTACGGGGGGCCAAAGAGCGTCGGTCTTTCAAGCCGAAGGTCGCGGGTTCGACTCCCGTCGGGCGCATTCGCTGCTGTTCCTTGAGGTTCCGGGTTTTGCCCGGTGTGGAGCCAGATCCTCGGCTTTGCGTCTGAATCGCGTTCCGTCGCCTTCCGGGCGATTCCGAGGCGTTCTGCCGCGTCTGTGTCTCATTTCGGTCTCATTTCGCCCGTCTCCTGAGCGGCTACTCGTGCTTCTCGGACAGCTTTGCCAGCTCGGTGATCGAGACCCCCAGCGCGGCGGCGATGTCGCGAGCCGTTGCCCAGGTCGGGTTGGCGTGTCCGGCCTCGATGTGGGAGAGCGTCGGGATCGCGATTCCCGCTTGCTCGGCCATGGCCTCCTGCGTTTCTTTCTTCTTCTCGCGGAGCTGACGTATCGCGACCCCAAGTCCCGGCTGTGGTCGCGATGAGTGCCGCATGCCCGGAGACATTCTCAAAAGCGCACCCGGTCAAAGCGGACCTAGTACATGTGCTAGGTCCCTGCTACCCTGATCGGCACATAAGTGGGGCCGCGCGAGTGGAGTCGCCGGCCCCGTGGCGACGGGTCAAGGAAAGCTCGCCCCGCCGCAGCGGGAACGGTAGCTGGCTGCCGGCTCCAAGAAGCGGCCCCCGGCCGGCGGTGGAACGCCAGCCGAGGGCCTGACCACAAGGAGACCACGCTCCTCATGGCTGAAGAGAACTCTATGGCTCGCGGTTCGAGCGACTGCCCTTCCAACGAGGCTCAGGATCTTCGCGACCAGGGCGACGTCCTGATTCACCTCCTGACGCTCTACCCGACGCACCTACGCTTGTCGGAATTGATCCAGGAGGTGAGTGCCGGGGCGGCCGACTTCGCGCAGCGAGACGCGATCGAACGTGCTGTCCGCGACCTCACCGGGGTCGGCCTGCTGTTCCGTAGCGACGGGCTCGTGCTGCCGACGCGGGCGGCGCTCCGCTTCAACGAGATCCTCGGGGAGGGGATTTAGCGATGGGGCGCCACGCAAGCCTGCAACGCGAGCGGTTCGCCCGCTGTTTCGGGATCAACCTCGCCAAGGCTCGCGGTGCAGCGGACGTGAGCCAGGACGAGCTTGCTTTCCGGACTTCGACGCACCGCACGGCGATCAGTCAGATCGAGCGTGGCCTATCTGTGCCGGGGCTCGACTCGGCGATGAAGTTCGCGGCGGCGCTGGAAACGTCGCTGGATGAATTGCTCGCCGGAATCGAATGGCAATCGCCAGAGATGCAAATAGGCAAATTCAAAATTCCAGATTCAGAAGAAAATGAGCCACCACGATCCAGTAGCGAACGATGAGGCAGCCAAGAAGCACCTGCCAAGACAAAGCCCGTCCATCAAGCCTTCGGGCAGCCACCCAAAGCCTCTCCCAAGTACCCAACCTCAACCCCCGACACACTACGAACTGGGTTCCCGTGCCCCTGTTCGAGCAGCGTCCAATGACCGGCTTAGCGTCCTCGGCGCGACGGGTTGACCCCGCACTATCTCGTCGCCTCTGGAGAGGCTGGCCAGAAGGGTCGTGTCGCCCGTCGCGCTTCAGAGGACCGATGGCGTGACCTGATAGGAGCCCGCTTAAAAGCCCCACCCAGTTCCGTCCGCCTTCGCTCCGCCATCCGAGGACACCGCAAAGGATAGGAGCCTCAGTTGATCACGATCGGAATCGACCCCCACAAAGACACCCACACCGCCGCCGCGGTCAAAGACGCGACGGGAGAGCTCCTCGGCGAGCTGACCGTGGCCGGAACAGAGGAGGGCCATGAACGCCTCCTCGCTTGGGCCCACGGGCTGGCCGCCGAGGGTGGCATGCGCTTCGCCCTTTGAGGACTGCCGCCACGTCAACGGCCGCCTCGAGCGCTTTCTCCTCGCCGCCTCCGAACCGGTGGTGCGGGTCGGCACCCGGATGACCGCGCGGGAGAGAAAGGGCGCCCGCACGGTCGGCAAGTCTGACGCGATCGACGCCCTCGCGGTTGCTCGGGCAGCCTTGCGAGAGCCGGACTTGCCGGCGGCCTCCCACAACCCGAGGCTGCGCGAGTTGAAGCTCCTCGTCGACCACCGCGAGGACCTCGTCTCCGAGCGGACCGCCCACTGCATGCGCCTGAGATGGCACCTCCACGACCTTGATGCGGGCCTCGAGCCCTTCGGCCGCACCCTCGATCGCGAGGCGACCCGCCGCGGCCTCTCCCAGCGCCTCGGCCGCTACGGAGCCCATGGCGTCCTCGTCGAGATCTGCCGCGAGCTCCTGACCCGGATCGGCGAGATCACCCGCCGCGTGCGCGAGCTGCGGGCCCAAATCGGGGCGATGGTGAGGCCCCTGGCCCCGGCACTCCTTGCGATCTCGGGCGTCGGCGATCTCGTCGCCGCCCGCATCGTGGTCGAGACCGACGCCGGGCGCTTTCGCTCAGACGCCGCCCTCGCCCGCCACGCCGGATGCGCGCCGATCGAGGTCTCCTCGGGACGCAGCCATCGCCACCGCCTCTCGCGCCTTGGCAACCGCAAGCTGAACGCCGCCCTCCACGTCGTCGTCTTGACCCAGGCCAGGGTCCACCCGCCGGCTCGCGCCTACATCGCCAAAAAGCGGGCCGAGGGCAAGACGACCAAGGAAGCGTTCCGGTGCTTGAAACGACACCTGGTTCGGGTCGTCTTCAGGGCGCTGCAAACGCCGGCAGAGCCGGCAGTTTCTCCTTCTTCGTCTTGATCGGGAGATCCCCGAAACACCGTTGGTTCTCAGAGGTGTTCTTGACATAGGAGCGACCCTCCGGATTCGTGCCTGAGCCGCAGTTTCACGATCGGTGCCGTCAGCGAGGGGCGAGGCGGAGCAAAGGGGGCGCTCGCCGCCCCTCCGGGCGGCCGATTGTGGCACGGCTTCGCCGTGCGACGGCCGCCAGTAGGGAGGGGCGGCAGGGGTCTGACCTTCGGTCTCATTGGGGGCGGTGAATCTGCCCGGGTAGGTCACCCGATGCAAATGCCGCCGTCTTTGGACATAGGTGGCATGGAGAGGAAACCTGCTCCCGTTGCTTTCTTCACCGAGCGCACTCTCGCCAGCTTCCTGGCGGTCTCCGACCGCACGATCCGCAACTGGATCAGGCGCGGTGAGTTGCCCAGCTACAAGTTGGGAGCCTCGCGGCGGATCGACCCTGCCGACGTCGAGGACTTCCTCGCTCGCCATCGAGACGAGGCGGCATGAGGCGCGAGTCTCCGATCAAGCGCCGCAACCCCTCCGGGCAAGTGGTCTGGGTTGCGCGCTACACCGGCCGCGACGGCAAGCACCACATCGCCAAGCCCACCTGGAATCGCAGCAAGGGCACGTTCACGAAGAAGGCCGACGCTCAACGCGCGATCGACGAGGCCTACGGCATCTCGGATCGGCCCGACACCCTCGGCGACTACTTCGCGACCTGGACCGAACGTCACCCCAGGGCGGAGCGCACCAACGACACGTACAACCACCGGATCAGCCGCGTCGCCGACGTGGAGGTCGAGGGCATCCCCCTTCGCGACTGGCCGATGCACGAGCTGCGCCGCCGCCACACCCTCGCCCTGGTCGACCACATGCTGACGAACGAAGGTCGAGCCACCGCCGGCGCCGTCGGCATCCTCCGTTCTCTCTCGGCAATGGCCGAGGATGCGATCACCGACGAAGTCTGCGACCTCAATCCGTTTAAGGGCATCCGCATCCGAGCCAACGACCCAAGGGCAAGGAAGAAGCCCCGCCCAATCCGCGTCTTCAGCTTCGAGGAGATGCACCGCTTCGCGAAGGCAGCCGGCCGTTACGAGGCGATGGTCCGCGTCTTCACCGACACCGGCTTGAGGCTGGGGGAGGTGCTGCCGCTACGACGCGAAGACTTCGATGGCGAGACGCTCCAAGTCCGCCGCACTGCCCATGAGGGCAAGATCCTCGACGGCACGAAGACCGACCACGGCGAGCCCGACGCCGGCCGTGTCGTCCCGGTGACCGCGACCCTGGCCTGGATGCTCGAAGCCCAGATCCAGATCAACGGGGACGACTGCGAGCTGCTCTTCATTACTCCGAGAGGACGGCTGTGGCGCGAGCACCTTCTACCGCGATCTCTGGATGCCGACCCAGGAAACCTCGGGCTTAGATATCCGTCCCCACGAGTGCCGCCACTCCTACGTCACTCACCTGCGCGCTGCTGGCGTGAACGACGCCGACCTAGCCGAGATCCTCGGCCACCGCGTCGAGACGATGTTGGCGCGATATACGCACTCAGTGGGAAAGCTTCCCGGCGGTTCGTAGCGTTATCGGATGATGATCTTAAGTAGCACAACGATTCGTCGACAAGACAGAGATTGCTTGACAAAGCGAGCCGTCAGTTCCATCACACGTCGAAGTTCACTCGCTTCTTCAACGTATTGAGTCGTGACCAGGGCAATTTACCCTCGCGCTGGAGGCGTCCGACAACGATGCCAGGAGAGACACCCTCAGATTTCGCAAACTCTCGGATGGTCTCGACCGAAAAGTCGCCGATCGACACCAGTTGTTCATAAGAAGAATTGTCAATGAGTATGTTGCGCGCCAGCGAGTCGGCGACTCTCTCCTCATCACTATCGGGCTGATCTTTTGGGTCATCTAGGTCGATCTGATCGCTGCTTGATCCTGCTAGGAGATGAGCTGCCTCATGAAAGAAGCTGAACCACAAGTGATCATCCGTTTTGTGTCGCAGGCTGAGTTGGATTAGTGCGGAGCGATTTGGCAGCCGTCGAGCGGCGCCACTAAGCCGGGTCCCTTTGAACTCTGGGGCTAATACGACCAGCACGCCCACCTCTGCGCATAGGCGCTGCACCTGCGGCATTGCCTGGGCAGGGTCCTGTCGGGTTAGACGTTTTAGCTTGGGAAGCAAAGCTTGGAATGCATCGCGATCGAAGGGTCGTGCGTCGGTAGCGGCCGCCAAAATCTCGCCCCAACGGAGCCAAGCAGAGACTGCTGGAAGCTCCGAGGTATGAGCTTTGGATGCGCGAAATGCCGCAACGGGTCTCTCCCACTGACGCTCCCAAGCCTCTCGACTGCTGACGCCGAAGAAGCCCAATAGCTCGCGGACTTTGCTTGCGGGCGCATCAGCCTTCTCAATAAGGCCCATCTGGGCTAAATCGCGGAGAGGAAAAGTTTCAGCCCAATCAACGCTTTGCTCAAGTTGAGCCAAGACTCGCTGCTCTGCCTGGTGGGCACGAAAGGAGGTTTCAAGGTTGTTCCAAACCTCGGCCGAGATGCCCAGAGACAACTCAAGCTGAATGGCGGTATCTGGCGTAATAGCGGCCTTACCTTGAACGATCTCGTTGATCGTCTTGACTGGCCGCGCCGTGCGACGCGCAAGCTCTGATTGGGACATGCCTCGCTCAGCGAGTGCTTCGGCAAGGACTTCTCCAGGCGACACTGCCCAATCGCGCCATCGCTTTCCCCTAACCATGGTAATCAACCACCTCTTTAATACGCACCCGAGTGATTTGATCGCGGACGAGGTTTCCGGCGCCGTCAAAAGGGAGAGGGTCATCGCTGGGTTCAAAAACCAGGCGGTACCCACGCCACAAGGACACCGCGAACTCTCCAGCCCGATCAGCGGTTAGGGCGTGAAAATTGCCCGGGGTGTTTTCCAGCGAGGCCAGCGTAGGCGCTGCCTCCATCACCGCAAGCCGGCGACTGAGGATCTTCCAGCCATCCGCGCCCCAGCGCTTTTGCCCCTGTCGCGCTGACGAGCAATGCTTCCTGAGCTTGGAGTCCTGCCAATAAATCTCGATGATCGTTTCCATTCGTGCTATAACCCTTGACGTTAAAGCTACAGCAACCGCTGATTTTAGGCGAGCCCCCCAAATGACTCAAGCCAGCTTGTTGAAAAGCCACGAGACTCCGCCCCTTCCCGAGGGCTCGGACTATTACGTTCCAGCGGTCTTTGATCGGAAGGGTGAGCGAGAGGCGATTGCAAACCTCTCCGCAGCGGATTGGGAAAAAATCGTACCGCTCATACATTTCCTCGGGCCTCGGGAACCTGGGGCCAAGCTGAGCTCGGAGCGCTTCACGCAATGGTCCCGCCGTGTCGCTGAGGCGGTTGGGCAGCACGCCTTCTACTTGGATCTTCCACGACTGTCCCCATCAACCACTGTCAAAACTGGCAAGGGTGATGTTCTAATCCTTGATCGCCTTTATGAGGCGATGCGAAAACGTAAATGCCGCTTTATCCCGGTCGCAAATATAGGCAAACGCTTTGAGGCTGCACTAAACTCGGTTACCAACTGCGCATTAAGCGATGGCAACGGATTCGCACTTAGGTATCGCTTTCGAGAGCTAGCGCCGCGTCCCAATGAGGATCATGTGAGTCGCTTGTCGTCTGCACTTGAACGGATTGACCTCGACGCAGGTTCGGCCGACCTGATAGTGGATCTTTCGTACATTGATCCGGACGATGAGTTTGACGTAGATCTGCTTGCAGTGGATCTGCAGTCGATGCTCGATGTAGCTGACTGGCGCTCTGTAGTTCTCCTGGGGAGTTCGATGCCCCCGATGATGAGTTGCGTCAAGGAGGGCACGGTGGGAGAGATTGATCGCCGAGAGTGGGATCTCTGGCGTGAGATCCGAAAGAAGAAGCTTTCAAGGCCCCTCGTCTTTGGCGACTACACGATCCAATGTCCGACGCCGCCATCGAAGGGAGGTCCGTCGATGCGGCGTACTGTTCGCTACACCGCATCGACGGCGACTGTTGTCGCGCGTGGAATGGGAGATATCACTGAATCTGACAACTCACAGTACAAAGAGTTGTGCGGAACAATTCGTGGTCGACCAGAGTTTTGCGGCGAGGCCTATAGCTGGGGAGATGAAACTATCGCTAAGTGTGCCGCTGGGAGGTTAAGGCCAAGAGCTCAAGAGATGTGGCGTGGGGCAGGGACGTCACATCACATTAAGTTCGTCAAGGATCAGCTGCAGGGCGTCCCACGTTGAACCGTCGGCTTGGCATCCGGGCTGAAGCACCGTCGCGACAGGAAAGCGCCTCGCGTACGAGTTTTTGAATCTCTTTGGGTCTGCCGTGTTTCAAGAGTGCATCCCAAAGGATCTGGCGACTAGCTTCGGGCGGTGACGGAGCGGCTATCTCCTTGACAGCTCGTTCGACCTCATGCTTCCAGAGGAGCCGAACCAAAACTTCGGCATCCGGGTCTGGATTCGTCATGCCCTCTCTGATGGGGATGATTTGCACACCCGAGGGGCCAAGGCTAGCCACCATGACCGCCCACCATTCCGGAACCAGCTCCAGGCACCCGTCGAGATGTTTTTCGGCGGTCACGATGGTGCAGCGATCAAACAGCCGAGAGAATGCCCCCACTTGCCGAGGTAGACGGCGCAGATCGTCACGCTCCGTCTTTATCTCGTAGGCGCCCAACCAGGCGCCCACCGAGGCGAGATCGACTCGCTCCCTGGTCCCGGGCACTGAGAACTCGTCGATCCATACCAGGCCGAGTGCAGGGTCGGTCATCGCTCTGATCGTGTCGCGAATCAATGACTCAGACGCAAAGGAGGGCTCTGCATCCCGCCGCCGACCTTTGCTCTCAGCTCCATGCATCTGCTGATCGTATTGATCGGCTCTTAGGGGCCTGGTGCTTGGGCGGCTAGCTTGGCGATTGCTTGATGAAGGTAGCCGCGAGTCTCCCCCACGGCTTCTCCTGTTTCACGCGCCCGGCTAGCGCATTGCGTCGCCCCTTCTCAAGACGAGTCAGACAGCACAAGATCTGAGCTCGTTCAAAAGGATCGGTCTCCGACGAGAGCAAAGCAGCCATTCGATCCAGATCCGAGTCATCGCCTACGCGACCGAGAGCCCGTCTGGCGGCAGCCCGCACGAATGCCGGATTCTCTGGAGAGAAAGCTTGTTTTCGGATGGCCGCTACGGTCGGCGTGCGAGACGAGCCATGGTTCACTAGCCATGCCAGTACTAGAAAGCGGCTAAATGGGTAGATCGACAAATCCTTGCTGTTAAGTAGCTTACGTAGCGGAACCTCTAGACGCTTTGGATTCTTTAGATCCTCGAAGTAGCGAAGGATCTCCGGAATCTCGTTGGGAGCAGTCAGCGGTCTCGTCGCGCAGTAGTCCACGGCGTGATCGTCGCCGCGCTTCGCGAACCTACGGAGGAGATAGCGAAACATAGTTCCATTTGGCCGCTCCTCACCGAGGACGAAACGGTCGAATGCGCGCCGGAAAACTGCAGGATTCATGGAGTCTGGTTCGGCATCAGCCAATTCGTCAATGACCGACGCGGGGACCGACGCCTCATCCTCCGAAACTAGGCCAGCTTCAAGGGCCTCCTCAACGTATTCACGGTGTAGGGCCTTAATGATCGGGACGGCGCCGGCGAACTCTTTTTCCAGATCAGCGTCGGCCAGCCTAATCTTGGTCTTTGCCGATTGAACCACCAGGCCACGTTCTCGTAGCAGCTCCGTAACGAGCACTAGGGCTCGTCTGGCCTCAAGCTCAGATCCACAGAAGACACGAACATCGTCGACATATCGAATGTGCGTGTAGCCCTCGTCTCTCATCCGCTTGTCGAAGCTCTCCATATAGAGCTTCGACAAAACATCGGACGCTAGTACCCCTTGGGGTAGACCAGAGTCTCGAACCGCTGCCCATCCGAGAAGGCAGCGAGTAATGAGCTCGACAATGTCGGCGGGGCAGCCTGCCCGCGTAAGCTCGGACTTAAGCCTTGACAGGCTTATGTTCTCGAAGTACCCGGCGATGTCGGCGGTCACAACAAACTTAGTCTTAGCGAGCCCAAGACGGCGCAACGTTTCGGTCGTCCAAAGATCCCAGCCGGTAAATGGCTCTAGCAACCAGTGCCTTTTCTGAAATTCTTCTGCGAAGAGTGGGGCAAAGTCAGTTTTTCTTTGCGACCATTTCGTGGTTTTCACAATGTGTTTGACACAGCTCCCGACAGCAGCCGTATAGACAACCCGGTCGGCGAGTGACATACGCACGCCAGGGCGCATCAATCCGGAGCCCTTGGGGGCAGAGCAAATTTGAATAGGACCTGGGATATAGCTACCTTCGAGCACTAGCTGGCGTAGGTCAGCAAGCCAAGCTGCGCGATCGAGCTCGACTAGCTCAAGCTCATATGGATTGGTGACGAATGCGCGGCCGGTCTTGCGCTGCTGCGTCAGCTCATCTACGACCCGCTTAAATGCGAGATCGAAGTTCATTTTGTCGAGTGGGGCCACTTTGGACTGAAATCGTAAGCCACTGCTCAGTGACGGCCCCCGCCGGCCCGGGTCCGAGGCGTCTCACCGTGGAAGGACCAACGAGTCCGGCGTATCGGCCAGTTCGCAATTGGCGTGATTTTCGCGATTAACAATGGCGGACAAGGTTGCACTGGCGAGAGACCCCGCTAGGGTCGGACAACGATGCCCGCTGCATTCGATTCAGCCGAAACCGACCCTGCACGCAGCCGTCGTCCCCCTGGACTCGGCATGAGCGCCGACGAACTCTTGGCTCTCGACTTCTCAATGATTCCGTCGATGAAGCCGATCTTTGACGCGACCCGCGACAACCTCGTTGCCCTCCTTCGGCTGCAGCGTCCCGGCTGCGACGAGTGCGGTGCTGAGGCGGTCCACGTGCACTTAGACGAAGACGGCCTGGACGCAGCACTGGCTTGCGCCGAACATGAACCGTCCGGCTACCCGATCGCGCTGGACGAGCTGGGAGACCCGACCGGCAATTGGGTAAAGCACATCGGTGAAAAGAGCTGGGGTCCGGCCGCGCTGATGCGCCTAATCAATCGTTTGAAGGATGAGGAGACGGTGCGGCAGCTTCGCGAGCGTCGGGGCGCCCAGAGCTAACAGCGTCAGTCGATCTTCTCGGCCAGCTCGACCATAATCATCACGACATTTGCCACGACCACGGGAATGACGGTTTCCAGTCCCACCGACCTGTGCATCCTGAAACTGCTCCGGACGGGTCACGTTCCGGCGCAGCGGGCGAACGGGTCTCTAGATCGGGAGAGACAACGTGCTTACGAAGCCCGAGAAACGTATTTCGTTTCTCGAAAACGTTCTGGCGCAGGCAATCGGCACCGCACTGGGTGCCGGATTGATTGTTCTGGCCGGCCTAGTTGCGGGCGCGATAAATGAAGTCTCGCTAGGCGGGTTTGCCGCTGGAGCCGCTGTAGTGGCCGCAGGCCTTGCAGTTCTCTTGACTGCGAGTCGCAGGACGGCGCAGGCAGGAGTGGCATGGGAAGCCCGAGCAAAACAGGAAATCGTCGATGACGTTGAAGAAAAATTGCGCGGAATGACGCCGCAGGAAAGGCTTCGCTTCTTCGTTCCCTATCCGGGCGGCCCAGCCAAACCGAACTGGATGCTGGAGAACATCAAGGAACCTTTCAGGCACGAGGTCAACGAATCTCTTCTGCAAGCTCGAAGTGAAGAAGGTGAGAAAGTCTGACTGCGCAGCGGCGCGTGGAGAACTTCTGGGTGCCGCCCGAAGCGGACCGGGTTGCGTCTCATCTCAGTCGCATCGCCGCCGCGATCCCGCTCCCCGCGCGGACGACCTCCCTCCTTTCAATCCGCCCCGGTTTCGCTCTCTAGAGGGGAACACGCTAGGGGGGTTCATCGGAGGGTGTCGTAGTTCAGCGCCCCTCGCTCCTTGTTCGCCGGGCAATCTGGCGACTACGATTTCGGTTCATGCGGGTAGTCGATGAGACCCTGATTGCCGAGGCGGGACGCCGCTTGGCTGCGGCCGCCCCTGACTCCCAGGTGATCCTGTTCGGCTCACACGCCCTCGGAGAAGCCAGTCCTCACAGCGATGTGGACTTCCTTGTCATCGAGCCAGAGGTCGCCAATGAGGCTGAAGAGTCGGTTCGTCTCCAGCGCACCTTGCGCGACCTGCGCCTGCCGACCGATGTCATTGTCGTCAGCCGCGACTACGCCGACCGCTGGCGCGATGCGCGGGGCGGCCTTGTCTACGCGGCACTTTCACACGGTCGGGTTCTGGTCGGATGATTTCCGCGTTGGTCCCCCTCTCCTGATTGGATACTCCAGGGATAAAGGGTGGGGAATGACGCGAATGACATTGTGCGGCAGGCGTGGCGGGAGCTGCCGCGCGGGGACCGCGACCTCCTAAAAGAGATCAGAGCTGATCAGTGGGAGGTCTGCGGCCGGGCGCTCGGAACGTATACGGATGAGCTTCTCCGCTCCGCGGGGCTTGGGACGCTCCCGGAGAGCGAGATCGACCGGGCGAACGCCGCCCTGGCCCTTTGGGTGCCGGACCTGCGGGTGGTTCTGATCAATGAGAGCCATCCCGCCTTTGATGGACTGGACGGCCCGACCTTCACCTACGATCTATCCCGAGTCGCCTGGCACGAGTGGGGCCATGCGCTCTCTCTCGATCGCGCCGGGGAGGGGGACATCGCGGCTGGTGAGCACTATGTCGAGCTGTTGCCAAAAGCTCTCGCTCGACTCGTCCGAGAGGCGGGCTACCGTCGTCGCGAATATACGCATGAGGTCGTCGCAGAGATCTACGCGATGCTGATGACCCGGCGTCGTCAAGGAGCGACCGGAAGACCTCCATGGCTTCACTCGGAGGTCTATGAGCTAGTGAGGAGGGTAGCGGGATGGAACCAGTGAAATTGCCAGCCGGATACCGACTCCCCAAGGGCACGACGATGGCGGACGTTCGCCGACTCGATCAAGAGCTTTTGGCTAGCGAGGGCCTAGAGGTGAAGGGCTTGCAGACCAAGAAGGGCGGCGAGGAGACTCCTCGCAAAGAGGAGTAGCGCCAGGCTCCCTTTTTTGCCCCTGTCCTTCCGTCCTTTCAGGCGAAGAATGGCTCTGGAAAGACGCTAGAGATGGTTTGGAATCAGCGCGAAGGACTGCTTCTGGGCGGCTTTCCGTAGCTCTTTGTCCCAGCAGGCGAAGTCGAGTTCCTCGCCGGTCGCAAAAGAGAGGGCTCCGGCCAGGTGAACAGCGTCGTAAGCGCGAAGCGAGTGCTTCCGGGCACTCTCGGCGGCACTCGCAAGAAGTGCGTCGTTGACGGCATGGCTGAAGATTCCACGCCAGATGTTCTCCAGATCCTCTTGCGCTCGGTTGAGTTGGGTCGGAGTCAGTCGTCGGCCCTTGCGCATCCGGACTAAGGCCGCGGTCGCCTCGACATAGGCAATCGCCGTGGTGCGGACTCCGTCAGCCTTGGCATAGGCGCTCCGGGCCTCGTCGGCGCCGGCCTCGTCGACCAGAAGCTTGATCAGCGCGCTGGTATCGAGGTAAAGGCTCAGCGCCGACCCTCGGAGATGTACTCCGCAGCGCTCTTCCCCTCGCCTCGGAGCTTGGCAGGCTTGGCCGGCAGGTACCGCGGGCCTTCCGGCGCTCGAACGGTTCCGTCCGCAATCAGGGCCGATAGGTGGGGCGAGGTGTCCGTGGAGACAATCCGAGCCACTGGGCGGCCGTGCTTCGTCACCGTAATCGCCTCGCCCTCCTCGACTCGATCAATGATTGAGCTGGCTTTGTCCTTCAGTTCACGAATGCCTACGGTTGCCTTCTCCATAATGGCCACATTCTAGCGCTAAATGGCCAGCATGCTCACGGGTCGATGCGGGGTCGGCGGCGCCGCCGCAGGTAGAGGACCAGGCCCCCGAGCAGCACCGCTCCCCAGAGAACGGAGGCCCAGATTCCTACCGCCCCGCCAAGGAACCCTGCGATCACCACAGCGAGGATTACAGCGGAGTAGGACCCGAAGAGGAGAAGGACTCGACGGCCAAGTCTGCGCACGCGGTCAGCCTAATTGCGACCGGGCCAGGTCTCGCTGGGGCGTTCGCCCTCCGCCGAGTCCTCGGCGTTCTCCTGTCTGTCGAGGTCCCACAGGACGCTTCCAACTAGGACTACCAAGGCCGCCCACACTGGATTCACTGAGAGAAGCAGAGCCAAGACCACTGAAGCCACCAGCAGGACCACGAAGCGAGCGGACTCTTTTCGAGCGGCGGGGGAGTCGGTGGCTAGGAAGACCAGTATCCCCACCACAGCCACCGCGGCCAGGATTTTATGCAGGGTCTCGGAAAGCGGAGCGAAGGCAGCGACGATCAGCAACCCGCAGGAGATAAATTGGAGCCGCAGTCTCCAATTGCTCTTACGCTCCTTGATCATCTTGCGAAGCCTAGCTGTCGGTGCAGGGCCGATTCAACTCGTCACCGTCCGCCCGCGGTCTCATCTCGGTCTCATCTCGGTCTCATCAGCGCCTCAGATCGGCTCTCCGAGCCAAAGCCCCTCAGCCTTTCAATCCGGTGGAGATTGGCTTCATAGAGAGCCGACGACAGTGCCCGGGGATCAGTGGGGAGGTGCGTGTGTCAGCAGGGAGGGCGCTCAGCGTCGCTTGCTCTGCGGGCGGTAGCGAGGGGCTGCCGCGCAAATTCCTGTCAACGGTCGGCATCCGGCACTCATGAACCGATGAGGCGCTGTCGGAATTTGCCGACATGCACAGAATCTGATGCGCTGTCGCAATATCCAGACAACGTCGCCAGTTAGTGCTAATTTCGGGATATGCCGACAGACCCCACCACCAGCAGCTGGCGTATCCGCACCCCCGCCGACCTCGGCCGCGCGATCGCGGGCGCCCGCCGCGAGCGCGGCCTGAGCCAAGGCGCACTGGCCGACGAGCTCGGCTTCAAACGCTCCTACCTCTCTGAATTGGAGACCGGGAATGAGGCGACGATCGCGCTCGAGCGGAGTCTCCGCGCGCTGCGGCGGCTGGGAGCCGAGCTGAGCGTGACGCTGCCGGACAGCCATGGCAACCGCCAGTAGTCTCGGCGTCTGGCTCGGCGAGACCCGGGTCGCCGAGCTCGAGCAGCCACGCTGGCCCCGCATCCGCCTCCGCTACACCAAGGAGGCACTGGACAGCTGGCCGCAGAACAGCCCGGTGATCTCCTGCTCACTGCCACTCGCCCGGTCTCCCGGTGACGCCTTCCCGTTCTGTCTCGGTCTTCTGCCTGAGGGTCAGGCGCTGGCGACGATGGCCGCTCAGGCAGGGCTCGCCGCCAACGATGTCTTCGGCCTTCTCGGCCGCTATGGACGCGATGTCGCTGGAGCGCTTGTGATCGGCACCGAGGACCCCGAGCCACGCGAGGGTGGTGTCGAACCCTATGAGGGCACCGGCCTCTCTGAGGCGGTCGAAGACCTCGAAGAGCACCCGCTCGGAGCCCACGAGGACTCTGAGCTCTCGCTCGCGGGACTACAGGACAAGCTCCTCCTGGTCCGCCTCCCCGACGGTGGCTGGGGCCGGCCGCTGGGTGGCCGGCCCTCGACCCACATCCTGAAGCGCGAGGACACCCGCTTTCCCGGACTGATCAAAGCCGAGGGGGAATGTCTTGCCATCGCCCACGCGGTATCGCTGACCACGATCGAGACCGAGACGGTCGAGCTTGGCGGCCACAGCTGCCTGATCGTCTCGCGCTTCGATCGCGTAGTCGACGCCGACGGAGAGGTTCATCGCATCCATCAGGAGGACCTCTGTCAGGCGCTTGGGCTCGACCCGAGCGGCGCGCGTGGGCGGGCGAAGTACGAACAGGGGACGGTCGGGCCCTCGCTAAAGCAGGCGGCGGAGCTGCTCGACGCCTACAGCGCCGATCCGCTCGCAGAGCTCGACCGACTGGTCGCCGTGGTCGCCTACACCGTTGCGATCGGCAACGCCGACGCCCACGGCAAGAACTTGGCGCTTCTTCACCCCGATCCCGAGACGATCTCGCTGGCGCCGCTATATGACACCGTGCCGACGGCGCTCTGGTCGCGGCTGCGGAACGAAGCCGCGATGGCGATTGGCGGCCAGGTCGTACTGGGGGATGTCGGCATCGAGGACATCGTTCGCGAGGCGATCCGCTGGCCACACCCTGCCGATCGCGCCCGCCGGGTCGCAACCGAGACGCTCGAGGGGATGGCGGCGGCCACCGACGGGGGGGTCGTCCCCGCTGATGGCCAGGTCGGCGGCCTGGTGGCCGCGCGAACCCGGGCTCTCCTTGCCGGAAAGCGCGCAGGGGCCGGGGAGACTTCCGACTGATATTTGGTCGGGACGGCTCTGTTGGTCGACTGTTGGAATTCTTCAGCGACGCGGGTGGCCGAGCGGGCGATGGGCGCCGGCCGATGCCGTCTCGGCGATCAGCCTCGTTGCGACCACCTGCTGGAGCTCGTGCGAAGGGCCAGCTTCGCGAGACGCCGGAGGGCCTGTTCGGGCGCCGGCTAGATCGGAGTGCGTTCGCGAAGCTGTCGGGTGAAGCTCTCCAGGTACGCCGAGTCGTCGGGTTGAGTATCGATCGCGATTCCCGCGAACTGGAGGTCGGGGGTGACTTCTTCGGCCAGGGTTCGGGCTTCGCTGGAGAGCATGTATTCGCTTAGGGCCTCATGGGCCGGATCGGCCAGCCAGCGAAGAACCTTGCGGTAGACGGCGAAGAGCTGGGGCCAGTCCTCGTGACGGGGAAGGTCGTCGAGCGTGAGGAAGTGTGACCAGCGATCGCGCGGGGCGGAGAAGCGTTGTTCGTTGCCGACTTCGAAGGCATCCAGAGCGCCGGCGGCGCTGAGGGAGGTAACGGCCTCTTGGACATTGCGCTTCGTGTAGGCGGTGGATGCGGCGATCGCCTGGATGTTGGTTCGAGGCGCGTCGATCGTAAGGAGCACGCGCATGGCCTCGGCGCGGGCGCCGATTCCCAACAGCAGGCGAAGGCGGAAGGCAAAGTTGATCGGGAGCAAGACCTGGGGAGCCTGGGACTTGCCGGATGGCTCGGACTTAGCCTTCGCGAATCCCTGTGCGAGGAATGCCGGGTCGGGGTCGGCGACCGGCAGTCGGGAGTTGCGGAAGAACGGCTCCGGGTCAGTCGATTCGACCGCCCTCGCCCGTGCCTCCAGGCGCGCTCGCTTTCGCCGGCCTCCCAGCCAGCCCACCACGGCCTCGATCAGGGCGTGATCCTCGTCGTCGCGGGCCAGGTTGCGCAGGCGTTGGATGCTGATCAGTCGCTCGTTCATCGCCAACCAATCCTGCACCTCATCGAAGAGACGGGGCTCTTCGCGCCCAACCTCGAAGGTCAGCAGGAGGAGCGCCTCGGGGTCTGCCGCCCAGCGGTCCTTGCGGTCGGTGGTTGCGAGAACGCCAATCTGCGCCCACTGACTCCAGAGGAAGGCGACAAGGTGACTCTGTAGGTCTTGCTTAGTGTCCGAGATCGACATCGTCGACTCCCAAGTGAGTGAGAACACCGCGAAGCATCTGGGCGTAGCCCTCTGAGGAATCGTGCGAGCGGCTCCAGTGAGCGGCCGCGAAGAGCTCCTCTTCGGTGGGCGAGAGCGCCCGGAGATCGGCCTCATGCTTCCCGGGTCCCTGGTCGACCAGCGCGTAGAGCTTGAAGTGGATCTGGTCATAGCGTGAGGCGAAGTAGACGGTCAGGCTGTCCCCGTAGTCCCGGCGCTCGAGGCGGTCGAGGAACCCCTCCGGCAGGCCGAACTCGAGTAGATCCGTCGGGCCGGGATTGAGCCAGTCTGCGGGGAGGGCGAAGTCGCGGGCCACGCGATCGCGAGCGGCTCCCAGCACCGCCGGCAGCGGCTTGTCGGTACCCAGCTCGTCGCCGGACCGGAGGGCGAGCAGGTCGACGTCACGCGTCGACCGCTCGATGAGCCCGAGGGCCAGCAGACCCGATCCGCCGATTACGACCAGTTCGAAGCCCTGGCCGAGCGCGGCCACGTGCTCGCCCAGGGCCGAAAGAAGGCGGTCGGTCGTTGCTCGGCTTGCGATGTAAGACATCTTGAAACGAGATGATAAACATCTCATCGCACGCCGTGGCTGTGACTGCGCGACACGCTGCGGGCTATTGCGAGACTGATTCGACGGTGAAGGAGCGAGCACCCTGCTGACAGTGCAGCCGATCTACGACCGAATGCGTTGGGGAACTACATAACCACGTCACTCGATGCCCGCGTTCCGACGCGAGAGTCAGAGTCTGATGAAGAGCGCGACCGTTGAGCATTACGATCATCGCGTTCACAACTTCGCAGTTGACCTTGTGGAGCTCGACCCGAAAGCCCTTCCCCCCGCAAGTGGATGCAGGATGTCCTTCGGCGGGACCGGCTTCTGATGCGGATAACCCTCAGCCTTTCAATCTGGCGGCCGTCGAGACCACGCATAGGGCGGGTCTGGCGGCGGCGCGGGTGGCTCTCGGCATTCCTCGAGATGTGGCCGAAGCCTGAGGGGCGGGTCAAGGCCGGACACCGACGTGTCGATACGCCCCACTAATGACGTCGCCCCGCACGGTCTGTTCCCTGATCGCGTTTGTCTGCGCTATCGGCTCGATGGGGTGCGGGTTCTCTCCCCACCTGTCCGGCTCCAAGCTCGACGCATACGCCCGAGATGTCGATGAGATCTGCGTTGAGAGCTTCCAGCGTGGAATCGAAGGCGAGGAAAAGGCCGAAGCGATTGGCGAAGAGATGGATTGGGGCGGGCCGAGGATCGAGGCCGAGATTCGCTACGCATGGGCCGACGCTCTTGTGGGGCAGTACCGAACGATCACGGCGCTTGGCCCTGCCCCGGACAAGGCCCGGCTGGTGGATCGTTGGGCTCGGACCTCGTTGGAACGGGCCCGCCTGTACCGACGGATCGGCAATGCCTGGTTGGAATCGAACTCCCGCAGGGCGATGGCCTTCGGCACCGACCTGCGCATCGCAAAGCTCATGGCGGACCATCTTGCGCAGCCGCTCCCCGTCCAGATTTGCGGGGAGCCCACCTCCGGTACCGAGAACCCCGAAGACATTGTTCCGCCGGGGCAGCTCGTCGGCTATGCGCCCTTGAGGTACACGGCCGAGTTCCCTTTGAACGCACTGGCTGCCGTCCGCCAGGCCAGTGGTGTCTACTGGCGCCATCAGATCGCCGGGCGGCTGGTACGCCATGTCCCTGGATCAGAGACCGTACTGGTCGAGATCCGCCTCAAGCCCGAGTTTTCGCGGAGCGTGGTCGGCTCAGACCTTCAACTCTTCCGCGGGCCCCGAGATCCCTCGGTGACCTGGATCGGGATCGTCCCCAGCCGCGAATGATTTCGGCCAACCGGATGGGTCTGGCCGCCTACGAAGCTGAAGGCGCTTGCCGCTCGATCCATAGCGGCGACTACGATTTCAGCTATGAGGGTGATTGACGAGACGCTGATCGCAGAGGCGGGACGCCGTTTGGCTGCCGCTGCTCCCGATGCGCAGGTGATCCTGTTTGGCTCGCACGCCCGCGGGGAGGCCAATATGCACAGCGATGTGGACTTCCTCGTCGTCGAGCCCGAGGTCGCCAATGGGGCAGAGGAGTCGGTTCGTCTGCACCGGACCCTGCGCGACTTGCGGATGCCGGCAGATGTCATCGTCGTCAGCCGCGCCTATGCCGATCAGTGGCGGGAGGTGCGCGGCGGCCTCGTCCACGCAGCTCTCTCGCAGGGCCGTGTCCTCGCGGGATGAGCAAGAGCCCGGACCTTCCCGGCGATCTGCTGGCTCTGGCCCGTGAGGATCTCGCCTCCGCGGAAGCCTTGGACAGGGACGGGTTTCCGATTCGCCAGTGGGATTCCACGCGCAGCAGGCGGTGGAGAAGTCCCTTAAGGCAGCTATCGCGAGTCGCGGTCTGGAATTTCCCTTTACGCACGACATCGGTCTCCTTATGCAGCTCTGCGAGGACGCCGGGTTCGAGCTTTCCGCTGATCTCGCTGATGCGGATCGACTCACGCCGTACGCGGCGGCGCTTCGCTATGGATTGGGCAACCCCGAAGCGGTCGCTTCCGCGAGTGCGTTGCGGTGGGCTGCGCTGGCTATTGAGTGGGCTGTTGCCGAGATTCATCCATAGAGATCCCGGTAGTTACTAGCTCGACGGCTGACGGAAATCTGGGTCGCATTCCGGTCTCATCACCACGGCAATCCCACTGCCAATGCGGCTGACCTTCGTCCTTTTCAACCAACGGTCCGCGGGGGCGCGGTTTAAGGCAGAAAGGTGGCCCAGGCCGCCACGAAGACCACGAGGGCTATCGCGATGACAGCCGGCTGAAGTCCTCGCGAAGGTCGCACAACGGCCCACGCAAGGGTTGCTGCGAGCGCAAGGGAGGAAATCCCTATCGGCCAGGTCTGCATCGGCTGAGAAGGAAAGTCCTCTTGATGACCCTGTAGGGAGAAAGCGCCGTAGCCCACAACGATGAGGGCGGGGATCACCGCGACCAGCAGGACGGCGCGCAGCAAGAAGCCCGGTCCCTTTCGAGTGGGTTCAGTGCTTGGGTCGGGAAGATCCACCTCTAGCGGGATCGACATCAGGCTCGCTTTCTTTAGCAGGAGTGCCCCAGCCACCAAAACCTCGGCATACGCCGTCGCCCTGGTCGGCACCGCGGTCGCCGGCCAGGCGGCGCTACGGCTGGTTCACGGGGGCGGTGGCGGTTTGCGCCTACGCCGTCGCCAACAGACGATCGCCAGCCTCACGCTCACCGCCGTCGATGCCGCCGGCAATCGCTCGCCCGGGAGGATCATGCCCCAGCTCACGCTGATCCGTTGACGTCGTGGCTGTCCGTCGGCCCTTTCGTTTCCCGGTTTGCTGAATCGCGGCAGGTCGAGACTCTCATGTTGAGGAGGCGGCGCCCCTGTCTTGCGGGGAAGATCGGGCGATATTTCCACGAGGCGGAGGAAGAGGATTCATGCGGGGAGAGGAGTGGACCAGCGACGGGGAGAAAATCCAGCGTTACCTTCGCCGCGCCGATGAGTTCCCGCGCCGCGCGGAGGGGGAGAGCGTCCTGCTCGAGCAGGTGCCGGTCGATGCCCTCCGCGTCCTCGACCTGGGAACGGGAGATGGCCGGTTGCTCGCCCTGCTGCAGGCCGAGCGCCCTCACATGCTCGGAGTGGGCCTTGACTTCTCGGAGCCGATGCTGGCGGCGGCGCGTGAGCGCTTCGCCGCCGACGGTCGCATCGAACTGATCGAGCACGATCTCACCGAGCCGTTGCCTGCCGATGGGCGGTTCGATGCCGTCGTCTCCTCCTTCGCCATCCACCACCTCGAGCATGAGCGCAAGCGCTCGCTCTACGGCGAGGTGCTCGACCTGCTCGAGCCCGGCGGGGTCTTCGCCAACTTCGAGCATGTGGCCTCGCCGACCCAGCGCCTCCATCTGGCCTTCTTCGCGGCGATCGGCGAGCCGATCGAGCATGAGGATCCGTCGGATTGCCTCCTCGACGTCGAGACGCAGCTCCGTTGGCTGCGCGAGCTCGGCTTCGCGGACGTCGACTGCTACTGGAAGTGGCTGGAGATGGCGCTGCTCGTCGCCGTCAAGCCCCGCTGAGCGCGCGCCCGAGGTTGTCGAGGCACGCGTTCCAGCCGCTCTCGTGGGAGAGGACCGATTCCTGGTCGCGGAGGCGGCTGTGGGTCAGGCGCACCGTGGTCGCGCCTTCGGCCTCCTCGAAGTCGAGCGCGATCAGGGTGTCCCGGTCGCTGTCGTCGTCCCAGCTCCAGGTGAACGCGAGGCGGGTCGGGGGGTCGATCTCGGTGTAGTGGCCGCCGCCGCCGTACTCGACGCCTTTGTCCGGGTCGCGCATGACGACGCGGACGGCGCCGCCGAGGCGTAGGTCGACCTCGGCGACGGGGGTTTCCCAGGCATGCTCGCCGTGGAACCAGCGCCGCATCACCTCCTCGCTGGTCCAGGCGTCGAAGACCGCCTGGGCGGGAGCCTGGAAGGTGCGCTCGATCAGCAGCGTCTCCCCACTCATCGGGCCTGGCCCCCTCGGCGTCGCAGCTGCACCGCGAGCCAGGCCCGCGCCACCACCACCGTGCCGGGCGCGGCCAGCCAGGGCAGGAGCTCCTCCACCGGCACGCCGCCGACGTGAGCAAGCGCGATCACGCGCTTGGGCTCCTTGACTCGTCGTATTCGTCGTGCAGGTTCCACCACGTGTAGGGCTCAGTCTGCGGGTAGCCCTCCGGCGAGTCCTCCCACTTCTCCTGGCGACCGAGCGCGGTGATGTCGAGGTAGGCCCAGGCGCTGCCCAGGTGCTCGTCGCCGCGCTTGTCGATGAAGTAGGTGCGGAAGATCCGATCATCGTCGTCGCGGTAGAAGGCGTTGGTGCCGTGCCATTCGTCGACGCCGAAGTCGGCGTCGAAGTCGTCGGTGACCGTGTACCAGGGCATGTCCCAGCCCATCCGCGCCTTCCAGCGCTCGATGTCGGCCTGCGGGGCGCGCGAGATGTTCGCGAACGTGGTGTCGCGCGCGTTCAGGTGGGCGAGATGACCGACCTGGTCGGCCACGAACGAGCAGCCGGGGCAGCCGCGCTCGGGCCAGCCGCTCACGCCGGGCTCGAAGAAGAAGCGGTAGAGGATCAGCTGACCGCGCCCCTCGAACAGGTCGAGCAGGCTGGCCGGCCCGTCCGGGCCCTCGAAGCGGTACTCCTTCTCCACGGCCATCCGCGGCATCCGGCGGCGTTCGGCGGCCAGCGCGTCGCGGGCCCGGGTCAGCTCCTTCTCCTTGACCAGCAGCTCCTCGCGGGCGGACGCCCACTCTTGCGGCGAGACAATTGGCGGCATGTTCATTTCGACTCCTCCTTCAGATACTCATCGACGACATCGAATAGGCGCTCCCAATGGGCGCGCTGGCGATCCATCCAGTCTGCCGCCTCGTCGAGCGCTTTCGGCTCGAGCGAGAGCCGGTGCGTCCGGCCTTCGACCACGCGGGCGATGACGCCCGTCTCCTCCAGGACCTTGAGGTGCTTGGAGATCGCGGGCTTGGACACGTCGAAGCCGCGCGTGACTTCACCGACGGTCGACGGGCCAAAGGCGAGGCGTTCGACGATCTCCCGGCGGATCGGATGGGAGAGCGCCCTGAATGAATCGTTAACCATAAGGTGAACTGTAGCGAACGCCTATCCTCGACACATGGCGAGCGGATGGCCTTCCATCTCTTATGAAGATTGGAGTGAGACCTGCGACACGCTGCACGCGCACACGCAGGTGCTCGGGAAGCTCGCGGCGACGCTGGGCCCGGCGGAGCCGCAGTTGCAGCACGCGGCGCTGCGGTTGACGGCGCGGGGGTGGGAGACGGCTCCCTTGCCGGCCCCCAGCGGAGCGGGGGCGTTCGTCGTCGTCATCGATTTGCACCGGCACGAGGCGGTGGTCGAGCTCAGCGACGGTGGTCGGCGGGCTGTTGCGTTGACCCCGAACCGGGCGGTCGGGGAGGTCACGCGGGAGGTGCTCGCGGCGGTCGGGGAGCTCGCCGGGCCGGCCGCGATCGATCCGACGCCGCAGGAGGTGCCCTGGACCGTGGCGCTGGACGAGGACAGCGAGCACGCGCGCTACGACGTCACCCATATCGAGACCTACTTCGCCGCGGCGACCCGGGCGGCGCAGGTTCTGGCCGCCTTTCGGGCCCCGTATCGCGGCCGCTCGACGCCGGTCAACGCCTGGTGGGGCTCGTTCGACCTCGCGGTCAATCTCTACTCCGGCGACCCCGCCACGCCGCCTTCCGAGGACTTCATCATGCGCAACGCGATGGACTCCCAGGAGATCGCCGTCGGCTGGTGGCCGGGCGATGCCAAATACGGCAAAGCCGCCTTTTACGCCTACGCCCACCCGGCCACCGAGGCCTTTGCCGGTGGCCAGCTCTCACCACCGCAGTCGCGCTGGGACGAGGACCTCGGCGAGTACCTGCTCGACTGGGAGGACGTGGTCACCGCCGAGGACCCGCACCGGCTGGCGCTCGAATTCACCCGCTCGGCCTTCCAGCACTCCTGCCGCACCTGCGGCTGGGACCCCGAGCTCGCCGCGACCGCCGAGGGCACGCCGCCGCCGATCGTCTGACCTGATCCTCCAGCGGACAGCCGCCGCCGCGACGACGCGCCGATCAGGTCGAGCGCAGCATGCCGCCGTCGATCGGAATCACGGTGCCGGTGATGTAGGCGGCGCGCTCGGAGCAGAGGAAGGCGACGAGGTCGCCGTACTCCTCAGGCTGGCCCAGGCGCGCGGCCGGGACTTCGCTGCGGGCGGCCGCTTCGGCCTGCTCGAGCGAGCCGGCGTTGTCGGCGAGGCGTTCGGTGGCGAATTTGCCGGTGGCGACGGTGTTGACCGTGATCCCGTCGCCGGCGACCTCACGCGAGAGGGTCTTCAGGTAGCCGACCGCCGCCATCCGGTGCGCGTTGGAGAGGTTGAGGTAGGGGATCGGCTCCTCGGTGGAGGTCGAGCCGACGTTGACGATCCGTCCCCAGCCGCGCTCCCGCATCCCGGGGACGACCGCGTCGGCGAGGACCTTGGGAGCGAGGACCAGCGAGCGGTAGGCGTGTTCCCACTCGTCGAGGCCGTGGTCGAAGGCGCCGCCCATCGGCGGCCCGCCGGTGTTGGCGATGAGGATGTCCACCGGCCCGAGCGCGGTGGCGACCTCGCCCGGCAGCGCGGCGAGCCGGTCGATGTCGGCGGCGTCGGCGACGAACGGGACGGCGCGTTCGCCGATCGCCGTGGCGGCTTCGTCGAGCTTCTCGGCGGAGCGGCTGGCGATCGCCACGCGGGTGCCCTCGCGGGCCAGAGCGGCGGCGATTCCGCGGCCGATTCCGCGGCTCGCGCCCATCACCAGCGCCACGCGTCCCTCGATCCCCAGATCCATGCCGGCGATCCTACGGCCCGGCCCTCTCTGGAGCCGGATCGCGGGACGAGGGAGCGGTCGAAGCTCAGGGGGCCGGTTCAGGGGCTCGCCCTGATGAGGGGGACGCCGGTTGAGAGCAGGGGGCGCAAGGGAAGCGCGCCTGCCTGGCGAAGCTAGAGCCGATGAGCCGCATCGGTCTGGACAAGCTCGAGGAGGTCGCCGAAGGGTTGGCGCTCGCCTTCTACCTGCTGATGTTCGTCGCTTTGGTGACGCTCCTCGCCGGCTCGGCCGGATCGGGGTTCCTGCTGCTGATCGCTGGATCGGTCGCTCATGTCGGCCGTGCCGGGATCGAGGAATTCGTCGCCCATGCGCGCAGCAACGAGTCCCGCGCCAGGGTCAGCGTCAAGCTCGGCGACTAGGCCCGGGCGGCGTCCGGGCGCGGCAGTCGCGCGCACCAGAGGGCGAAGAGGGCGATGGCGAGGAGGGCGCCGGCCCAGTGCAGGCCGATCAGGACGGCGATCAGACTCGGGAGCCCGGCGAGCACCGCGCCGATCAGGGTCGGCACCAGTGGCAGATACAGGACGCGGGCGGTGAAGGCGGCGCAGAGCAGCCAGGAGGCTGGGCCGGCGAACCAGCCCCAGTCGGCGAAGAAGTCGTTGGGGAGGATGAGGCCGAGGGCAGTGGAGAGGACGGCGACTGCGACCAGCTGCACCAGCGCCGCCCGCCAGAGGATCCGCGAGTCCATGTCGGCGCTGAGGCTAGTTGACGACGATCTTGCCGCGCATCGACGGGTGGATCGTGCAGTGGTAGGGGAAGGTCCCCTTCTGCTTGAAGCGGATGGTGGCCGAATTGCCGGGCTTGATCCGGCGGGTGTCGAAGGCGCCGCCGCGGGTCGCCGTGTGGCTCGCACTGCTGGAGTTGGAGAAGGAGACCGAGCTTCCCTTGGCGATCGTCAGCGTCGCTGGCTTGAAGGCGAAGTTGACCATCCTGACGATCTTGACCTTGCTCGCGGTGGCGGTCGAGCCGGCTGCGGCGCCGGCGCCGCTGATGCCGACCAGCAGCAGGCACAGCGCCACGGCCACCGTAGCGATCGGCTGCCACCGGTATTGGGACATCGTGCTCGTCATCGTCTAAACATACGGAGCGCCCCTTGCCCCGGTTCAAACTCTGTTCATAATCAGAGCAGCGATTGGATCCGGGCGGTTAGCTCAGTTGGGAGAGCACTTCCCTTACAAGGAAGGGGTCACTGGTTCGAGCCCAGTACCGCCCACTCGCCGCGTGCAGACGTGCTTCCTAGCCACTGGTCGGGTTTATCGATCTTTCCGAGGGGTAGCTCGGTGGCATGCCATTAGCACTGATACTCATCATCATCGGGATTCTCCTGGCCGTACTGGTCAACTACGCCCTGGGGATCATCTGCATCGTTATCGGATTGGTGCTGCTCCTTCTGCCGATGTTCCGTGGCAGGGGAACCTCGCGGGTCTAGGGCCGCTGGAGCGGCCCTTCTCGCTTAGCCACCGTCCCGCTCCGTCGGGCCCGGCCAGCGCCCTACTTACTGCAGGGCGAAGACGACGTGGACCGTTGCGGTCACCGTCGAGGTGCCGGGCTTGACTGGCGGCGGCGCGGCGGCGCACCGTCTTCCGATCCTCTTCACCGCGACCGGGCTGGGGCCGGGACTCGCCGGGCTCGAAGTGACGCAGTCGGCCGCTGGGGAACCCGATGCCTCCTTGAGCTGCGGGATTAGTTCGGGCCCTTCGCCTTCGTCGATCGTCAGCGCCGGGCCCAGGGTCCCACCGGCCCTGGTGGCGAGCGCGGTGGCCCGCAGCTTGGCTTTGTCGAAAGCGGCTGCGAGTGCATTGGCGAAGGCCGCTTCGGTGTCGCCGACGAAGAAGTTGGGACCGCGGACACCGGTGGCGCCGGCGCCGATTGCCGCCGTGACGAGCTCCCCGGCTTTGTCGGGCTGGTGCAGGGTGACGCCGATGCCCTCCACCGCGCGGTAGACGACCCGCTTGCCGCGGAACGACTTGCGAACTGAGATCCGGCCGGTGGTGATGTCGCCGACGCCGGGGATTCCCTGGACCGCGGTGATCACCCGGCGCAGGCCGCCCGAGATCGCCTGCAACGCCGCGCCTCGCGTGCGCCGTTCGCGGCTGACCGAGAAGCCGAGGCTGGCGCTGTCGTTCGGCACCTTCAGGGTGGCGTCAGCGGTGACCGAAACCGTCCGTTCCACGGCCGCCTCGGCGCTTGCCGGCACCAGTAGCGCCAGTGCCAGCAGGGCGGTCAGGATCGGAGTTCGCGAGCGTGAAGTCATGGTGCCTCCCAGGCTGTAACCGGCCGCGGGGCAGAAGGTGCGGCTGCGGTGTCGGCAGGCTACTCGGCTGCGATCAAGCGAATGTAGTCAGCTCAGCTGACGCCCGCCGGCAACTCCGGAGTGACGGTGCCGCCGCGCCGGCGCTCGGCCTGGGTGACGACGTCGAAGAAGGCGTCGTTGCGGCCGCGGCGCATCGGCCGCGGGAAGGCGGGGCGGGCGCGGCGGTGGGCCGCCGTGATCGAGCGGAAGACGGTCTCGTGGGCGCGGCTCCAGCCGATGCCGAAGATCTCCCGAACCCGCGGCGGCAGGGTGCCTTTGATCACGAGGTTCTGGGCGACGAGGTTGCCGCGGGCCGCCGCCGGCACCGGCTGCTTGAAGGCGACGAGCGGCGCCATCTCCAGCGCGTGCGGGGTCGCGTGCAGGTCGGGCGAGGACAGTCGTCCCTCGAACCAGGCGCTGAACTCGCGGTAGCTGGCGGGCACGTCGGCCCGGGGCAGGCCGAACAGCTCGCCGAAACGGACGTAGTCCTGCCAGAGCGCCTCGCGCTCGGCTTCGCTCAGCGGGCGCACCATCGCCTCGTACATCGCCCGGCCGGAGTCGGCGATGACCGCCAGCGTCCACAGCATCAGCTTCGGGTCGAAGGCCGAGTAGGCGGCGCCGGCGGGGTGGGGACCGGCCGGCTCGGACAGCGAGCCGTTGATCCGCTCGTGCAGCCGGTGCACGGCGGCGAGCGCCTTGTCGGCTTCGGTGCGGGTACCGAGGAAGACCGTCTCCTGGATCTTGGCCGTGCGCGCAAGGCGCGTGAACGGCCACTCGCCCGCCTTGGTGCTCATCATCGTGCCGGTGTAGGTGAGCGGTTCCAGCGCGCCGATCAGCAGCGCCCGCTGGCCGTAGAGGAGGCCGACCGAGCGCTCGCCGTGGACGCGGCGAGCCATCGAGCGGCCGGGCGGGAAGTAGTAGGTCTGGTCGCTCATCCTGGCCATCTGGCCAGTAATGCTACTCGCGGGCCTGGCGAGCCATCGCGACAAGGGCGGCGCCGGAGCCGCGCGACTCGACCAGCTCGCGCAGCTGGTGGGCGGCGAAGATCTCGTCGAGTTCCTCGCGGGTCAGGGTCTCGCGCTCGAGCGCGTTGGCGGCGAGGGCGTCGAGGCACTCGCGGTTGGCCGCGAGCAGCGCCCGCGCCCGTCGGTAGGCGTCGCGGGCCAGGGTCATCGCCGCGACGTCGACGTCGCGGCGGGTCTGGTCGGAGACCGCGTAATCGCCGGTCGGCATCGCGATCGGCGCCGGCCCGTCGTGGTCCAGCGCGACCCCCATCCCGAATTCGGCGACCATCTGCTTGCAGACCATCTGCACCCGCGAGAGGTCGTCGACCGCGCCCGAGTAGGACTCGCCCATCACCTCTTCCTCGGCGGCGCGGCCGCCCAGCAGCGTCACCACCTCGTCGAGCAGCTCGTCGCGGGACTTGAGGTAGCTGTCCTCCCGCGGCGAGTGGCCGACGAAGCCCAGCGCCGGCCCGCGCGGGACGATGCTGAGGATCTCCGGCGGGTCGAGCCCCAGCAGCTTGCGGCAGAGCGCGTGGCCGGCCTCGTGGTAGGCGACGATCCGCCGCTCCTTCGCACTCAGGCGCCGGGCCTGGGTGGAGCCGACCGACTGCCGCAGCAGCGCCTCGTCGAGGTCCTCGCGCCCGGTCGCGTCGCGGCCGGCGCGGCCGGCGATGATCGCCGCCTCGTTGAGCGCGTTGGCCAGCTGGGCGCCGGTCATCCCGGTCGTCTTGCGGGCGACGTCGGTGAGGTCGAGGTCGGCGGCCAGCGGCTTGCCTTTGGCGTGGCTGCGGAGGATCGCCTCGCGGCCGTCGCGGTCGGGCGGGGAGACCAGCACCTGGCGGTCGAAGCGGCCGGGACGCAGCAGCGCCTTGTCGAGCTTGTCGACGTAGTTGGAGGCGGCGATCACGATCACCGTGTTGTTGTCCTTCTCGAAGCCGTCGAGCTCGACCAGCAGCTGGTTCAGCGCCTGCTCGCGCTCGCTCGAGCCGCCGTCGCCACCGCCGCCGCTGCGGGCGCCGCCGATCGCGTCGAGCTCGTCGATGAAGATCACCGCGCGCCCGGACTTGCGCGCCTCCTTGAAGAGGCGGCGGATCCGCGCCGCGCCACGGCCGACGAACATCTCCACGAAGCTGGAGCCGGAGGCGGCGAAGAAGTCCACCCCCGCCTGGGCGGCGACCGCTCGCGCCAGCATCGTCTTGCCGGTTCCGGGCGGGCCGAAGAGCAACACGCCCCGCGGCGGCTGGGCGCCGAGGGCGGCGAAGCGGTCCGGTTCGCGCAGCCACTCGGCCACGTCCATCAGCTCGTCCTTGGCGGCGTCGACGCCCTGGACCTCCTCCCACAGCACCGGTTTGGTCTTGCTCGCCTTGACCGTTTCCGGCTTGGTCGAGCCGACCGTGCTGCGCATCAGTTTGAGGAAGACGAACAGCAGCATCGCCATGAAGATGACCCCGAAGACGGGGTACCAGGCGAAGAAGAATTCCTGGATGTCGGTCGCGTCCATCGAGTCAGTGTGCGGGTTATGTCCACGACGACCAATCGCACATTCGTCCAAAGGAGGGCGTTCGATTAAAGCCGGAGGGCACGAGCCGCTCGTGACGGCTGCCGTTCGGACTCCTAGGATCGTCGGCATGCACGGGCCACGGGCGGCAAGCGCACCGGAGCTGAAGGCGCAGATCGAGGCGGAACGGGCCGGGCGCCCGTTCCTGGTCTTCCGCGACGGCGAGGACCAGCAGCGGATCGTTCCCATCCCCGAGGGGGCGGCGGAGCTGTGGGTCGGCCGCGGCGAGTCCGCCGACGTGCGGCTCGGCTGGGACGAGGAGGTCTCGGCGCTGCACGCGCAGATCGCGGTCGTGCGCGGCGAGTGCACGCTGGTCGACGACGGTCTCTCCCGCAACGGCTCCTACGTCAACGAGGTGCGGGTCCACGGCCGCCGCCACCTGCGCGACGGCGACGCGATCCGCTTCGGGCGCACGACGGTCATCTACCGCCGCCCCGGCGACGGCGCTCCGGAAGCGACGGCGATCGCCACCGACGTGCCGGCCGCCGCGACGGTCTCGCCGGCCCAGCGCAAGGTGCTGATCGCCCTCTGCCGTCCTTATAAGGACGGCGGCAGCTTCGCGACCCCGGCGACGAACCAGGAGATCGGCGCCGAGCTGCACCTCAGCGTCGACGCGGTCAAGACGCACATGCGCGCCCTCTTCGAGAAGCTCGGCGTCGGCGACCTGCCGCAGAACCAGAAGCGCGTGGCGCTGGTCGAGCGGGCGCTGCAGTCCGGCGCCGTCACCACCCGCGACCTGTAGCGCCTCCAGGCAGAGGTGCAGGGGCGAGAGAATCACCCCTGGGGCGTCTAGTGGTGTGACTAGTTGCGGCGGCTGTTCCCGGCGAACCTGAGTCAAGGCACAGCGCCAACCACTCAGACCCAAGCTGCAGATCGCCAAGGTCCAGCAGGCGACGCTGTTCAAGGCCAACAAGGCGAAAGTCGTCGCCAACGGTCCCCGCATCTCCTACCCGACTACCTGCACGCGAGGCCCGCTCCGGCGGGCCTCGCCGCGTCACCCGTCTGCTCCAGGACGTCCTATAGACGTCTAACTGCAGACGCGTCAGCTGCGCTCGACCTGGGAGCCGCCGACGATCGCTTCTTCGTTGGAGTCCTCGAAGACGATCCAGGCCTTGTTGCCGCCGTCGTAGTCGGGCGCCCACAGTTTCAGAGTCGCCGTCCGCCCCCAGACGGTGACGCTCTCCTCGCCGGTCGCGTCGAGGCCGCGCCAGATCCGCACGAACGGGTTCTGCTCCCACTCCTCGCCGACCGTCGTCGGCTCGCGGTGGCCGGGATGGACGCGGGTCTCCGGCGGCAGCTCCATCAGCCGCATGACCGAGGCCTTGAGGTCGTCGAAGCCGCTGGCGCCCGGCGCCATAGTCCCCCCGACCGTGCCCTTGAAGAGGACGTCGGCGGTGAAGAGGTCGCTGCCGTCGATGAGGAAGGCGAGGTGGCCGGCGGCGTGGCCGGGGGTGTAGAGCGCCTCGACCTCGAAGCTGCCGGCCCGCAGCTTGTCGCCGTCGCCGAGGATCACCTCGACCTCTTCGTCGAGTTCGGCGGCGGTCGCCTCGTGGGCGACCAGCGGTGGGTTGCCGAGCGCCTTGCGGGCCTCGGCGAGGCCGGCGACGTGGTCGCCGTGGGGGTGGGTGACGAGGATGTGGGTGATGCCGATTCCGTCGCGCTCGATCCGCTCCAGCAGCGGCCCCAGTTCGTCGTTGCCGTCGATCAGCACGCCGGTTCCGGCCTCCGGGTCGGCCACCAGATAGGCGTTGGACAGCCACATCGGGTTCTCGGTCCTCTCGACGATCACGCTGCTCCTCCTCGTTCGCTGGCGTCCGGAAACTCTCCCAGACGGGGGCGTGTCTGAGCTTAGGGACATATAGGACCCCCTAGGTCAGACACGCCCCTAGCCGCAGCGGCCCATTTTCAGCACCACCCAGCCACCGAGCGAGTTGCCGGCCACGTGCGGGCGCTCGATCCCGCGCTCCGGCTCGAGCAGGCCGATCACCGGCTCCCAGATGCTGCGCGAACCACCGAGCCCGTGGATCGACGGCAGCGGCTCGCGCGCTTCGCTCACCGCCACCCAGGCTTCGCGAACAGCGCCTGCACGTCGCCGATCCGGCGCTCGCGGAAGCCCGCCTCCGAGGAGGAGAGGTAGAAGTCCCAGAGGCGGCGGAAGCGCTCGTCGTAGCCGCGCGGCCGCAGCCGCTCCCAGGCGCCGAGGAAGCGCTCGCGCCAGGCGGCCAGCGTCGGCGGATAGTGCGCGGTGATGTCGTCGAGCCAGATCTGGCGCATGCTGGTCACCCGGCCGACGCAGTCGGCGATCGCCTCTTTCGACGGCAGGCAGCCACCGGGGAAGACGTGGGTGTTGGCGAAGCTGCGGGCGCCCTTCTCGATCTCGTAGATGGAGTCGTCGATCGTGATCGCCTGCAGCAGCATCAGCCCGTCGGGCGAGAGCAGCTGGTCGCAGCGGCGGAAGAAGTCGTCGAAGTACTGCCAGCCGACCGCCTCGATCATCTCCACCGAGACCAGCCGGTCATAGCTGCCGCGCAGGTCGCGGTAGTCCTCCAGCAGCACCGTCACCCGGTCCTCGAGGCCGGCTTCGCGCACCCGCCGGCTGGCCAGCTCGTGCTGCTCGCGCGAGATCGTCGTCGTCGTCACCCGGCAGCCGTGCTCGCGGGCGGCATGGACGGCGAGCCCGCCCCAGCCACTGCCGATCTCCAGCAGGTGGCTGTCGCGGTCGAGCCGCAGCTGGCGGCAGATGCGGTTGAGCTTGGCGACCTGCGCTTCCTCGAGGCTGGCCCCCGGCCGCCGAAAGTATGCGCACGAATACATCATCCGTTCGTCCAGAAAGGCGGCAAAGAGGTCGTTGCCGAGGTCGTAGTGGGCGGAGATGTTCTTCCGGGCGCCCGCCCGCGTGTTCTCCGGCACTAACCGCCTTACCCGGTGCAGGAGTCCGCGTGGGCGGGCGACGGCCCCCCGCAGCCCGTCGAGTTCGCGCAGCTCGCGGGCGGCGATGCGGATCAGGGCGACGAGGTCGTCGGTCTCCCAGAGCCCGTCGACGTAGCCCTCGCCGAGCCCGACGCTGCCGCGCAGCGGGCCGCGCCAGGCGGCCGGGTCGTTGATGGTGACCGTGGCGCGCAGGTCGGCGTCGGCGGGGCCGAAGCCACGGCGGCGCCCGTCCTCGACGACCTCGATGCGGCCGTTGCGAACGCCGCGGCTCATCGCCGTGGAGACGACCGCGCGGGCCAGCGCGTCCTTCACGGCGTCGCTCCGCACCGGCCCGTCGCGCTTGTCACGAGCGAGAGCGTAGGCGGGCCGCTCTCCCCAGGAGATGTTCTCCCCATCGGCCATAACAGCTTCTACCCGCTCCCCGATGCTGTCAAAGCAGTAACACGACCAATCGGCCACCATTCAGCTGTGATCCGGCGAGGCGGTTCCCGTCCGGTACCCAGACGGGCGATGAAAATTCCCCCGAGCGGCGCTTTGCGCGCTACGGTGTTTACAGCAGACGTGAGGTCCAGAAGCACTTCGAGCCGACACCGACTCCCGGTGCTGCTGGCGGTCTTGACTGTGATCGCTACGCTCGCCCAACTCCCCGCCGCGGCCGCCGAAACCGGCGGGGCCGGGCAGGTGGAGGAAGCGCCCGTCCTCAGCAACGCCCCGTTCGACCGCCAGGGCATGTGGGTCTGGTACGTCGAGCGCTCCGAGGGGGGCGGCATCCCGGCGATCGCCGCCCGCGCCAAGCGCGCCGGCATCGGCACCGTCTATGTGAAGGCGGGCGACGGCGGCAGCGTCTGGAGCCAGTTCAGCACCGGGCTCGTGCGGGCGCTGCACCGCCGCGGGATCGACGTCTGCGCCTGGCAGTTCGTCTACGGCGACGCTCCCGCGGCCGAGGCCAAGGTCGCCGCCGCCGCGGTCGCCAAGGGCGCCGACTGCTTCGTGATCGACGCCGAGGGCGACTACGAGGGCAAGTACGCCGCCGCCGATCTCTACATCCGCAAGCTGCGGGCCGCGATCGGCGCCGCCTTCCCGCTCTCCCTCGCCGCCTTCCCCTACGTCGACTACCACCCGTCCTTCCCCTATTCGGTCTTCCTCGGGCCCGGCGGCGCCACCTACAACCAGCCCCAGATGTACTGGAAGACGATCGGCGCCTCGGTCCGCTCCGTCTACGAGCACACCTACCTCCACAACCGGATCTGGGGCCGCCCGATCTATCCCATCGGCCAGACCTACGAAGCTCCCGGCAGCGGTCCGCTGAAGCTGTTCCGCCGCTTCGCCGCCAGCTACGGCGGCCTCGCCCCGAGCTGGTGGAGCTGGCAGGAGACGAGCGGCCGGGAGTGGGGAGCGCTCGGCGCCACCAGCGCCAGGCGGCCGCTTGCCGGCTACCGCCTGGAGGTCGAGCACCCGCTGCTGAAGCGCGGCAGCAAGGGCGACATGGTCGTCTGGGCGCAGCAGCGCCTGGTCGGGGCTGGGGTGGACGTGCCGATCGACGGCGTCTACGGCAAGCTGACGATCGCCGCCGTGCGCTCCTTCCAGAAGGCCAAGGGCCTGCCCGCCGACGGCAGGATCGGCACCGGCACCTGGGAGTCCCTGCTCAACTTCACGCCGTACCGGATGCGCTGGTCTGGGAGCCGCGCTCGGGTCGGTGCCTCCAACCGCGTGCAGCCGCCGAGCCGGCCGCTGTCCGCCTCGCTGCCCGCCCACGCCTATGAGATAACTCCAGGTCCCGCCCCTTGAGCCGGCGCCCGGCGGGGGCGCTTGCGGGCATAGCCATGATCCTTCTCCTCGCGGCCCCCGCCGCGGCGGAGACGCAGCCGCCGCCGGAGCAGCGGGCGGTCCCGTCGCCGCGGCAG
>JBAQZI010000036.1:0-1951 GCA_049790835.1 Solirubrobacterales bacterium
ACCTCGCACGCCGGGTTTGGAAGCTTTTGGTCAATCCTGAAAGAGAGATATCCATGACCACCGTCGACACTCAGAGAGGCAAGCTGACCCCGCAATTCGCGGTGGCGGCTTGACATAGGAGCAACCCATGGGCGAGCTGACCTACGAGGGGAACCGGATCGAGTACGACAGCTACGGCACGGGCGAGCGCACGATCGTCCTCGTGCACGGCCTGCTGATGAACCGCCGCATGTTCGAGCGCCTGGGCCCGGCGCTGGCCGAGCGCGGCAACCGGGCGATCTGCGTCGACCTGCTCGGCCACGGCCGCTCCGACCGCCCCGAGGACCTGCGCCTCTACTCGATGCCGCTCTTCGCCCGCCAAGTTGTCGCCCTGCTCGACCATCTCGGCCTCGACTCGGCGATCGTCGGCGGCACCTCGCTCGGCGCCAACGTCGCCCTGCAGCTGGCGACCCGCGACCCCGATCGGGTCAGCGGCCTCTTCCTCGAGATGCCGGTGCTCGACAACGCCCTGGTCGTGGTCGCCGGCACCTTCACCCCGGTGATGCTCGGCCTGCAACTGGGCCGCCCCTTCTTCGAGGTCGTCTCCCGCGTCACTTCGGCCATCCCCCGCACCCATCATCTGGTCGACATCGGCCTCGACTGGGTGCGCCAGCGCCCCGGTCCCTCGCTCGCCGTGCTCGAGGGCCTGCTGCTGGGCGAGACGGCGCCGCACCGGGAGCGACGAGAGCGACTGACCCAGCCGGCGCTGATCGTCGGCCACCCGCGCGACCCATTGCACCCCTTCAGCGACTCCGGCATGCTCGCCGAAGAGATGCCGAACGCGCGCCTGGTCGAGGCCGAGTCGCCGCTGGAGTGGCGGATTTCGCCGCAACGGCTCGATGACGAGCTCTCCGACTTCATGGAGGAAGCATGGCTTCCGGCCCGGTAAGCCGCGTCCTCTCGAGCTCGCAGCTGGAGGTGCTCGCCCGCCACGGCGAGGAGCGGGCGGCCGCCGCCGGCGAGACGCTGTTCGAAGTCGGCGACAGCAGCTACCCGTTCATGGCGATCCTCGAGGGCGAGGTCGCGATCGCCGATCCGACCGGGCGCGAGATCGTCCGCCACGGCCCCTCCGGGTTCCTCGGCGAGATGAACCTGCTCTCCGGCCAGACCGTCTTCCTCACCGCCGTGGCGACGGAGCCGCTGCGCTACATCGCGGTCGACCGCGAGGACCTGCGCCAGCTCCTCTTCGAGGACAGCGGCCTCTCGGACCTGCTGCTCTCCGCCTTCATCGAGCGGCGCGAGCTGCTGCAGCGGGAGGAGGGGATCGGACTGGAGATCATCGGGCCGCGCGACTCCGCGTCGACCCGCCGCCTGCTCGACTTCGCCCGGCGCCAGCGACTCCCCCACTCCTGGACCGACCCGGCCGACAGCGAGGAGGCGGCGGCGCTGGCCTCGGCGCTCGACCCCGAGGAGCTGCCGCTGGTGCGCCTGCCCGGCGGCGCCGAGCTGCGGCGACCCAGCAACGGCGAGCTCTCGCGCGCACTCGGCATCGGCCTGCAGCTGAGCGAGCGCGAGCAGGTCGACCTGCTGATCCTCGGCGGTGGGCCGGCCGGCCTCGGCGCCGCCGTCTACGGCGCCTCCGAGGGTCTCGACACCCTGCTCGTCGACGGCACCGGCCTCGGCGGTCAGGCGGGCGCCTCGCGGCGGATCGAGAACTACCTCGGCTTCCCGGCCGGGATCAGCGGCACCGAACTGACCAGCCGAGCGGTGACCCAGGCGCGCAAGTTCGGCGCCCGCACCGGCACCCCCTACCGCGCCGAGGCGCTCGAGCCCGGCGGCGAGCGCCACCTGGTCCGGCTCGAGGGCGGGATCGAGGTCAGCGCCCGCGCGGTCCTGCTCGCGACCGGCGCCGAATACCGCCGTCTGCCGGTGGACGACCTCGACCGCTACGAGGGGATCAGCGTCTTCTACG
>JBAQZI010000037.1:0-18946 GCA_049790835.1 Solirubrobacterales bacterium
CGGGCACGGCGGGCTCTCGGGCCCGGCGGTGCGCCCGGTCGCGCCGCAGCAGTTGCGTGCGGTCACCGCGGCAACGCGGGTGCGGTGATTGGCATGGGCGGGATCTACCAGGGCGCCGACGCCCGAGAATTCCTTGCCGCCGGAGCCAGTCTGGTGGCGGTCGGAACGGAAAATTTCCGCGATCCCCGGGCAGCCTCGCGGGTGGCCCGGGAGCTCGCGGCCCCCGCCTCCACCGGAGCGGCGGTCGCACCAGTACTCAACCTTAAGTAGAGGTTGAGGTGAATTTGGGCTGAATCGGGTCCGGGACGCTTGCAGAGGTCGAAGCCGAAGCTATACTCGCCGCGCAGATGCCCGCCCCCCCCGTAAAGATTTCGGCCGCCGCCCCCGAGCGGTCCCTGGATCAGAGGATGGAGGCGCTCAAGCGGGCAAATGACATCCGCACCGCCCGGGCCAAATTGAAGAAGGACCTGAAGGCGAGCCGGGCCAGCATTCACGCGATCTTGCTGGATCCGCCGGAGTATGTGCTCACGGCGAAGGTCTTCGACATGCTGCTCGCCGTCCCCAAGTACGGACGGGTGAAGACCAATCGAATACTCAACCAGTGCCGGATCTCGCCCTCCAAGACGATCGGTGGCCTCTCCGAGCGGCAGCGCACCGAGCTGGTCTCCCTGCTGCGCCGTTAGACGACCGCCGCGCCGGTCAGTATCCGCGACCGCATGGCCGCCAAAGTCTTCGTCATCACCGGCCCCTCGGGTGTCGGCAAGGGAACGCTGATCCGCGAACTGCTCCAGCGACTGCCCGACCTCGAGCTTTCGATCTCCGCCACCACCCGCGAGCCGAGGGAGGGGGAGGTCGACGGTCGCGACTACCACTTCCTCTCGCCCGAGGAGTTCGAGCAGCGCATGCGGCGCGAAGACTTCCTCGAGTACGCGACTTACAGCGGCCACCGCTACGGCACCCTGCGCACCGAGGTCGAGCGGCGACTTGCCTCCGGGCATTCGGTCGTGCTCGAGATCGAGGTTCAGGGGGCGCGCCAGGTGCGGGCGGCGATGCGCGAGTCGATCCAGGTCTTCATCGCCCCGCCGGCCCCCGCGGTGCTGCGCGAGCGGCTCAACGCCCGCGGCACCGACGCGCCCGAGGCGATCGACGCCCGGCTCGAGGTGGCGGAGCAGGAGATGGCCGCCCAGGACGAGTTCGCCCACACCGTCGTCAACGACGATCTCGGCCGTGCGGCGGCCGAGCTGGAGGGGATCGTGCGCGCCGAGCTCGGACTATCACTAGACTCCCCCGCCAATGATTAAACCCCGCGTAGACAAGCTTCTAGAGCACGCTGACTCGCATTACGCCGCCGTCGTCGTTTCGGCCAAGCGGGCGCGTCAGATCAACAGCTACTTCCACAACCTCGGCGAGGGTGGTTTCGGCGAGTACCCACCGCCGATGGTGGAGGTCAACGCCGAGAGGAACTACCTCACGATGGCGTTGGAAGAGCTCGCCGAGGGCAAGCTCAAATACGAGTACCGCTCCTAGCGCCCAGCGCTCGGAGCCCTCTCCCGGGAGGCAGCGGATGGCCAGAATCCTGCTTGGCGTGAGTGGCGGGATCGCCGCCTACAAGGCATTGGAGCTGGCCAGGCTGGCGACGCTCGCCGGCCACGGCGTGCGGGTGCTGATGACCGAGACCGCGACCCGCTTCGTCGGCGCCGCCTCCTTCGAGGGCATCGTCGGTGCCCCGGTGCTGATCTCGGAGTTCGAGCGCGACCCGATGCGCGGCGCCTTTCCCGGCGACGGCGAGCCCGGCCACGACCCGATCGGCCATCTCGAGCTGGCCGCCAACTGCGACGCCTTCATGGTCGCCCCAGCCTCGGCCAACACGATCGCCAAGCTCGCCGCCGGCAGCGCCGACTCGATGCTGACCACCTCCTTCCTCGCCTGCGCCTCGCCGCGCCTGGTGGCGCCGGCGATGAACGACCGCATGTACGCCAACGCCGCGACCCAGGCAAACCTGGCGACCCTGCGCGAGCGCGGCATCGAGGTGATCGAGCCCGACGAGGGCAAGCTCGCCTCCCGCGGCGAGCTCGGCCGCGGCCGCCTGCCCGCGCCCGAGCAGCTGCTGGCCCGCGTCGAGGCCAAGCTGCCGAGCGGCGACCGCCCCTGGGACGGCCTGCGCGCCCTGATTACCGCCGGCGGCACCCGCGAGCCGATCGACCCGGTCCGCTTCATCGGCAACCGCTCCAGCGGCCGCATGGGCATCGCCCTCGCCGCGGCCGCGGCCAAGCGCGGCGCCGACGTCACCCTGATCGCCGCCAACGTCGCCCTGCCGGCCCCGGCCGGCATCCGCCGCATCGACGTCGAGACCGCCGAGCAGCTCGCCACTGCCGCCAACGCCGAGTTCCCGGCCAGCCATGTCCTGCTGATGGCCGCCGCGCCCGCCGACTTCCGTCCCACCGCGATCGCCGCCGGCAAGCTCCAGCGCCAAGACGCCCTTGACCTCCACCTCGAGCCGACCGAAGACATCCTCGCCGCCCTCGCCGCCACCAAGACCGCGGGCCAGACCATCGTCGGCTTCGCCGCCGAGCACGGGGGAGAGGCAGCCGAGCGAGCCCGCGCCAAGCTCACCCGCAAGGGCGTTGACCTCATAGTCCTCAACGACGTCTCCGATCCAACCATCGGCTTCGAGAGCACCGACAACGCCGTAACCCTGATCGACAAATCCTCGGAGACGCCCGTCCCGATCGCTCCCAAGGACGCGATCGCAGAAGCAATCCTCGACAAGGTGCAGCAGCTCCGGAGCAAAAGCGTCCCTACTCAAACGTGACTCCGGGGGGTGGCACAGGGAGGGGTCCGAGAACGGACGCCCCGCGCCCGCCCGCAGGACCCCTCCCTGTGACAGGACCCGCCGGCCAACCACGCTTGAGCACCGAGCTATACTCGCTCTAGCTTTTCAACGTTCGCAGTATCGAGAAGTGGGCCTGGCCCACTTTTTTTACGCCCTCACAGGCATGACCGACCTCCAGCAGAACATTCAGCAGCAGCTTTCCGACCTCGATTCGGAGCTCGACCTGGTCGCCCTGGAGCGCCCCGGCAACGAGTCGCTGCGCCTCTTCATCGACCACCCCGGCGGCGTCGACCTGGCGCTCTGCGAACGGGTCAGCAAGCACCTCGAGCACCTGGCGGAGGATTACTCGCTCGAGGTCTCCAGCCCGGGCCCCAAGTACCGCCGCCCCGCCGCCACTTCCGAGTCCAAGGAGCCGCTTCAGTGAGCAAAGAGATCGTCGACGCAGTCAAAGCGCTCGAGGCCGAGAAGGGAATCGCCGCCGACAAGCTGATGGACGCCCTCGAGGACGCCCTGCTCTCGGCCTACAAGAAGACCCCCGGCGCCGCCAAATACGCCCGCGTCGACCTCGACCACGAAACCGGCGACTTCCGCGTCTTCGAACTGATCCTGCCGCCGGAGCTGGAGGAGAAGCTGCTGGCCGAGGCCGCCGAGCTGCAGGAGGAGCCCGAGGTCGACCCCGAGACCGGCGAAATGCGCGAGCCCGAGGACCCCGAGCTCGACCCGGAGATGATCGCTCCCTACGAGAGCCAGATCGAGACCCGCGACGTCACCCCTGAAGACTTCGGCCGGATCGCCGCCCAGACCGCCAAGCAGGTGATCCTGCAGCGGATCCGCGAGGCCGAGCGGCAGATGATGTACGACGAGTATCAGGACCGGGTCGGCGAGTTGATCACCGGCATCATCCAGCAGTCCGACAAGCGCTACACGCTGGTCCAGCTGCGTGAGCGGGTCGAGGCGCTGCTGCCCAAGTCCGAGCAGGTCTACAACGAGCGCTACGACCACGGGATGCGGGTCAAGGCCGTGATCACCGACGTCTCCGACTCGACCAAAGGCCCGGCGATCGTCGTCTCCCGCCGCAGCCCGGAGCTGATCAAGAGCCTCTTCGAGCTCGAGGTCCCGGAGATCGCCGACAAGCTGGTCGAGATCGTCGGCGTCGCCCGCGAGCCCGGCTACCGCTCGAAGATCGCCGTCGTCTCCCACGCCGACGGGGTCGATCCGGTCGGCGCCTGCGTCGGCCCGCGCGGCTCGCGGGTGCGGATGGTCGTCTCCGAGCTGCGCGGCGAGAAGATCGACATCATCCCCCACAACGACGAGCCCGCCCGCTTCGTCGCCAAAGCGCTTTCGCCGGCCCGTGTGCGCGAGGTGATCGTCGACGACGAGGAGCGCCAGGCGACCGTGATCGTGCCCGACGACCAGCTCTCGCTGGCGATCGGCCGCGACGGCCAGAACGCCCGCCTCGCCGCCCGCCTGACCGGCTGGCGCGTCGACATCAAGTCCGAGACCGAGTTCGCCGCCGAGGACACCGAGGTCGAGTACGAGGGCGAAGAGCAGTCCGACGGCCGCTGCATGGCGGTCCTCTCGAACGGGCGCCGCTGCCCCAACGCCGCCGTTCCCGGCTCCACCTATTGCGGCCTGTCCTCCCACCAGGCGCTGACCCGCTTCGAGACCAGCCAGGTCGCGGTGCTCGCCAACGTCTCCGAGACCGAGATGGCGATCCTCGCCGATCCCGACGCCGACGAAGGCCAGGTCAACGAGATCGTCGAGCGGGCGTCGGCGAATTTCGTTGAGGAGACGGACGCGCTTGAGGCTGACTCCTCTAAGAATTCGGACGCCGAGTTGGAAGCGGTTCCCGAGGAGGCTGAGCAGGCTTAGTGGCTAAGAAGCGGGTTCACGAGATCGCGAAAGCGCATGACCTCAGCAGCAAGGAAGTGCTCGCTGCGCTGAAAGCCGCTGGGGTAGAGGCGAAGGCGGCGGCGTCGAACGTCGACGAGGACGCCGCCTCGAAAGCGATCTCCGCGGCGCGAGGCAACGGCGCCAAGGCGGGGACCGCGGCGTCGAAATCGCCTGCGCAGGCGGCTCCGCCCAAACAGGCCAGCGCTCCACCCGCCACGAAAAAACCTGCCGCTGCGACGGCTTCGACGCCGAAAGCCGCCGCGCCCACGCCCAAAGCCTCGGCTTCGACCAAGCCGGTGCGTCCCGCGGGCTCCCCCCAGCAGGGCGGGTCCGGCGGTGGTGGCGCCAAAAAGCGCCGCGTCGTAATCGACTCGCAGGCCGCCCGCCGCGATCAGATGGGTGGACCGCCGCCGCAGCGCCCGCCCCGCCGTCGCGGCGGCCGCCGCCGACGGCCGCTGCTGGAGGAGCCGCCGATGGGACCGGCGACGCCGGTTGAGCCGGAGGCGACCAAAGTCAACTCCGGCGCCACCGTGCGCGAGGTCGCCGAGCTGCTCGGTCTGGCCCCGGCCGAGGTGATCAAAAAGCTGATGACGATGGGGGAGATGGCGACCCTGACCCAGACCCTCACCGACGAGTCGGTGCGGGCGATCGCCGACGAGTACGACCGCAAGCTGGAGATCGTCACCGCCGCCGAGGAGGAGCCCGAGGAGCCGCAGTTCTCCGACGCCGCCGAGGACCTCGTCGATCGCCCGCCCGTGGTCACGATCATGGGCCACGTCGACCACGGCAAGACCTCGCTGCTGGACGCGATCCGCGAGACCGAGGTCGCGGCCGGCGAGGCCGGTGGCATCACCCAGCACATCGGCGCTTACCAGGTGCACAAAGACGACAAGACGATCACCTTCCTCGACACCCCGGGCCACGCCGCCTTCACCGCGATGCGCGCCCGCGGCGCCAAGGTCACCGACGTCGCCGTCGTCGTCGTCGCCGCCGACGACGGGGTGATGCCGCAGACCAAGGAGGCGATCGACCACGCCCGCGCCGCCGACGTGCCGATGCTGATCGCCGTCAACAAGATCGACAAAGAGGGCGCCAACCCGGAAAAGGTCCGCACCGAGCTCGCCCAGGAGGGCATCTCACCCGAGGAGTGGGGCGGCGACACGGTCTTCTGCGAGGTCTCGGCCAAGACCCACGCGGGCCTCGACAACCTGCTCGACATGATCCTGCTGGTGACCGAGCTCGAGGAGCTCGGCGCCAACCCCGAGGCGCCGGCCTCGGGCACGGTGATCGAGTCCCAGCTCGACCCCGGCCGCGGCCCCGTCGTCACCGTGCTGGTCCAGCGTGGCACGCTCGAGGTCGGCGACTCGCTGGTCGCGGGCCCGCAATGGGGCCGGGTGCGGGCAATGCAGGACTTCACCGGCGAGCGGGTCGAGGCCGCCGGGCCGGGCATGCCGGTCGAGGTGCTCGGCTTCGACGGCGTCTCCGACGCCGGCGAGTTCGTGCAGGCGGTCGAGAACGACCGCCGCGCCCGCCAGCTCGCCCAGGAGCGCGCCAACCGCCTCAAGACCGAGGCCCTGGCCCGTCGCCAGGCCCGCAAGGTCAGCCTCGACGAGGTCTTCGCCCGGGTCCAGGAGGGCGACATCAAGGAGCTCAACATCGTCCTCAAGGCCGACGTCGCCGGCTCGCTCGAGGCGCTCCAGGACGAGATCGCCAAAGTCCCGCAGGAACGCGTCGCGATCAACATCATCCACTCCCAGACCGGTGGCATCAACGAGTCCGACGTGATGCTGGCCTCGGCCTCCGACGCGATCATCATCGGCTTCAACGTGCGCCCCCTGGCCGATGCCCGCAAGGCCGGCGAGCGCGAGGGCGTCGACATCCGCACCTACTCGGTCATCTACAAGATCACCGAGGACCTGCGCAACGCGATGGAGGGCCTGCTGGAGGCGGTCGAGGTCGAGGAGGCGGTCGGCGAGGCCGAAATCAAACAGACCTTCAAGGCCTCCAAGGTCGGCCGCATCGCCGGCTGCATCGTCACCGAGGGCAGGGCCTCGCGCAAAGCCGGGGTCCGCCTGGTCCGCCAGGGCACGGTCATCTGGACCGGCAAGCTCGGCTCCCTGCGCCGCTTCAAAGACAACGTGCAGGAAGTCGAGGAGGGTCAGGAGTGCGGCGTCGTGCTCGAGGGCTACGCTGACGTCAAGGAGGAAGACGTGCTCGAGTTCTTCCAGACCAAGCAGGTCGAGCAGACCCTGGAGTAAGGATGGCCGGCTCGCGCATGCGGCGCATCAACGAGGTGCTGCGCGAGGTCGTCGGCACCGCGATCTCAGACGATTTGAGCGACCCCCGTATCGGCTTCGTGACCGTGACCTCGGTTGACACCAGCGCAGACCTACGCACCGCCAAGGTGTACGTCAGCGTGCTCGGCAGCGACGAGGACCGCGAGGAGACGCTGGTCGGCCTGCGCTCCTCCCACGGCGTGCTGCAGACTCGGATCGCCGCCGAGACGCGGATGAAGCGGACTCCGACCTTGACCTTCCACTACGACAACACGATCGAGCAGGGCGTGCGGATCTCGAAGCTGCTCGACGAAACGCCGGCCAGCCCGGAGCCGGAGCCCGAGACATGAGCGAGGTCGCCGGCGTCGCCACATCCGACCTCGAGCGGGTCAGCGCCGAGCTGCGCGCCCGCGACCGCTTCCTGCTGACCGCGCACGAGGGCCCCGACGGCGACGCTCTCGGCTCGCTGCTGGGGATGCACCATCTGCTGACCCAGCTCGGCAAGGACTCGGTGATGTTCCTCGGCGCCAAGGAGTTCCCGCTGCCGATCGAGTACCGCTTCCTGCCGCTGGAGGAGGTCTTCCACGAGCCCCCGGCCGACATGGCCGACCGCACCGTGATCTTCCTCGACTGCGGCAACATCGACCGCATGCCGGTCGACTTCCTCACCGCGGGCGGCAACGACATCATCAACATCGACCACCACCACGACAACACCCGCTTCGGCGACTTCAACCTGGTCGACGTCGGCGCCTCCTGCACGGCCGAGATCGTCTATGACCTCGCCGTCCTCTTTGGCGCCACGATCACCAAGGAGATGGCCTCGGCGCTCTACGTCGGCCTGATCACCGACACCGGCAGGTTCATGTACGAGAACACGGGCGCCGACACCCACCGGGTGGCGGCTGAGCTGATCGACGCCGGGGTCGACATCGACGACACCTACCGCCGCCTCTACGAGCACGTGCCGATCGAGAAGCTGCGGCTCGTCGCCCGCGCGCTCGAGGCGATCCAGCGCCACTGCGACGACCGCCTCGTCCTCACCTACATCACCGCCGCCGACTACGAGGCAACCGGGGCCGGCGAGGAGATGACCGAGGGGGTGATCGACCATCTGCGCTCGATCGACGGGACCAAGGTCGCCGCCGTGATCCGCGACCTCGGCAACCGCGGCCGCGCCGCCCGCAAGGTCAGCCTGCGCTCCAGCGAGGGCGACGTCGACGTCTCCGCGATCGCCCGTAAGAACGGGGGAGGGGGGCACAAGCGCGCCGCCGGCTTCTCCACCGACCTCGAGCTCGATGAGCTGGTCGAGTTCCTCTGCGGCGAGGTCACCGCTCAACTGGGGCCCTGAGCGTGGCTGACGGCGATTCCGCAGGGGCGGTGCTGCTCTATGACAAGCCGGCGGGAGTCACCTCGCACGACGTCGTCGCCAAGGTGCGCCGGGAGCAGGGTCGCAAAGCCGGTCACGCCGGCACCCTCGACCCCTTCGCCACCGGGCTGCTGCTGATCCTGCTCGGCCGTGCCACCCGCCTGCAGCGCTTCCTGGTCGGGCTGCCCAAGGTCTACCTGGCGACGGCACGTCTCGGCTGGCGTTCGAGCAGCGGCGACCCCGACGGCGAGCTGACCGAGACCGGAGCGGTGCCGGATTCGCTGCAGCTGCCGACCGGGACCGTGCGCCAGCGGGTGCCGATGACCTCGGCCGTTCGGGTCGGCGGCGAGCGCCTCTACAAGAAGGCCCACCGCGGCGAGGTCGTGGAGACGCCCGAGCGCGACGTCGAGGTGCACCGGGCGGAGCTGCTCTCGGCCGGCGAGGGCCTCGCCCGCTACGAGATCGAATGCTCGGCCGGGACCTATGTCCGCACCCTCGTCGAGACCCTCGGCGACGCCTACTGCGCCGAGCTGCGCCGCACCGCGATCGGCCCCTTCCGGATCGAGGACGCCGGCCAGCAGGTCGAGGTCGACCGCGTGCGCGAGCTGGTCCCCGCCGTCGAGGCGGCGCTGCGATGAGCATCGAGGTCACCTCGCTTCCCGACGCGGTGCCGCGGCCGCGGCACGTCGCGATCGGGACCTTCGACGGCGTCCACCTCGGCCACCAGGCGGTGATCGACGACGCCGACACCGTCCTCACCTTCGACCCGCACCCACTCGAGATCCTGCATCCGGCGGCGCTGCCGAAGCTGATCATGCCCTTCTCGGTCAAGCGCGACGTGATCGACGGGCTCGGGGTCGAGGAGCTGGTCGTGATCCCCTTCGACGAGGAGTTTGCCCAGCGCAGCGCTGAGGACTTCATCGAGCATGTCCTGATCGAGCGATTGGGCGCAACCAAGGTCTCGGTCGGCGAGAACTTCCGTTTCGGCGCCAAGGCCAAGGGGGATCCGGAGATGCTGCGCGCCCGTCCCGAGTTCGAGACCAGGGTGGTGCCGCTGGTCGAGGTCGACGGCGAGACCGTCTCCTCGACGCGGATCAGGGCTTTGGTGGCGGCGGGGGACATGAAGGGCGCGCGCCACTGCCTCGGCGCCCCCTTCATGGTCGAGGGCGAAGTCGTCAAGGGCGACCAGCGCGGCCGCGAGCTCGGCTACCCGACCGCCAACTTCGTGCCGGACGACCGCTTGGCCTATCCCGGCCACGGGGTTTACGCAGCCTTCGCCGACGGCGTCCCCGCCGCCGTCAACGTCGGCGTCAGGCCGACTTTCGAGACCGGGCGCGGGGTCCTGATCGAGACCTACCTGATCGACCGCGACGAAGACCTCTATGGCCGCACCCTGCGGGTCGCCTTCGTCGAGCGGCTGCGCGGCGAGAAGCGCTTCTCCAGCGCCGACGACCTGGTCGCTCAGATGCGGCGCGATGTCGAGGACGCCAAGCGTGTCTGTGCTAGCTTCCAGCGGCCGTGACCCACTGGGTGCACGGCATTTCTACGACATGGGCCTGACCAAGGAAAAAAAGAGCGAGCTGATCGGCAAATACGGCCGAGCCGATGGCGACACCGGCTCCGCCGAGGTCCAGATCGCCCTGCTCACCGAGCGCATCAACGAACTCACCGGCCACCTGCGCGAGCACAGCAAGGATCACCACTCGCGCCGCGGCCTGCTGATGCTGGTCGGCAAACGACGCCGGATGCTGCGTTATCTCGAGCGGATCGACCTCGAGCGCTACCGCGCCCTGGTCGCCGATCTCGGCCTGCGGCGATGATCGCGGCCGGTACGCCGGCCCCCGACTTCACCCTTCGCGACCAGGACGGCGAAAAGGTCTCGCTCTCCGACTACCGCGGCCGCAGGGTCCTGCTGGTCTTCTACCCCGGCGACTTCAGCCCCGTCTGCGGGGATCAGCTCTCGCTCTACCAGGAGGTAAAGCCGGAGATCGCCGCCAAGGGCGTCGAGCTGGTTGGGATCAGCGTCGACAGCTTCTTCGCCCACAAGGCCTTCCAGGAGAAGCTGGGGTTCGACACCACCCTGCTCTCCGACTTCGAGCCCAAGGGCGAGGTCGCGCGGGCCTACGGCTCGTACCTCGACGGCCTCGGCTTCGCCAACCGCGCCCTCGTCCTCGTCGACGAGGAGGGCCAGGTCGCCTGGACCTACGAATCGCCCAACCCGGGCGAGTTCCCCGGCGCCAACGTCATCTTCGACGCCCTCGCCTAACGCTGCGTCTGCATTTGTACGTCCATAGGACGTATTGGGGCAGACTCGTGGCTTGATGACCGACCTGACCAGCGCCGCCGTTCCGCCGATCTGCCCCGAGGATCATGTGCGCGGCGAGGGGGAGGAGGGGCTGATCGTCTACGCCGACCTCGGCTGCCCGCACTGCGCCGCCGCCTGGGCGGAGATCGCGGTGCGCCCCGGCCGGATCGCCTTTCGCCACTTCCCGGTCGCCAGCAAGCACCCGCGCTCGCCGGCCCTGCACGCGGCTGCCGAGGCCGCGGCCGCCCAGGGCCAGTTCTTCGCCATGGTCGACTCGCTCTACGCCGACCGCGGCCATGTCGATGACCCGCACCTCTGGGCGCGGGTCGAGCGGCTCGGGCTCGACCTCGAGCGTTTCGAGCGCGACCGCCGCTCGCCGGATCTGGCCGCCCGCGTCAGGCGCGACTTCCAGTCCGGCATTCGCGCCGGGGTCGCCGGCACTCCAGCGGTTTTCGATGCCTGTACCCTTGTCGCAGTTAGAGAACGAGAGTTCTGAAGAAATGCGAATGGCTGCCAACCGGGCGGCCGGAGGTAGGACAACTAAATGAGCATGTTTGACGTAAGCCGCGTTTCGGTGGATGTCGGCGACAGCCAGATTTCCTTCGAGACGGGCAAACTCGCGAAGCAGGCGGGTGGCGCGGTCGTAGTTCGGGCCGGCGACACCATGGTCCTGTGCACCGCAACGCTTGGCAGCCTGCGCGACGTGGATTTCCTTCCCCTTACCGTCGACGTCGAGGAGCGGATGTACGCCGCGGGCAAGATCCCCGGCTCGTTCTTCCGTCGTGAGGGCAAATCGGGCGAGAAGGCGACGCTGACCGCGCGCATGATCGACCGGCCGATCCGCCCGCTCTTCCCCAAGGGCTGGCACTACGAGACGCAGCTGGTCGCGATGCCGCTGTCGGTCGACCACGCCCACCCCTACGACATCCTCGCCATGAACGGCGCCTCCGCGGCGCTGGCGATCTCGGAAGTCCCCGTCGCCAAGCTCGTCGGCGCGGTCCGGGTCGGCAAACTCGAGGGCGACTTCGTCGTCAACCCGCCCGAGGAGCGCCACGAGGAGCTGGAGCTCGACCTGATCGTCGCCGGCACCGACGAGGCGATCCTGATGGTCGAGGCCGGTGCCGACGGCGTCACCGAGGCCGAGATCCTCGACGCGCTGGACATCGCCCACGGCGAGATCAAGAAGCTCGTCGCGGCGATGGCGGAGCTGCAGCAGAAGGCCGGCAAAGAGAAGATCAAGGTCGAGGCCCCGACGATCGACGAGGGCCTGCTCAGCGACATCCGCTCCTCCCACGGCCAGGCTCTGGTCGACGCGATCGCCACCGAGGGCAAGCTCGAGCGCTACGAGGCGATCGACAAGGTCAAGGACGACGTGGTCGCCAAGTACGCGCCCGAGGACGAGATTGGCGAGCGCGTGGCGGAGGTCAAGGCCGCCTTCGGCGCGATCGAGAAGGACACGATCCGCAAGGCGATCGCGGTCGACAAGAAGCGCCCCGACGGTCGCGCCCAGGACGAGATCCGGCCGATCGAGTGCGAGGTCGACATCTCCCCGCGCGTCCACGGCTCCGCCCTGTTCACCCGCGGCGAGACCCAGATCCTCTCCAACGTGGCCCTGGGGACGACGCGGATGGACATGCGGCTCGACACGCTCGGGCTGCAGACGACCAAACGCTTCTTCCACCACTACAACTTCCCGCCGTTCTCGGTCGGGGAGGCGGGCTTCATGCGCGGCCCGAAGCGGCGTGACATCGGTCACGGCGCTCTCGCCGAGCGCGCCCTGGTGGCGACGATTCCCGACGAAGAGGCATTCCCGTACGTGATCCGCGCGGTCTCCGAGACGCTCGAGTCCAACGGCTCCTCCTCGATGGGCTCCGTCTGCGCCTCCTCGATGGCCCTGCAGGCCGCGGGAGTCCCGGTCACCGCTCCGGTCGCCGGAGTGGCGATGGGCCTGATCAAGGAGGGCGACGACTACATCGTCCTCACCGACATCGCCGGCGTCGAGGATCACCTCGGCGACATGGACTTCAAGGTCGCCGGCACCAAGGACGGGATCACCGCCCTGCAGATGGACATCAAGATCACCGGCGTCACCTTCGAGATCCTCGAGGACGCGCTGGAGCAGGCGCTCAAGGGCCGCCAGTTCATCCTCGCCAAGATGGCCGAGGCGATCGACGGCCCGCGGGAGAGCCTCTCCCAGCACGCGCCGGCGATCGAGTCGATCAAGATCGATCCCGAGAAGATCGGGGCGGTCATCGGCAAAGGCGGCGAAACGATCCGCGCTCTCTGCGAGGAGTTCGAAGCGGAGATCGACGTCGAGGACGACGGCACGGTGCGGATCTACGCGCCGACCGGCGAACTGGTCGACGCCTGCGTCGCCCGCATCGACTCGATGACCCGCGAGGCCGAAGTCGGCGATCGCTACAACTCCGCCAAGGTCGTGAAGACGACCACGTTCGGAGCCTTCGTCGAGCTCGTCAAGGGCACCGACGGCCTGCTGCACATCTCCAACGTCAAGCCCGGTGAGCGGGTCGACTCGGTCGACGACGTCCTCACCGCCGGCGAGGAGATCGACGTCACCGTGGTCGAGGTCGACAAGGAGCGCGGCCGGATCGGCCTGCGCCTCTCCGACGACCCCTCGGTCGCCGGCAAATCGGCGGAGGAGCTGGCCGCGGTCGGTTCCGGCGACGGCCCCAAGCGCAATGGCGGCGACCGTGGCCGTGGCGGCCGAGATCGCGGCCCCCGGCGCGAGCGCGAGCGGCGCAACTAGCGTTGAGCGCACCTCAGCTCACCGAGTTGGGCTCGGGCGTCCGGGTCGTGACCGAGGAGGTTCCCTCGGTCCGGTCCGTGGCGCTCGGGCTATGGGTGCGCACCGGCTCCCGGAACGAGACCCCTGCCCAGGCGGGGGTCTCGCATTTCCTCGAGCACCTGCTCTTCAAGGGGACGGCGCGCTACTCCGCGATCGAGATCTCCGAGCGCTTCGACGGGCTCGGCGCCTCGATCAACGCCGCCACCGGCAAGGAGACGACCCACCTGCACGCGCGCTTCCTCGACGAGCACACCGAGGAGGTCTTCGACCTGCTCGCGGAGATGCTGCTGGCCCCGACCTATCCCGAAATCGACTCCGAGCGCCAGGTCGTGCTGGAGGAGATCGCGATGTACGACGACGAGCCGCAGGACCGCGTCCACGACGTCCTCGCCGAGGCCGTCTTCGGCTCCCATCCGCTGGGGCGCCGCGTGCTAGGCGAGCCCGAGGTGATCGCCTCGATCCCGGTTCCCGACATCGAGAGCTACCGCCACGCTCACTACACCGGCCCCGAGATCGTCGTCGGCGCCGCCGGGCACCTCGACCACGCCCGCATCGTCGAGCTGGCCGAGCGCTTCGTCACCGCGCCGGGCGAAGCCGGGGGAGTGGCGCCCGACACCGCGCTCGACAACGACGCCGGCCTCTGCTTCCACGCCAAGGAGACCGAGCAGTACCACATCTGCTTCGGCGCGCCCGGCCTGCGCCGCGACGACCAGCGCCGCTACCCGCTCGCCGTGCTCGACTCGATCTTCGGCGGCTCGACCTCTTCCCGGCTCTTCCGCGAGGTGCGCGAGAAGCGCGGCCTCGCCTACTCGGTCGGCTCCTACAACGAGCAGTTCACCGACCAGGGGCTGGTCGCCACCTACGTCGGCACCCGCGAGGACAACGTCGAGGAGGCCTGCTCGATCATCGGCGCCGAGCTCGCCCGCCTGCGCTCCGAGCCGGTCTCGGCCGCGGAGCTGACCCGGGCCAAGGAGAGCGTCAAGGGCCGTCTCGTCCTCTCCTCGGAGTCGACGGCGGCGCGGATGACGCGGATCTCGCGGGCGACGCTGTTCGGCCTGCCGATCGAAAGCCTCGATGAGATGCTGGCCAAGGTCGACGCGATCGAGGTCGACGACCTGACCGAGCTGGCGAGCGAGCTCTACGGCGCCGATCGTCTCTCGGCGGCCTGCGTCGGCGCCGACGAAGACCTCTTCCGACGGGCCCTGGCGCCGGTCAGCGAGAGCCTGGTAGCGGCGTGATCCGAGTCGCGGTCGCGGGAGCCGCCGGTCGCATGGGCGAGGCGGTCTGCGAGGCGGTCGAGGCCGCCGACGACGCGGTTCTGGCCGGCGGGGCCGATCCGGCCCTCGGCGTCGAGCTGGCCGACGTCCTCGGCGAGGCCGACGTCGTCGTCGACTTCACCGTTCCCGACACCGCCCTCGGCAACGTCCGCGCCTGCCTGGAGGCCGGTGTTCACGCGGTCGTCGGCACCACCGGCTTCGATCTCGAGGCCGCCAAGGCCGCCGCGGAGGCCTCCAGCGCCAACTGCTTCGTCGCTCCCAACTTCGCGATCGGGGCGGTGCTGCTGATGGAGGTGGCGCAGACGATCGCTCCCCACATGCCCGAGTGCGAGATCGTCGAGCTCCACCACGACCGCAAGCTCGACGCGCCCTCGGGCACCGCCAAGCGCACCGCGGAGCTGATCGAGGCGGCCGGGGGCAACGTCCACGAGCCGATCCACTCGGTGCGGCTGCGGGGCCTGGTAGCCCACCAGGAAGTGATCTTCGGCGGCGAGGGCCAGACGCTCTCGCTGCGCCACGACTCGATCGACCGCCGCTCCTTCATGCCCGGGGTGCTGCTGGCGGTGCGCAAGGTCGCCACGCTGCCGGACCGGTTTACGGTCGGGCTCGAGAAGCTGCTTTCTCAGGAGTCGAGAGCATAAAAAAGGGCGCGGCCGAAGCCGCGCCCTTCGCAGTCTGTCCGAGTCTCTAGCTCTGGACGACCCAGGTGAGGTTGAAGGCGCAGTTGGCGCCGAACACGTTGACGCCGTTGTTGGCGAAGCCCTGAAGCAACAGGGATCCGTCCGGCGACGCAGCCGTCCAGTCGCTTTCGTAGCCGCTGCCCCCGTACCAGAAGGGGCTGTTGTCTTCGATGGCGTTTCCGAGCTCCGCCTGTTCGCCCGGCTCGAGGTCACCTTCGAAGTACTGGCTGCCGTTGGAGGCGTAGGAGAACGATTTCGGCTGCGAAGTCATCAGGTACGTCCTTGCCTCGTAGAAGCCGCCGCCGTTGTCAATGCACTCGCCGAAAAAGCTGAACGGCCCGATCGCCCCAAGGGCGACAGTCTGACCGCCGCTCGCCTTTCTCAGGCCACCGGTGTAATAGCGGCTCCAGTTTCTTGCGTTCTCGGCGTTAGTCGCATTGGTCGCATTGGTCGCGTGGACCGCGTTCGTGGCATTGGTCGCGGTCGGGACCGGGCCCAGCGAGGACTCCTTGATCTTGGCGCCGGTGATGGCCTCATTCTTGATCTTGGTCGTCGTGATCGCGTTCTTCTTGATCTTCGAGGTCGTGATCGCGTTGGCCTTGATGTTCTTGGTGCCGATCTTGCCGGCCGCGTAGGCACTGCCGCCGAGGGCCACGAACAGGGCCAGCATCGCGACGACCAACGCGGGGGAGGGTCTCTTAAGAGAGGACTTCGTCATGTACTTGGTTCTCCTTCGATTGACGTTGGCCAAAGAAGCACTGGCCAAACAGGTTTTTCAATCCGAGACCCTATGGGTGGGATCGGCTGCCATGCCCGGATCCTTCGTACTGGTCCGGCACGAAGCTCCGCTGCGGACCCCGCTAGGCTGCCAGGGGCATGGGCAGGCTCGAAGGCGTCATCACGGCGATGGCCACCCCCTTTGACGAGGCGGGTCGGGTCGACGCGGACGCGGCCAGGCGCCTTGCCGCGCACTTGCTCGGGCATGGCTCGCACGGGCTCGTGATCGGCGGCACCACGGGCGAGTGCCCGACGCTGACCGACGAGGAGACGATCGAGCTGCTCCGCGCCGTGCGCGCCGAGGTCGGCGACGACGTCCTCTTGGTCTGCGGCACCGGGACCAACGACACCCGCCACTCGCGCGAGCTGACCAAGATGGCCGCGGCCGCCGGCGCCGATGCTTCGCTGGTCGTCGCTCCGTATTACAACAAGCCCAACCGGGCCGGTCTGCGCGCCCACTTCGAGGCCGTCGCCGAAGCCGTCCCCGAGCTGCCGATGATCGTCTACAACATCCCGGCGCGGGTCGTCATCAACATGCCTCCCGACCTGCTGGCCGAGCTGGCGACGGTCGACAACATCGTCGCCGTCAAGCAGGCCAACGACGAGGAGCTGGGCCCTGTCGAGGGCCTGGCGGTCCTCGCCGGCAACGACAACACCTTTTTACGCGTGCTCGAGTTCGGCGGGGCGGGCGGCATCACCGTCGCCTCCCACGTCGTCGGCACGCAGATGCGTGAGATGTGGGACGCGGCCCAGGGCGGAGACATCGCCGGGGCACGCGAGATCGACGCCAAACTGACCCCCGTTTACGAGGGCCTCTCGGTCACTACGAACCCGATTCCGATCAAGGCGGCGCTGGAGATGCTCGGCCTCGCCTCGGAGCGGATGCGGCTACCGCTCGTACCAGCGGATGCCGAGCAGCGGGCCGCGGTAAGAACCGCGCTGGAGGGCCTTGGCCTTCCGCTCGCCACCAACTAACCAACTTCAGAAGAGAGTGAGTCACTAGTGCCAAGCAAGAAACTCCGAGTGCTGCCGCTTGGCGGCCTCGGCGAGATCGGCAAGAACATGACGGTCGTCGAGTTCGACGGCAAGATCGTCGTCGTCGACACCGGCCTGATGTTTCCGACCGCGGAGATGCACGGGATCGACCTCGTCCTTCCCGACTTCTCCTACCTGCGCGACCGCGCCGACGACATCGAGGCGATCGTGCTCACCCACGGCCACGAGGACCACGTCGGAGCGCTGCCCTACGTGCTGCGTGAGATCGGCGAGCCGCCGGTGATCTACGGCGGCCTGCTGACGATCGGGATGGTGCGCTCAAAGCTCGACGAGCACAAGCTCTCGGACGCGCCGCTGCAGGAGCTGCCGGCGGGGGAGAAGGTCCAGCGCGGCCCCTTCGGCCTCGAGCTGGTCCACCTCGCCCACTCGATTCCGGACATGCGCGGCGTCCTGATCACCACCGAGGTCGGCTCGATGCTGATGACCGGCGACTACAAGTTCGACCAGACCCCGGTCGACGGCCGTCCGGCCGACATCCCACGCCTGGCCGAGATCGGCCGCGAAGGGCTGCTGCTGCTCTGTGGCGACTCGACCAACGCCGACCGGCCCGGCGTGGCGCCGTCGGAGTCGAGCGTCGGCCCGGCCCTGCTGCGACAGTTCTCGCAGTGCAAGGGGCGGATCATCGTCACCTCCTTCGCCTCCAACATCCACCGCGTCCAGCAGGTAATCGATGCCGCGGTGCAGCTCGATCGCAAGGTCGCCCTGGTCGGGCGGTCGATGCGCAAGAACTTCAACATCGCCTCCAACCTCGGCATGGCGAAAGCGCCACAGGGGCTGTTCATCCAGCCGCGCGAGATCGAGAACTTCCCCGACGAGAAAATCGTCGTGATCTCCACCGGCAGCCAGGGCGAGCCGCTCTCGGCGCTGCGGCGGATGGCCAATAACGACCACCGCGACGTGCAGCTGCACTCCGGCGACACCGTCGTCTTCTCGGCCACCCCGGTGCCCGGCAACGAGCGCGCGGTGAACGAGACGATCGACCGCATCTACGAGATCGGCGCCACCGTGATCACCGCCAAGGACGCGCCGATCCATGCCTCCGGCCACGGCTGGCAGGAGGAGATCAAGCTGATGCTGAACCTGACCAAGCCCAAGTACGTGATGCCGGTCCACGGCGATCACAAGCGCCTGCGCCTGCACTCCGAGCTGGCCGAGGCGGTCGGGGTCGACCCCGCCAACATCTTCCGCGGCCGCAACGGGCTGCCGCTGGAGGTCGACGGCGACGGAGCGCGCTTTGGCGAGGACATCCATGCGGGCACGATGTACGTCGACGGCGTCAACATCGGCGACCCCGACGACGCGGCCCTGCGCGACCGCCGCGAGATCTCCGCCGACGGCATCTTCATCGTCGTCGTCACGATCTCCAACGACGACGGCACCGTCGTCGCCGACCCCGAGGTGATCTTCCGCGGCGTCGCCTTCCTCGAGGAGGCCGACGCCCTGGTCGAAGAGCTCAGCGACCTGGTCGAAGACCAGCTCGAAGACGCGGCCGAGAAGGGGACGCGCGAGTCGCACCTGATCGAGGAAGACCTGCACGACGCGGTCGGCAAGTTCGTCTTCCAGCGGTTGAAGCGGCGGCCGATGATTTTGCCGGTGGTTATCGAGGTCTGAGCTTTTGCGAAGGGCCGTGTGGGGAGGGTCCTGCGGGCGGGGCAAACAGGCTCCGTTCTCGGA
>JBAQZI010000038.1:0-1653 GCA_049790835.1 Solirubrobacterales bacterium
ACCGCAAGGTCAGCGGTCGCGCCACGGCCGACCCCGGGGCGGTGCGCGCCCTCGCCGCGGCGCTCGACGGCGCCACCAACCCGGTCCTCGTCGCCGGCCCCGACATCGACGCCAGCGGCGCCTGGGAGCTGGGCGTCGCCCTCGCCGAGCGCCAGCGCCTGCCGGTCTGGGCTTCGCCGGCAACGGGCGGTAACCGGCTCGGCTTCCCCGAGAGCCACCCCAACTTCCGCGGCGTCCTGCCGCCGGCGATCGGGCCGGTCGGGCAGACGCTCGAGGGCCACGACCTGATCCTCGTCGTCGGCAGCTCCGTCTTCCCCTACTACCCGCACATCCCCGGGCCGCTGCTGCCGGACGGCGCGAAGCTGGTGGCGATCACCAGTGACCCCGACGAGGCCGTACGGGCGCCGATGGGCGACGCGATCGTCGCCGACGTCAAGCTGACGCTGGCGGCGTTGCTGGAGGCGGTCCCCGAGTCGGCTCGCCCCGTGCCGGAGCCGAACCCGGGGCCGGGGGAAATCCCGCCGAGCGACCCGCTCAATCCTTCGACCGTCCACACCGCCCTGGCCGAGGTCCTGCCCGAGGACGCGATCGTCGTCCTCGAGTCGCCCTCCAGCACCCTCGCCCTGCGCAACCAGCTGCGGATCTCGCGGCCGGGCAGCTACTACTTCAGCGCCGGCGGCGGCCTCGGCTTCGGCCTCGCCGCCGCGGTCGGCGTGCAGCTGGCGCAGCCGAGCCGGCCGGTCGTCTGCGTGCTCGGCGAGGGCTCGGCCCAGTACGCGATCACCGCCTTCTGGAGCGCCGTTGCCTACGACACGCCCGTCACCTTCCTGGTCCTGCGCAACGAGGAGTACGCGATCCTCAAGTGGTTCGCCGAAGTCGAGCAGGTGACCGGCGCCCCCGGCCTCGACCTGCCCAAGCTCGACGTCGCCGCGGTCGCCGAGGGCTACGGGGTCAAGGCGCACCGGGCCGGCGGTCGCGACGAGGTCCGCGCCGCCCTCGCCACCGCCCTCGCCTCCTCGAGGCCGGAGCTGGTCGAAGTCCAGGTCACCCCGGGAATGTCGCTCTTCTAAGCAGAGATGGCACTACTGGAGCGAAGCCCGCAGTCGCTCGTCCCGGAGGTCGCGGAGCCGGCGCCGGACCGCGCCCCGGACGCGATCGCCGCCGGAGTCGCGCAGCCGCTGCGCGGCGACCTCGAACGCCTGCTCGGGCACGAGCGCGTCCTCGCCAAGGCCGGCGACCTGGTCAAGTACGCCTCCGACGCCAGTCCCTACCGGCTCTTCCCGCGGGCGGTGGTGATGGCGCGCGAGGCCGGCGACGTCGCCAAGGTCCTCGCCTACGGCCGCGAGAAAGGGATCCCGGTCACCTTCCGCGCCGGCGGCACCAGCCTCAACGGCCAGGGCCAGAGCGACGGCATCCTCGTCGACGTGCGCCGCCACTTCGGCGGCGTCGCGGTCGAGGAGGACGGGGCGATCGCCCGGGTCAAGCCCGGCACCGTGCTCGGCCACGCCAACCGCGTCCTCGCCCCGCTCGGGCGCAAGCTCGGTCCCGATCCGGCCAGCACCGACATCGCCTGCGTCGGCGGCGTCGTCGCCAACAACTCCGGCGGGATGCGCTGCGGCACGACCAAGGACTCCTACTCGACGGTGCGGGCGA
>JBAQZI010000039.1:0-23636 GCA_049790835.1 Solirubrobacterales bacterium
GCCCAGGAACGCCACGCGGATCGGGGTAGCCGACGGCGTCGATCGGTGCCCGCCGCCAGGCCGCTCGCAGCGAGCGCAGCCAGCGGTCGCGCGGGAAGCCTGCGAGGTCGGGCACGCCGGGATGAAAGTGGTACGGGAAGCTGGGCAGCAGCGATCGCGCCCGGAGCCGTGGCGTCCCGGGACGCACCGTGTTCGAGACGCGGACCGGCGCCCCCTGCCGGGTCAGCAAGTAGCCCTCGGCCGCCAACTGACTGTATGCCTCGGTAATCACTCCGCGGGAAACACCGAGCTCCGACGCCAGGCTCCGACTCGAGGGCAAGGGGGCTCCGGGGGCGAGGCGGCCGGTGCGGATGTTCTCGCGAATCGCACCCTCGATCTGCTCATGCAGGGGTAGCTCGCCGTCGCGCTCAACAGAGACGAGCAAGCCGGTACTTGCAACTGGCCCTTCAAAGGCTGGCATTACTGGAACTGTATAACGAGCCAGTTTTCTTCTACCTTGGATTTCCCAACGCCAAGGAGGATCGCCATGAGACGTCGATACGAGGCTTCGAAATGAGTCCGATCACGATCGTCGGAGGAGGACTCGCCGGTTTGAGCGCCGCGATCGCCAGCGCCGAAGGTGGGGCTAAGGTCCGGCTGCTGGAGGCCCACGAGGTTCTCGGTGGGCGTGCGCGCAGCACCGACGGGCCGTACAAGGCCAACCTCGGACCCCACGTGCTCTACAAGGACGGCACCTTTTGGCGCTGGCTGCAGGAGCGCGATCTTCTGCCGCCGTACGCGGGGCTCCCCCTCGGTGGGCTGCGCTTCCGCTGGCAGGGTGCGATCCGGCGCACGCCGCCCCTGGGCACGATCCCGGCCGCCCTGCGCCTGCGTGGCCGCCAGGCCCCGGTCGATCAGGACTTCCGCGGCTGGGCCGCCTCGCTGACCGACGAGCGCACCGCCGAGATGCTCTCCTCGGCCGCCGGCGTCTACACCTTCCACCACGATCCGGGCGAGCTATCGGCAGCGTTCATCTGGGGGCACACGGTCCGCGTCCTGCTGAGTCCGCCGCCGACCGCCCGCTATCTGATCGGCGGCTGGAACTCACTGGTCGCCTCCCTGGAGGAACGGGCGCGGCAGCTTGGCGTGGAGATCGAAACCGGTCGGCGGGTCGAGGCCCTTCCCGAGGCACCGGTGATCCTCGCGACCGAGCTCCACCAAGCCCGTGAGCTGCTCGGAGATGAGTCGCTCGAGTGGCCGAGCGGCCACACGGTGTGCCTTGACCTTGGTCTCACCCGTCGCCGCGGCGACCCCTTCGTCGTCTCCGACCTCGACGAAGCGGGATGGATCGAGCGCTTCAGCGCCCCAGACCCCTCACTTGCGCCGGCGGGGGAGGAGCTGGTGCAGGCGCAGATGCCGATCCGGCCCGGCGAGAGCACCGAGCAGGCGGCGATGCGACTGGAGCGACTGCTCGACGTCTCGCTACCTGGTTGGCGCGAGCGCGAGACCTGGCGCCGCCGCCAGGTGATGAAGGCGCGGACCGGAGCGCTCGACCCGCCCGGCAGCACCTGGCGGGATCGTCCGGCCGTGGATCGCGGCGGCGGGGTGTTCCTGGCTGGAGACATGGCCGCGGCCCCGGGCCTGCTCTCCGAGGTCGCGTGGGCGAGTGCGACCGAGGCAAGCGACCTGGCACTGGCGGCAATCAAGCCCGCGCGGCCCGAGCTACGGAGCGTGGCTTAGAGCGGCAAGCGGTACCCGCAAGGGCGCGCCCGCTCGCCATGATTACTGCACTGCCTCGATGGCCCGCTCGATCTGACCCAGCGACGGGCCGTCCTGGAGCGTCTCGGTCCCGTTGGGACCGGTCACGATCGCCGCTTGGCGGACACGGATGCCGAGACCGCGCCCGAGCTCCTCATAGCCCGCAAGCCGCTCGGAGATGGCGCCGTCGGGGCCGGCACCGTCCTCGAGCGCTTCCTCCCACTCGGGAATGTTCAGTTCCTCGACCCCACCGGCCACCGAGGCGAGGAAGTCCTGGTCGATGCCGAAGCGCTCGGCTTCGTCCTGGTTGCGGAAGAAGAGGTAGGTGTACTGCCAGCCATAGCCCTGGTCCGCCGCCGCCTCGGCCCCGTAGAAGCCGAGCTGCTCGGTGTTGATGCTGTTCGAGTAGTGCCGGTAGAGCAGCTTCGCGTCGCCCGGTCGGGCGTAATCCTCGGCCAGGGTCGGGATCGTGCTGAGGAAATCCTCGCGGCAGTCCGAGCACTGCAGGTCGTTGAAGACCTGGATCGTCACCGGCGCGTTGTCGGAGCCGAGCCTGTCGCCTTCCTGCGGCATCCCGGCGAAGATGCGCTGGGCGTCGTTGATGCCGGCGATCTCCACCTTGGCTTCCCCCTCCTCCTGGGTCGAGATCACGACGATCAGGTAGCCCAGGCCGAACAGCGCCAGGGCGAGGATCGCCGCCACCCAAAGCCGGCCACGGCGGGGAATCGCTTTGACGGCGCCTTCGGACACGCGGGCATTATCGCGACCAGGGCGTGGCGGAAGCCGCAAGCTGCGGGCACCGCGGTTGACAGCGCCGCCGCGAGCGATACCTTTGACCTACCCACTTTCAACTACATGGGAGGTCATCTATGGCCCATCACCTGACGCCAGCCGAGCTCGCCGATCAGCTGCAGATGAAACGGCAGGAGGTGATCGGAAAGTGCGTCGAGATGGGTGTTCCGATCTTCCACGGCCGCATCGACAGGACCCTCTTCGAGACCTCGCTGCGCAGCCGCTCGCCCCGGCGCGAACCGCGTCGCGCCGCAACCAACTGAGCCTGGACTAGACTTCCCCGCGGTATGGGGCGGGGAACCAAGTCGAAGACGCTCGCTGACCTGCTGCCGCTCGCGGCGCAGGCCTATGGCGACACGCCCGCGGTCCGCTACAAGGACGGCGAGCACTGGGTCGACCGGAGTTTCTCCCAGGTACAGGAGATAGTCCGGCCCCTGGCCCTCGGCCTGGCCGACCTTGGCGTCGTCAAAGGCGACCGCGTCTCGATCCTCGGCAACACCCGCCCCGAGTGGACCTACTTCGACTTCGCGGCGCTCTCGATCGGCGCCACGGTGGTCCCGATCTACCAGACCAACTCACCCGAGGAGTGCCGCTACGTCCTCGAGAACTCCGACGCCAAGGTCGTCGTGGTCGAGGACGACGAGCAACTGGAGAAGGTTCGCAAGGTCCGCGACCAGCTGCCCCAGCTCGAGCAGATCGTGCGCATGACCGGCTCCAGCGAGGACGCGATCTCGATGGAGGACCTGGTGGCCAGGGGCGGCGACGACCAGGCCCGCTGGGAGTCGCTCTACTCGGCGGTCACCCCCACCGACATCTGCACCTTCATCTACACCTCCGGCACCACCGGCCCGCCCAAGGGCTGCGTCATCAGCCACGGCAACTACCGGGCGATGCTGGACATGATCAACGAGACCAGCGTCATCGAAGGCCAGGACGTCAGCTACCTCTACCTGCCGCTGGCCCACTCCTTCGCTCTGCTGATCCAGCTCGGCAGCTTCGACCTCGGCGCCACCCTCGCCTACTGGGAGCGCGACCCGCTGAAGATCCTCCCAAACCTGGCCGAGCTGAAGCCGACCTACTTCCCCTCGGTGCCGCGGATCTTCGAGAAGATCTACACCGCCGCCAACAGCGGCGTCGAAAAAGAGGGCGGCCTCAAACAGAAGATCTTCAACTGGGCGATCGGCGTCGGCAAGAAGATGCGCGAGGTCGAACGCAGCGGCCGCAAGCCCGGCTTCCTGCTCGCCCGCCAGTACGCCTTCGCCGACGACAAGGTGCTGTCGAAAATCCGTGGCCTCTTCGGCGGTGAGCTGCGCCTGGCCGTCTCCGGCGCCGCCCCGATCAACCCCGAGATCCTCAGCTTCTTCGACGCCGCCGGGGTGCTCGTACTCGAGGGATGGGGGATGACCGAGACCTCGACCGCGGCGACGATCTCCTCACCGGATGACTTCAAGGTCGGCACGATCGGCAAACCGTTCCCGGGCTGCGAGGTCAAAATCGCCGCGGACGGCGAGATCCTCGTCAAGGGCCCGAACGTCTTCCAGGGCTACCACAAGAACGAGCAGGCGACCCGGGAGACGATCGTCGACGGCTGGCTCCACACCGGCGACCTCGGCGAGATCGACTCCGACGGCTTCATCAAGATCACCGGCCGCAAAAAGGACATCATCATCACCGCGGGCGGTAAGAACATCACCCCCGCCAACCTCGAGGCCGACATCAAGCAGCACCCGCTGGTCTCCCAGTGCGTCGTCGTCGGCGACCGTCAGCCCTACCTGGTCGCCCTGGTCACCCTCGACCCCGAAGAGGCCGCCGCCTACGCCAAAGAGCACGGGCTCGACGAGAACCCCGAACAGCTCGCCGCCAACGGCGACGTCAAGGCCTCGATCGAGGCCCACGTCGAGGAGATCAACAAGAATTACGCCCGGGTCGAGCAGGTCAAGAAGATCGCGATCCTGAAACAGGATCTTTCACAGGAGAGCGGCGAGCTGACGCCGACGCTGAAGGTCAAGCGGGCCGTGGTCACCTCCAAGCACGAGCGGGAGATCGAGCAGCTCTACGCGGGTTAGGAGGCCTCGCCCGACTGGCGAAGCAACACCGAGGTCGTCTGCTCCAGCACCCGTCGCCAGGCCGAGGCCTGCTCCGGCTCTTCCTCAGATGCCCGCTCGACCACCCGTCGCACCCGGCGCTCGGAGATTTCGAGGCCGTGGCGCTGGGCGATCTCCTCGAAGCGCTCGTAGTCCTTGGCGAGGGTGGCGGTGACCGATTCGAAGCCGTGGCGGGCGATTTTCAGCCGTCGCGAGTAGTCCATGATCGGGGTGCCGAACATCAGCTCGTCGGTCGGCTCCGGCTCGATCAGGACGATGTCGACCCCGGGGTACTTGTCCTGCCACATCCCCACCGCCTGGTGCAGGCGCTGGTGGGCGATCAGCCGGAAGGTCTGGTTGGCGATCGCCGGCAACCCCATGTCGGAGACGCGCCGCACGCGGCTGCCGGTGACAGTCGGGATCGTCGTCTCGAAGTCGTTGACGTAGGGCACCAGGGGGTTGACGACGACGATGAACTTGGCGCCCTTCTCGACCGCGATGTCGACGTTGGTGGTCGAGCGGATGCCGCCGTCGATGAGCTGGCGCCCCTTCAGCTCGACCGGCTTGTAGACGATCGGCAGGCAGGTCGAGCACTCCACCGCCTTCGAGATCGGCACGTCCGACCAGCCGTCCTCACCGAAGACGATGCGCTCGCAGGTGTCGAGGTCGGTCGCGGTCAGGTAGAGCTCGCGGTCGAGCAGGCGGAAGTCGTTGACCCGGCCGGCGTCGGCGAGCGCTTCCTCGACGTAGTCGGCGAGGCCGGAGCCGGAGTAAAGGCCACTTGGCAGCGCCTCGGCCAGGCCGACGCCGATGTCGATCGCCGAGAGCTCGCCGATCCGAGCCAGCTGTCGCACCAACTCGACCGTGCGCAGCGGCAGCGTCGCCGCTTTCGAGAGGAAGCCGAGATAGTTGGGTTTGAGAACCCTGTTCAGGTCGAGGTCTTCGAGCTCGGAGGGGACCCGCGAGTTGAGCACTTGCATCATCTCGTCGGGGGTGATGCCGTTGGCGAGCATGCCGGCGACGAAGGAGCCGGCGCTGGTGCCGACGTAGACGTCGAAGTTATTGACGGTGCTGTTGACCGCCAGCAGGTCGAGGGCGCGCAGGGCGCCGATCTCGTAGACGCCGCCGGTGAATCCGCCGCCGCCGAGGACCAGGGCCGTCTTCGAAGGCTTTTTGCGACCGCGCGCTTTGCGCCGGGGCTTGGACTCGATGTCGACGACTTTGCCCATGAGGAACACGGAGTATCCCAGGGCCATCGGCCGGCGGGGCCCGTCATGGGAGGAGGGGCCTGCGGGCGGGCCAAACTGGGTCCGTTCTCGGCCCCTCCTCCCATGCCACCCCCCGGAGGCCGCTACCCTGCTCCCCCGCTGTGTTGGTACTGACTATGAAACGCATTTCATTTCTTCTGGCCGCCGCGTGCGCGGCCTTGTTCCTACTTGCCGGCAGCGCCCAGGCCAGCGCGGTTTGCGACCAGATGCGGGGGCTTTTGACGCGCGGTGGGGGCAGTTCCAGCGGCCTGATGGTGGTCGAGGCCGAAAGCGGGGAAGTGGTCTGCGCCCGGGCAGCGGGAACCCAGCGGCTGCTGGCTTCGAACATGAAGCTGTTCACGACGGCGGCGGCGCTCTCGCGCCTGGGGCCGGAGAGCCGCGTTGCCACCAAGGTGCTCAGCGACGGTCGACTCGACTCCGGCGGCGTTCTCCACGGCAGCCTCTATCTGCAGGGCGGCGGCGACCCGACCCTGGGGACGCCGGCCTTCTACAACAGCTACCTGGCCGGCCTCGGCACCAATCTCTTCGCCCTGGTGCCGCAGATCCGCGCCGCTGGGATCCGCAAGATCACCGGGCGCCTCTACGCCGACGACACGATCTTCGACCGCCGGCGCGGCGTCGCCGACTCCGGCTACGCGACCAGCTCCTACATCGGCCCGCTGTCCGGCCTCGCCTTCAACTCCGGCTTCGCCGGCGCCACCAGCAGCAGCGGCTTCGCCTCCGACCCGGCCAAGCTGGCGGCCTCGAAGCTGGCGCGCGCGCTCAGCGCCGGCGGCGTCGCCGTGCCGCCGCAGATCGCCCTGGCGAAGACTCCGGCGGACACCGAGCGGGTGGCGGTGGTCCGCTCCCCCACCCTGACCCGGATCGTCGACACGACCGACGTCTACTCGGTCAACTTCTTCGCCGAGATGCTGATGAAGCTGCTCGGCGCCCGATTCGGCGCCGCCGGGACGACGGCGGCGGGTGCGGCGGTGGTCGAGGAGTTCGCGCGTGCGCGAGGCTCCGGCGTGCACGCGGTCGACGGCTCCGGCCTGACCCGTTCCAACCGCGCCTCGCCGCGCCAGGTCGTCGACCTGCTGCTGGCCATGCGCGAGGACCCCGCCGGCGACGAATTCATCCAGGACCTGGCTCTGACCGGCAAGGAGGGCACGGTCGACGACCGCATGCGCGGTACCGCCGCCTACGGGCGCTGCCGGGCCAAGACCGGCACGATCACCGGCGTCAGCACCCTCTCCGGCTACTGCTTCAACCAGAACGGCCGGATCATGGCCTTCTCGATCCTGATGAACGGCGTCGGCGACACCGGGTACGCCCATCTCCAACAGGACCGGATCACCGGCCTCGTCGCCGGCTACTGAACCAGCGCCCGCAGGCCGGCCTCGTCGAGGATCTCGGTGCCCAGGGACTCGGCCTTCGCCAGCTTCGAGCCGGGGCTCTCGCCGGCGACCACGTAGTCGGTTTTCTTCGAGACGGAGTTGGTGACCTTGCCGCCGGCTGACTTGACCAGGGCCGCCGCCTGCTCGCGGGTCAGCACCGGCAGGGTGCCGGTGAGGACAACCGTCTTGCCCTCCAGCGGGCCGCCGCTGGGGCGCCGTTCGGACTCGTCGGCCTCCAGCCGCAGCCCCTTGCGCTTCAGCTTCTCGACCAGGCTCCAGGTCAGCTCGTCGGCGAGCGACTCGGCGATCTGCACCGCCATGATCGGGCCGACTCCCTCGACCTCCTCGATCGCCTCCGGATCGGCCTCGTGCAGGGCGTCGATCGAGCCGAAGTGGTCGGCCAGAGCTTCGGCGGTGACGTAGCCGACGCCCGGCAGGCCGAGGGCGTAGAGGACGCGCTTGAAGGGCCGCTGGCGTGAGGCGTCGATCGCCGCCACCAGGTTGCGGGCGGAGGTCTCCCCGAAGCGATCGAGTTCGATCAGCCGCTCCTCGGTCAGGTCGTAGATGTCGGCGACGTCGCCGATCACGTCCTGTTTGAGGAAGACGGAGGCCTGTTTCTCGCCCAGCCCGTCGATGTCCATCGCCCCCTTGCTGACGAAGTGCTTGACGTGCTGGAAGGACTGCCCGGGGCAGCCCGCGCGGTTGGGGCAGATCGTGAAGACCGCCCCCTCGGGCTTGACCGTCTCGGTGCCGCAGGCGGGGCACTTCTTGGGCGGCCGCGGTTTGCGGGCGCGCTTGTTCTTGCGCGGCAGTTTCGGCGAGACCACCTGCGGGATCACGTCGCCGGCCCGCATCACGACGACGTCGTCGCCTTCGCGGACGTCCTTGCGTTCGAGGTCCTCCTCGTTGTGGAGGGTGGCGGTGCTGACGGTGACGCCGCCGACGTGGACTGGCTCCAGCATCGCGAACGGGACCAGGTGGCCGGTGCGGCCGACGTTCCAGACGACGCTGTTCATCCTCGTCGTTGCCGTCGTCGGCGGGAACTTCCAGGCGATCGCCCAGCGCGGCTCGCGGCCGACCACGCCCAGCTCCCGCCAGAGCGCCCGCTCGTCGACCTTGACCACGACCCCGTCGATCTCGTAGTCGAGCGCCTCGCGCCGCTCCTCCCACCAGTGGCAGCGCTTGACGACGCCCTCGACCCCCTGGTGGTGGCCGGTGTCCGGATTGACCTTGAAGCCGCGCTCGCTGAGCCATTCGACCTCGTCCATGTGGGTCGCGAGGTCGAGCCCGCGGACGGCGCCGATCCCGTAGATCCAGTTCGAGAGCGGCCGTTCGGCGGCCAGGGCAGGGTCGAGCTGGCGGATCGAGCCGGCGGCCGAGTTACGGGGATTGGCGAAGGTCGGTTCCTCGGCTTCGGCGCGGCGTTCGTTGAGCGCTTTGAAGGCGGCGATCGGCAGGTAGATCTCCCCCCGCACTTCGATCAGCTCGGGCGCGTCCTCGATCCGCAGCGGGATCGAGCCGATCGTGCGCAGGTTCTGGGTCACGTCCTCCCCCACCCTGCCGTCGCCGCGGGTGGCACCGCGGACCAGCACCCCGTCCTCGTAGGTGAGCGAAATCGCCAGCCCGTCGATCTTCGGCTCGGTCGTGTAGCTGAACTGCGAAGCGGTTATATCCAAGCGCTTGAGGTAGTTGGCGAGGCGCGTCTCCCAGGCCCGCAGCTCCTCCTCGTTACGGGCGTTGCCGAGCGAGAGCATCTGCTCGAGGTGCTCCACCTGCTGGAAGCGCTCCAGCGGCGGCGCCCCCACCCTCTGCGTGGGCGAGTCCGGCATGCGCAGCTCGGAATGCTCGGCCTCGAGCTCGCGCAGCTCGTTCAGCAGCGCGTCGTACTCGTCGTCGCCGATCTCGGGATCGTCGTGGACGTAGTAGAGCCTGTTGTGATGCTCGAGCTGACGGCGCAGCGCGGCCGCCCGCTGCTGAGCGGAATCGTTCACGCCGCCGGCGCACACGCCGCCAGCATCCCCTCGAAGCCCCAGCCGCGCAGCCGCTCGAGGCCGCCGTGGTCGGTGAGGTCGAAGTGGATCGGGGTGACCGCGATCCGCCCCTGCGCGACGGCGAAGAGGTCGGTGCCCTCGATCTCCTCGTAACCCGGCTGCCAGCCGTAGATCTCGTAGCGCTTGCGGCTGCCCTCGGACTCCTCGTCGACCAGCTTCAGCTCGTCGTTGTAGATCCGCTTGCCGAGCTTGGTCACCTCGACCCCGTTCGGCTCGCCGGCCGGGCAGTTGACGTTGATCAGCGTCGCCTCCGGCATCCGCTCGCCGGCAAGGCGGGCCACCAGCTGCGCCGTGAAGGCGGCGGCGACGGTGAAGTCGAAGCGGCCGCTGACATAGCCCATGCCACCGGCCGAGGACTGCTGGGAGAGCGCGACCGCGGGGATGCCGAGGATGATCCCCTCCAGCGCCGCCGCCACCGTGCCCGAGTAGGTGATGTCGTCGCCGAGGTTGGCGCCGTGGTTGATGCCGGAGACGATCAGGTCGGGACGGCCGCCGACCAGGCCCAGCTCGGCGAAGCGGACGCAGTCGACCGGGGTGCCGTCGGTGGCGTAGCCGCGGTCGCCGTCGCCGAACTCGACCTCCTCGATGCTGAGCGGGGAGCGGGTGGTGATGCTGCGGGCGGTGGCGCTGCGGTTGGAGTCGGGCGCGATCACGTCGACCTCGACGTCGTCGAGCTCGCGCAGAGCGCGCCGCGCGGCCTGCAGGCCGGGGGCGGAGATGCCGTCGTCGTTGGTCAGGAGGATGCGCACGGGCTGTGATTCTAGGGAGGGACTAGCGAAACCCGCGTGCGCGGGCCAGCGAGCGCCGGACCAAGCGGGGCAAGGACGCAGGGAGGCCGAATAGCAGCGCTATTTGGCCGACCGAGGACGCCGCACCGCGCCGTGTCCGCCGCCGCTGGACGCGTGCGGGGGTTTCGCTAGTCCCTCCCTGTAGGAGACGGACTCCAGATAGAGGCCGTGGGGCGGCGCCGTTTCCCCCGCCTCGGGCCGGGTCGCGCCGGCCAGCAGCGCGGTGAAGCTCTCCACGGTGCGGCGGCTGGAGGCGACCTCGAGCATGGTCCCGACCAGGATCCGCACCATGTTGCGCATGAAGGCGTCGGCGCTGACCCGGAAGGCAAGGACGTCGGCGGGGTGGTCCTCCCAGGCGGCGGCGAAGATCTCGCGTTCGAAGTGGACGTGGTCGGTCTGACTCGGGGTGAAGGCGGTGAAGTCGTGCCTGCCGAGGAGGGCGGCGGCGCAGGCGTCGAGGCCCTCGCGATCGATCCGGTGCGGCCACCAGAGCGAACGGCCCTGCTCGAACGGGCTCGAGGGGCGCCGGGTGAAGAGCCGGTAGCGATAGCCGCGCGAGGTCGCGTCGCCGCGAGCATCGAAGCCCTCCGGAGCGGGCCTCGCCGCAGTCACGGCGATGTCGTGCGGCGTAATGCCGTTCAAGCGCCGCAGCAGATCGTCCGGGACCGCGGTCGCGGCGAAGCTTGCCACCTGCCCCCAAGCGTGCACGCCGGCGTCGGTGCGGCCGGCCACGGTCAGCGCGACGGGCTCTCGCAGGACGGTCTCCAGCGCGGTCTCCAGCTCAGCCTGAACCGTCCGCTTGCCCGGCTGCCTGGCCCAGCCCGAGAAGCCGGAACCGTCGTATTCGATATCGAGGCGGAAGGAGCCGGAGCTCAAACCAGCTCGAGGTACACCATCTCGGTGGAGTCCGAGCGGCGCGGGCCGAGCTTGACGATGCGGGTGTAGCCGCCGGGACGGGTGGCGTAACGCGGTGCCACCTCGTCGAACAGCTTGTGAACGATGAACTTGTCGTTGTGCAGCGTCGAGAGCGCCTGCCGGCGGGCGTGGAGATCGCCGCGTTTGGCGAGCGTGATCAGTTTCTCCACCTCGGGCTTGACCGCCTTGGCCTTGGCCTGGCTGGTCTGGATCCGCTCGTGCTCGATCAGCTGCTTCGAGAGGTTGGAGAGCAGCGCCTCGCGGTGCGAGGCGTCGCGACTGAGCTTGTTCCGCTTCTTACGGTGGCGCACAGGGTTCTCCGATTCGCTCTCGCCGTGGCCTCAGTCTTGCTGGAGATCGAGGCCGCGGGCATGCAGGGTCTCGATCACTTCCTCGATCGACTTGGAGCCGAAGTTGGGGATCGCGTTCAGTTCCCCGCGCGACTTGCGCACGAGGTCACCGACGGTCTGCACGCCGGCGCGCTTAAGGCAGTTGTAGGAGCGAACTCCCAGTTCGAGCTCCTCGATCAGGATCTCGTCGAGGCCGTTGTTGCTGCCCCCTCCGTCGCCGGCCGGCGAGGAGAGCGAGTCGGCCGGCAGCGCCGGAATCGGTTCGCGAGCGGTCAGCTCTTCGACCCGCTCGGCGTCGGTGAAGATCGCCAGGCTCTTGATCAGGATCTCGGAGGCCTCGCGCAGCGCCGCCGCGGGCTCGATCGAGCCGTCGGTCTCGAGGTCGAGGGTGAGTTTGTCGAAATCGGTGCGCTGCCCGACGCGGGCGGCGGCGACCGAGTAGGAAGCACGGCGGATCGGCGAGAAGATCGAGTCGATCGGAATCACGCCGATCGGCTGCTCGTCGGACTTGTTCTCTTCGGCCGGCGAGTAACCGCGGCCGCGACCGATCGTCAGGTAGACCTCGAGCTTGGTTTTCTTCTCCAGGGTCGCGATCGGGGCCTCGGGGTTGAGGATCTCAACGCCCGAGGGCAGGTCGATGTCCTTGGCCCTGACCTCGCCGGGGCCGGTGGCGACCAGCGGCGCCTCGACCTCGTCGGCGTCGGTGTGCATCCGCACGACCAAGTCCTTGAGGTTGAGGATGATGTCGGTGACGTCCTCCTTGACGCCGGCCACGGTCGAGAACTCGTGCGCGACGCCCTCGATGCGGACGCTGGTGATCGCGGCGCCGCCCAGCGAAGAGAGCAGGACGCGGCGAAGGCTGTTGCCGAAGGTGTAGCCGAAGCCCTTGTCGAGCGGCTCGATGGTGAAGGTGCCGCGTCGGTCGTCGACCTTCTCGGAAGTGATGCGGGGGACCTGGAAATCAGTGGTCATGAGTTCCTTGCGTATGCGTGTTCAGAAATTTCGGGTTCCGGGCTACTTGGAGTAGAGCTCGACGATGAGCTGCTCCTGTACCGGCGCCGAGATCTCGGAGCGCTCGGGGTAGCGCAGGATCTTGGCGGTGAGAGCATCGTGATCGGCCTGCAGCCAGGCCGGGACGGTGGAAACGAGTTCCGTCGCCCGCTGGATCGTGTCGGTGGCGGACGATCCGGCCTTGATCGAGATGATGTCCTCGGGACGAACCTGGTAGGAGGGGATGTCGACGCGGCGGCCGTTGATCATCCAGTGCCCGTGGCTGATCAGCTGCCGCGCCTGGCGGCGGGAAGCGGCGAAGCCAAGCCGGACGAGAACGTTGTCGAAGCGCGACTCGAGCAGCCGCAGCAGGTTCTCGCCGGTGACGCCGTCCTGGCGCGAGGCCTTGTCGTAGTAAGCGCGGAACTGTTTCTCCAGCACCTGGTAGTAGCGGCGCGTCTTCTGCTTCTCGCGCAGCTGCACCCGGTACTCGGACTGCCGCATGCGGCCGCGGCCGTGCTCGCCGGGCGGGTAGGAGCGGCGCTCGACGCCGCACTTGTCGGTGAAGCAGCGCTCACCCTTGAGAAAGAGCTTCTGGCCCTCGCGGCGGCACTGCTTGCACTGGGGGCCGGTGTCGCGAGCCATTAGACGCGCCTCCGCTTCTTCGGCCGGCAGCCGTTGTGGGCCTGCGGGGAGACGTCCTTGACCGTGGTCACGTCGAGCCCGGCCGCCTGCAGCGAGCGAATCGCGGTCTCACGACCGGAGCCGGCGCCCTTGGCGAAGACTTCGACTCGCTCGAGGCCGTGTTCCATGCCCTTCTTGGCGGCGGCGTCGGCCGTCACCTGGGCCGCGAACGGCGTCGACTTGCGCGAGCCCTTGAAGCCCGCCGAGCCAGCCGACTCCCAGGCAATCACGTTGCCATCGGTGTCGGTCAGGGTGACGATGGTGTTGTTGAAGGAGGTCTTGATGTGCGCCTGCCCGTAGGTGACGTTCTTTTTGACGCGACGACGGGCGCGCCCTTTGCTGGGTTTTTTCTCGGCCATGTCCGCTCCTAGACCTTGCGCTTACCGGCGATGCTGAGCCGCCGCGGTCCCTTGCGCCCGCGGGCGTTGGTCTTCGTGCGCTGGCCCCGGACCGGCAGTCCGCGGCGATGGCGCAGGCCGCGGTAGGAGCCGATCTCCATCAGGCGTTTGACGTTCTGCGAGCGCTCGCGCCGCAGGTCGCCCTCGACCTCACGGTTGTCGACCGCGTCGCGCAGTTTGATGATCTCGTCCTCGGTCAGGTCCTTGCCCTGGGTGCCGGGGTCGATCTTGGTCTCCTCGAGGATCTTCTGGGCGGTCGAATGACCGATCCCGAAGATATAAGTGAGGCCGACCTCGATGCGTTTATTGACGGGGATGTTTACCCCAGAGATACGTGCCATGCGCGTCTAGCCCTGCCTCTGCTTGTGGCGGGGGTTCTGACAGATGACCAAGACCGCGCCATTTCGGCGGATGACCTTGCACTTCTCGCACATCGGCTTAACGGAAGCTCGAACCTTCATTGCTCCGGTTTCGTATCGAAAACAGGATTCCCGCTCGCCCCATGAGTCGGACGGCAGGGTAAATACCGGCCCATTGGGCCGAGCGGGAAAGATAGCAGGGCCGCGTGGGTGGGCGTCGCCTAGAGAACCAGGGCGAGGGTGAATCCGTCGTAGCCCTTGCCGCCGACGGTCTGAATGGTAGTCGCAGTGACCCGTGGCTCGCTGGCGAGGGCCTCGTGCAGGCGGCGCTGGGCCTGGGTGGCGGGGTCGCCGCTGGCGCTCTCGGCGAGGGTGCCACCGCGAACGACGTTGTCGGCGACGATCAAGCCGCCGCGGCGAGAGTGGTTGAGGGCCCAGGCAAAGTAGTTGGGCGTATTGACCTTGTCGGCGTCGATGAAGGTGAGGTCGAACGGCCCCACCCCCTCGTCCTCGAGTGCCGGCAGCGTCTCCAGCGCCGGGCCGGTGCGCAGATCGACCAGCTCGGCCAGGCCGGCCCGCTCGATGCTGCCCCGGGCCACCTCGGCGTACTCGACGTTCGCCTCCAGCGTGATCAACCGCCCGCCCTCGGGCAGCGCCCGGGCCAGGAGGATCGTGCTGTACCCACCCAGCGTCCCGAACTCGAGAATGGCCCGCGCTCCCTGCAGCCGTGCCAGCATCTGCAGCAGCTTCCCCTGCGGCGGCGAAACCTGGATCTGCGGCAACCCGGCGGCCTCGGCGGCAGCCAGCGCCCCTAGCAGCGCCTCGTCATGCTCGATCAGCATCTCGCCGACGAACGCGTCTACCGCGTCAAACGCCTCCTGATCCGTACCCATGCCCCGACCCTAGCGACCGACTGACTTGGCCCCGCAGGGAGGGGCCCTTCAGTCGGCTTCGTGCCAGGGGGTGAGAATCCGCGGCCCCGCAGCGGTCACCGCCACGGTGAACTCGAAGTGCGCCGCCAGCGAGTCGTCCTCGGAGAAGACCGACCAGCCGTCCTCGTCCATCCGCACCAGCGGGCCGCCGACGTTGACCATCGGCTCGATCGCCAGCACCATCCCCTCCTCCAGCTCCGGGCCCTTGCCGGGCTCGCCGAAGTTGGGGACCTGCGGCTCCTCGTGCATCTCGCGCCCGATCCCGTGGCCGACCAGCGTGCGGATGATCGAGAGCCCCTCGGCCTCGACCGCGCCCTGGATCGCCGCCGAGACGTCGCCGAGGTGGTTGCCCGGGCGCATCTGCTCGACCCCGGCGAACAGCGAGGCCTTGGTCACGTCGAGCAGCTTCACCGCGTCGGAGCCGACGGCGCCGACCGGCACGGTCATCGCGGCGTCGGCGACCCAGCCGTCCTTGATGACGCCGACGTCGATCGAGAGGATGTCACCGCGCTGCAGATCGTAGCCGCCGGGGATGCCATGCACGACCATCGAGTTGGGAGACGCGCAGATCGAGCCGGGGAAACCGCGGTAGCCCTTGAAAGCCGGCGTGGCGCCCTGCGAGCGGATGAACCTCTCCGCGGCGGCGTCGAGCTCCCCGGTGGTGACGCCGGCCCGGGTCTTCGCCTCCAGCATCTTCAGGCAACGGACGAGGATGTCGCCCGCGAGCGCCATCTTCTCGACCTGCTCGGGGGTCTTGCGGATGATCATCCGATACACGCTAGCCCCTCCCGCAACGCACTAGACAGCCTCGTCCTGCTCCAGGCGCATCGTCGCCAGAGTGCGGCGAACCTCCTCGGCAACCTCGTCCGGCGGAGTGGTGCCGTCGAGCCGGCGCAGCACGCTGCGCTGGTCGTAGTAGTCGACCAGGGGCTCGGTCTTGGCGTGGTACTGCTCGAGCCGATTGCGGATCACGTCGGGCTTGTCGTCGTCGCGGACGCTCAGCTCGCTGCCGTCGAGGTCGCAGATCCCATCCCGCTCGGAGGGGTTGAACTCGACGTGGAAGACGTGGCCGCTCTGCTCGCAGGTCCTGCGACCGCCGAGCCGTCGCACGACCTCGTCGTCGGGGACGTCGATCAGCAGCACCGCCGTCACCCCCCGCCCCAGCTCCTCGAGCTTGGCGTCGAGCGCTTTGGCCTGGGGGATCGTGCGCGGAAAGCCGTCGAGGATGAAGCCGTCCCGCGCCTCGGGGCAGTCGATCCGCTCGGCGATGACGCCGACGATGACCTCGTCGGGGACGAGGTCGCCACGGTCCATGTACTCCTTGGCCGTCCGGCCCAGCTCTGTCTCGTCCCTTACGGCCGCGCGCAGAATGTCGCCGGTGGCGTAGTACGGCAGCCTCAGGTCTTCCTGCAACCGCTCCCCCTGGGTGCCCTTGCCCGACCCGGGTGGGCCCAGGAGTACGAGATTTAGCTCAGCCATTAGTGCAGTCTATTTCCTGCCGGAGGGCGCGAAAACCAAGCAGGTCGGGGGATGCAGGGAGGTTGGTGAGGGGAGCGCACTTCAGTGCGTGACCCAATCCAACCGACTGAAGACCCCGAGATGCGCCGGTTTGCAGCGTCCTCTATTTGAGGAAGCCCTCGTAATTGCGCATCATCAGCTGAGCCTCCAACTGCTTGACCGTATCCAATGCCACGCCGACGACGATCAGGATGGAGGTGCCGCCAAAGAAGAAGTTGGCCGACGTCTGGCTGATCAGGATCGTCGGCAACGCCGCGACCGCGCCGAGGTAAAGCGCGCCGGGGAAGGTGAGGCGAGAGAGGATGCGGTCCAGATATTCGGCGGTCGGCCGGCCGGGCCGAACACCGGGAATGAAGCCGCCATATTTCTTCAGGTTGTCGGCCTGGTCGACCGGGTTGAAGGTGACCGCGGTGTAGAAGTAGGTGAAGACGATGATGAAGAAGACCTCGCCAACCACGTAGGCCCAGCTGTTGGGACCGAAGAAGGCGGCGAAGTCGAGCGCGGCCGGGGTGTTGAGGAGCTGGCCGATGGTCGGCGGGAAGGCCATGATCGAAGCCGCGAAGATGACCGGGATGACGCCGGCCATGTTGACCCGCAGCGGCAGGTAGGTCGAGCCGCCGGCGGTCATTTTCCGCCCGACCACGCGTTTGGCGTACTGGACCGGGATCCGGCGCTGTCCCTCCTGGACGAAGACGATCGCGACGATCACGGCCAGGGCGACGAAGGGCATCATCACGACGAAGACCTGGTCTGGGCTATCCCACCACTTGGTGATCCCGCTCGGAAGCGAGGCGACGATCGAGGCGAAGATCATCAGCGAGATCCCGTTGCCGATGCCGCGCTGGGTGATCAGCTCGCCGAGCCACATCAAGAGGGTGCAGCCGGCGGTCAGGCAGATCACGATCATGAAGGTCTTGGTGAAGGTGAGGGTGCCGACGACGCTGGTGCCGGCTTCGTTGCCGAAGGAGCGGAAGAGGAAGACGTAGCCGAGCGACTGGAAGAAGGCGAGGCCAACGGTGAGATAGCGCGTGTACTGGGTGATTTTCTGCTGGCCGACCTCTCCTTCTTTCTGCAGGCGCTCCAGCGAGGGGACGACCACGGTCAACAGCTGCAGGATGATCGAGGCGGTGATGTAGGGCATGATCCCCAGCGCGAAGAGGCTGAGGCGCGAGAGGCTGCCGCCCGAGAAGAGGTCGAGGAAGCCAAGGATGCTGGAGCCGCCGAAGTTGTCCTGGATTTCCTTGACGGCCTGGACGTCGACACCCGGAGTCGGGATGTAAGCACCGAGGCGGTAAAGCAGCAGCATCGCCGCCGTGAAGGCAAGCTTCTTGCGGATGTCGGCAACGCTGAAGGCGTTGAGAATAGTTTTGAGCATTACGGCTCCAGAGTGTGGCAGGAACCGCCGGCCGCCTCGATCTTCTCTTTGGCGGCGGCACTGAACGCATGCGCGTGAACGTCGAGCTTCTTCTTGATCTCGCCCCGGGCGAGGATCTTGACCGGGTCCGAGCGCTTGGCCAGGCCCTTCTCCTTGAGCGTCGCGACCGTCACTTCGTCGCCGCTCTCGAAACGCTCCTGAAGATCGGTGAGGTTGACCGGCTGCGTCTTGGTGCGGAAGTTCTCGAAGGGCATCGACTTCTTCATATGCGGGCCGCGAAGCTTTCGCATCCGCATGTGAATCGGGTTCTGACCGCCCTCGTAGCCAGCCTTTTCCTTGGCCCCCGCGCGCGAGCCGGCGCCCTTGTGACCGCGACCGGAGGTCTTGCCCAAGCCGCTGCCCTCGCCACGCCCAAGCCGCTTGCGCGGCCTTTTCGAGCCCGGCTTCGGCTTCAGGTTGTGCAGCCCGATCTCCTCGGAGCGAGGCGTCTCAGCCATCAGCCAACCTCAACCAGGTGCGAGACGACCCGCAGCTGCCCCTGCAGCTGCGGCGAATCTTTCCGCTCCACAGCCTTGCCGATCCGACCCAATCCCAGCGCCTTCAAAGTCGCTTTCTGATCCGGATTGGTCCCATTCGCAGACCGAATCTGCTTGATCTGCACCGCACTCACGACTTCGCCTCCTCAGCCGGAGGAGAAGTCTCCTCGGCGGCCGGAGCATCCTCGGAAGCGCCCGAACCCTCGGCAGCTACCGGAGCATCCGCCCCCGCGGCCGGAGCACTCTCCTCCGGGGCCGATCCCTCAGCCTCTGGAGCCTTTGCCTCAGCGGCCGAAGCCTCAGTGTCTGACGGCGTGTCCTCTGACGCGGGTGGCGTCGTAGGGGGAACCGCCCCCGAGGAAGCTTTAGCTACCGCAGGGGGTGGTGGGTCCCCTGCGACGACAGGCCCCGCGTCCAGATGCTCTCCATTAGTCGAGCTTCCGTTCAGGTCGAGCCCCAGCACCTGCTTGACGGTCAACCCCCGCAGCTCGGCAACCTCCTCCGGCCGACGCAAACGGATCAGCCCGTCCATCGTCGCCTTGACCAGGTTGATCGGGTTCTGGGTGCCGATGCTCTTGGTCAGCACGTCGCGGACGCCGCCGAGCTCGAGCACGGCGCGGACGCCGCCGCCGGCGATGACGCCGGTACCGGGGCTGGCCGGGCGCAGGACGACGTGCCCGGCGCCGAAGCGGCCGATGATCCTGTGGGTCAGCGTCTGCCCGTATTTGGGCACGCGAATCAAGTTCTTGCGAGCGTCCTCGACGCCCTTCTGAATCGCCAGCGGGACCTCGCGGGCCTTGCCGTAGCCGATCCCGACGACGCCCTCTTCGTCGCCGACGGCGACCAGCGCGGTGAACGAGAAGCGGCGACCGCCCTTGACCACCTTGGCGACGCGATTGATCTCGATCACGCGCTCCTGGAGATCGAGCCCACGCGGGCTCACCGTCTCGACGTTTTTGGAATCCATTCCCTTCATGAGGTCAAGGAAGGTAGCGAACGGGAGCTGGAGGCAGCGCTCATCAGAAGACCAGCCCGCCCTCGCGGGCCCCTTCGGCAAGGGCCTTGACGCGGCCGTGGTACTGGTAGCCGCCGCGATCGAAGACGCAGGTCTCGACGCCGGCCGCCTTGGCCCGCTCGGCCAGCAGCTCGCCCGACTTCTTCGCCTGCTCTGTCGCCGTCAGCTTGCGCAGCTCCGGCTCGATCCAGTTGACCGCGGCCAGGGTGTGACCCTTGCTGTCGTCGATCAGCTGGGCGAAGATGCCGCGATTGGAGCGGAAGACGGAGAGGCGCGGGCGCTCGGCGGTGCCGGTCACGCGGGCGCGCACCCGGCGACGGCGGCGCAGGCGCTGCTGGCCCTTGGTAACGACAGTCATGCGCGCTTACCCACCTTTCGCAGAACCTGCTCGCCCTTGTAGCGCACGCCCTTGCCCTTGTAGGGCTCGGGCTTACGGCGCTTGCGGATATCGGCGGCGACCTGGCCGACGAGCTGCTTGTCGATGCCGCGGACGATCACTTCGGTCGGCTGCGGGACCTCGAACTCGATCCCCTCGGGAGCCTCGATCGAGACCGGGTGCGAGTAGCCGAGCGCCAGCTCCAGGTTCTTGCCTTTGAGCGCGGCGCGATAGCCGACGCCCTGGATCTCCAGGCGCTTCTCGAAGCCGTCGGTGACGCCCTCGACCATGTTCGCGATCAGGCTGCGGGTGAGCCCGTGCAGAGCCCGGTGCTCGCCGCGATCGGTGGGACGGGCGACCGTGACGACGCCATCGCCCTGCTCGACCGACATGTCCTGCGAGTAGACCTGGCTGAGCTCGCCCTTGGGGCCCTTGACGGCGATGTTGCCAGGGGCGATCTCGACCGTGACGGCCTCGGGGACGGGGACGGGTTTTCTTCCGATTCGACTCATCTAGATCTCATCACCAGACGTAGGCGACGACCTCGCCGCCGACGCCCTTGGCGCGGGCTTCGTGGCCGGTCATGACGCCAGCGGAGGTGCTGACGATCGCGGTCCCGGTGCCGCCCTGAACCCGCGGCACGTTCTTATGGTCGACGTAACGGCGCCGCCCGGGGCGGGAGATCCGCTCGATCCCGATGATCACGGGACGGCGATCCTCGGTGTACTTGAGGCGGATGTTGATCGCCTCGCCTACCGTCGCCGGCTTGCGCTGGAAGTCCTTGATGTAGCCCTGCTCCTTGAGGATCCGCGACATCTCCACCTTCAGGCCGGAGAGGGGAATGTCCACCTCGTCGTGGCCGGCGCGAATTGCGTTGCGGATCCGGGTCAGGTAATCGGCTATCGGGTCGGTCTGCATCTCGTCTGTCCTACCAGCTCGACTTGGTCATGCCGGGGATATACCCCTCGTGTGCGGCCTCGCGCAGGCAAATCCGGCAGAGGCCGAACTTCCGATAGTAGGCGCGTGGGCGCCCGCAGCGCCGGCAGCGGTTGTAGCTGCGCGACTGGAACTTAGCTTTGCGGCCCTGTCGGACCTTCTGTGAAGTCTTAGCCATTTGAGTCCTTCTCCTGGTCGGCCCCGTCCTGCGCGGCCTCGTCGTTTCCGCCCTCGGCGCCCTCGCCCTCAGCCTCGTCGCTCGCGGGCTTGGCGTAGGCCTCCGGGTTCTCCTCTTTCAGCTGCTCGAGCGCGGCCTGCTCGAGCTCGGCCTTGAGGCGCGCCTCTTCCTTGCGCTTCTCCTCCTCGGCTTCGGCTTCGACTTCTTCGCGGGCAGCCTGGCCCGGACGCCCCTCCTGGGCGAACGGCATCCCGAGAGCGAGCAGGAGCTCGAACGCTTCGAGATCGGTCTTGGCCGAAGTCGTGATCGTGATGTCCAAACCGCGCACCACGTCGACCGAGTCGTAGTCGATTTCCGGGAAGATCAGCTGCTCTTTGACGCCCATCGAGTAGTTGCCGCGGCCGTCGAAAGAGCGCGGGTTGAGACCGCGGAAGTCGCGGATGCGCGGCACCGCGATCGAGGTGAGACGGTCGAGGAACTCCCACATCTTCGCCCGCCGCAGCGTCGCCGAAACGCCGACCGGCATTCCCTCGCGCAGCTTGAAAGAGGCGATCGACTTGCGGGCACGGCGCACGTTGGGGTGCTGACCGGCGATCAGCGCCAGCTGCTCCTGAGCCGATTCGAAGGACTTTTTGTCCTGTTTCTCGGTGCCAAGGCCCATGTTGAGGGTGATCTTGATCAGGTGCGGCGCCTGCATCGGCGTCGTGTAACCGAATTTCTTGGTCAGCTCGGGCAGGATCTCCTGCTCGTAGCGCTCGCGCAAGCGCGGCGGCGGAGCTGCCTGCTGGGTCGCGGTCGCCTCCATCAGTCGATCGCCGTCCCGCTGCTCTTCGCGAACCGAACCCGCTTGCCACCCTCGTCGCGGCGGACGCCGACCCGGGTCGCCTTGTTGTCTTTGGGATCGAGCAGCATCACGTTGGAGATGTGAATCGGGCCCTCCTTCTCGATGATGCCGCCGGCCTGGGCGTTTTTCAGGTCGCCCTGGGAGCGCGCCCGTTCGGCGCGCTTGACCAGGTTCAAGCCCTCGACGTAGACACGGCGCTTCTGCGGATCGGTCCGCGTCACGCGGCCGGTCTTGCCGGCGTCCTTGCCGCTGATCACGACCACCTGGTCGTCGGTCTTGACGCGCATCGACTTCCCCATCAGAGGACCTCGGGCGCGAGTGAGATGATTTTCATGAAGTTCCTGTCGCGCAGTTCGCGCGCCACCGGGCCGAAGATGCGGGTCCCGCGCGGGTTGTTGTTAGCCGGGTCGATCAGCACCGCGGCGTTCTCGTCGAAGGAGATGTAGGTGCCGTCGGAACGACCGAGCGGCTTGCGGGTGCGGACGACGACGGCCTGGACGACCTCGCCCTTGCGGACGCCGCCCTGCGGGCTCGCCTGTTTGACGGTGGCGGTGATCACGTCGCCGACACTGGCATAACGGCGGTGCGAGCCACCCTTGACCCGGATGCAGAGGATCTCGCGGGCGCCCGAGTTGTCGGCGACCTTCAGTCTTGACTCCTGCTGGATCACGGGTCTTCTACCTCGCCTTCTCGACCACGTCGACCAGGCGCCAGCGCTTGGTCTTGGAGAGCGGGCGGGTCTCGACGATGCGAACGACGTCGCCCTCGCCGGCCTCGTTGCGCTCATCGTGCGCGTGCAGCGTGCGCGAGCGGCGGACGATCTTCTCGTAAGTCGGGTGACGGCGGGCGAAGTCGATCCGAACCGTGATCGATTTCTCGCCTTTGCTGGAGACGACGATCCCCTGGCGGGTCTTGGCGGCGTTGGAGTCGCGCTCGGCCGGCGGCGTGCCGGTTCCGGGCTCGCCCTTCTTGGCCTTGGCCGCGGCTCGCTCGGTGCGCCGCGCGGCAGCCTTCTTCTTGCGAGCCGCGGCTCGCGCGGCGGCCCGATCCTCAGGACTGAGCGTCGGCTTCGCCTCGCTCGGCCGACGCGAACGCTGCAAGCGGCGCCGCTCCTTCCAAGGAAGATCGTCCAACGGATCCGGCTCTTTCTCCGGAGCAGCTTTCGCAGCGGGGACCTCTTCAGCCGCAGGCGCCTCAGCCTCCTCCGCAGCGGCAGCGTCGTCAGACGAACCCTCATCGGCAACCGAAGCCTCGGCCTCAGGCGCCTCTGACGCGGGTGGCGTGGACGAGGGGTCCTCGCCCGCAGCGTCGTCCCGCGAGGACGAGGACCCCTCGTCCACGACAGGACCCGCGTCCTGAGGCGCCTCGTCCTGAGCCTCGTCTACCGAATCTTTTTTGGTCTCGTCGTCGCTCATATCCGCTTCGTCTCTTTCTCTACATCGATGCCGCGGCTGCGGGCGATAGTCAGCAGTCGGGCGATATCGCGCTTCGCCAGTCCCAGCCGCGCGGTGTTCTCGAGCTCGCCGGTGGCGTGGCGGAAGCGCAGGTTGAACGCCTCCTGCTTGGCGTCGATCAGCTTCGCCACCAGCTCGTCGTCTTTCAGATTATGGGCCTCGGCCGCTTTCATCAGTCCTCGACCCCCTCGCGCTTGACGAATTTGACCTTGACCGGAAGCTTGTGGCCGGCCAGGCGCAGGGCGTCGCGGGCGAGGTCCTCGGGGACGCCGGCCAGCTCGAACATCACCTTGCCGGGCTTGACCACGGCGACCCAGCCCTCGGGGTTGCCCTTGCCGGAGCCCATCCGCGTCTCGGCGGGCTTCTTGGTGTAGGGCTTGTCCGGGAAGACGTTGATCCAGACCTTGCCGCCACGTTTGATCTTGCGGGTCATGGCGACACGGGCGGCCTCGATCTGGCGGTTGGTGATCCAACCGCGCTCCATCGACTTCAGCCCGTACTCGCCGAAGGCAACGGTGCTGCCGCCCTTGGTGTTGCCGCGCATGCGGCCGCGGAACTGTTTGCGGTGCTTGACGCGTTTCGGGCTCAGCATCAGCGACCACCTCCGCCACCGCGCCCGCCGCGGTCACCGCCGCGACCGCCGCCGGGGCCACGACCGCCACCCGAGCGTCCGCCGGGGC
>JBAQZI010000040.1:0-4154 GCA_049790835.1 Solirubrobacterales bacterium
GGCGATCGCGGCGCCGCAGCCGGTCGAGGCGAGCGACGGTCGCACCCACCTCGCCTACGAGCTGCTCCTGATCAACCGCTCCTTCCCGCCCGCCGAGGTGACCGTGCGTGGCGTCGAGGCGCTGGCCGGCGGCAAGGTCCTGCACTCGCTCGCCGGCAAGCGCCTGGCGGCGGTGATGTCTCCCTTCGGCGGCACCGACACCGGCGACCGGCTCGGGAAGGGCGAGACCGCCTCGGTGACGATGGACGTCAGCCTGCCGCGGGGCGCGAAGCTGCCGCCGCGGCTCGTCCACCGGCTGACGATCTCGCTGCGGCCGAAAAGCAAGGTGGTGGCGCAGAGCTTCGAGGCGGCGGCGACCCCCGTCGATCGGGAGCCCGCCCTCGTCGTCGCGCCGCCGCTCCGCGGCGAAGGCTGGATCGTCGGCAACGGCTGCTGCGCGGACCTGACCTCCCACCGCGCCGCCCTGCTGGCCGTCGACGGCGGTCTCTACGAGAGCGAGCGCTACGCGATCGACTTCATCCAGATCATGCCCTCCGGGATGCTCGGCACCGGACCGCTCGAGCGGCTCTCGAGCTACCCGTTCTTCGGCGTCCCGGTCTACGCGGCGGCCCGCGGCAAGGTCGTCGCCGTCGTCGACGGCCTGCCGGAGACGCCACCGGGTGCGCTGCCGCCGGCGACCGCGGCGAGCGCGGCCGGCAACCACGTCGTCGTCGACCTCGGCAAGGGCCGCTACGCGCTCTACGCGCACCTGCAGCCCGGCAGCATCTCGGTCCGGGAAGGCCAGCGAGTCGCGGTCGGGCAACAGCTGGGCCGGCTCGGCAGCAGCGGCAACTCCAACGCCCCCCACCTCCACTTCCACCTGATGGACGGGCCCGAGCCGCTTGCCTCCAACGGCATCCCCTACCGCTTCAGCCGCTTCACGGTCGCCGGCTCGCTGACCAACTTCGCCGGCCTCTTCGACGGGGAGCCGGCGCGGATCGAGCCGCTGCTGCGTGGCGCCCACCGCGCCCAGCTGCCGCTGAACCTGCAGGTGATCGGGTTCGGCGGCTAACCGTCTTCTCGCCCGGCTGAGCCGGCTCCCTGCTCCTCGAAGTAGGCCACGATCCTCGGCATCATCGGCTCGAACCCGCCCGGGACGAAGACGTTCAGCGCCCCGGCCCGGGCCGTTCCCCGGTTGGCGAAGTCGTGGGTCATTCCGGCCGGGATCCGCAGGAACGAACCACGCGGCGCCTCGACCCACTGCTCGCCGACGAGGAAGCTCATCGTCCCCTCGATCACGTAGAAGAGCTCCTCGTTGGCCTCGTGCGAATGCGCGCCCGGCCCTGGCTCGCCGGCCTCCAGCCACCACTCCGAGACGCAGTAGCGGTCGCCGGTCTCGGGCCCGTCGGCCTTGAACACGGCCCGCATCGCACCCATCTCGTACTCGCGCCCGGCGCCGGGCGCGAGGACGATCGCCTCGCGGTCGCCGCCGTGCCCCGTCCCTTGATTCTGCTCACCGGCCACGTCAGCCAGAAGAATACGAGCCGAGACCGGTGTCAGCCAGGCGACGGGGTGGCCTGCGCGTCAACGACCTCGACGGTGTCCGCGGCGGCGTTCTGCCGTCTCGACAGGGCAAGGAAAGGCAGCGCCAGGGCCGAGATCCCCGCGCCCATCAGGTAGGACGGCGCGTATCCCCACACATCGGCGGCCCGGCCGAGCAGGGGCTGGGTCCAGACTCCACCGCTGGAGGACATCATCGAATCGAACGAGAGAATCGTGGCCCGCTGTCGCGACGGGATCAGGTCGTTGAGGTAGGCCTGGCGGATCGGCATGGTCGCCGCGAAGAGCAGCCCCCAGACCACGATCAGCCCGAGCACGGCCCAGAAGCTCTCGACCACCCCGATCAAGCCGAGGCTGACGACGCTGAGGCCGGCGGTGGCGATCAGCGCCGAGGTGCGACGCTGGAAGAGGCGACGGATTCGGGGAGCGGCGATGCCACCGGCGATCTGCGCGCCGGCGACGATCGCCGCCACCAGGCCGGCGATCTGGTAGGCGCGGGGGTCGCCGTACAGCTCCAGCAGATAGGGCTGCAGCGCGTAGAAGGCGTAGATGCCGACGCCGCCGGTGAAGAGGGCCTCGACCATCAGCCACTTCGCCGCCGGCACCCGCCAGCCGTACTCGATCGAGTTGGAGAGGACCTTTCGCATCTCGGCCAGCGGCCGCCCGCCCTTCTCGGGGGTGAAGCCGACGTCGTGCATGAGCCTGAAGGCGACGCCGAACATCACGATCAGGATCAGGCCGCGGAGCACGAACGGGACCCCGAGGCTGGTCTGCTGGGCGACGAACCCTCCCGCCAGCGAGCCGGTCAGCATCGCGGCGCCGGTGACGATCTGGCCGCGGCCGAAGACCGACTCCATCTGGCCGGTGAAGCCGGTGGCGGTGAGCGCGTCGACCAGCCACGCCTCGACCGCGCCGGAGAAGAAGGTGAAGCCGAGGCCGAGCAGCATCGAGGCGATCGCCCACTGCCAGAACGGCGCCTCGACCTGCCAGAGCAGCACGTAGACGAAGGTCGACGCGGTCAGCGTCACCGTGCCGAGCAGATACGAGGTGCGGCGCCCGATCGTGTCGGCGACGATCCCGGTCGGCACCTCGAACAGCACCATCCCGGCGGTGAAGAAGGCGTTGGCGGCGAACGCCTCGAGGTTCGAGAGGCCCGCGTCGAGCAGGAAGATCGTGTTGATCCCCCAGATGAATGATGCCGCCAGCGTGTTCCCCAGCAGGAGCGTCAGGTAGGTGCGCTGGATGGAGCGTGGCGTCGCCATGCCGGTTGGACGCGATCATTACCGCTTGGAGCGAGACGCGCCTTGGACGCTCGCGCCCGGCCCTCGGATCGCATAACCTGCGCCGATCTCGTCGGGCCGCCACCACCGCCTCCTCGCGCGCGGCTTCGTCGCCGCCCTCTGCGCTTTCGCGGCAATGCTGGTCGCGCCGCTGGCCGCCGCCGCCGGCGCCGAGGACGAGCTGACCGCGGTGACGGCGAGCGTGCTGGCGACGCCGGAAGCGGTGCTCGCCGACGACGGCCGGCAGCACCTGGCCTACGAGCTGACGCTCTCCAACCGCGCCCCCACCGAGGTCACCGTGAAGTCGATCAGGGTCCTGGCGGGCAAGAAGGCAGTCGGCGGCCTCGGCGGCAAAGGAGTCGCGGCGATGATGTCGCCCTTCGCCGCCGCCAAGCTGGGCAACGAGCTGCAGCCGGGCCAGGGCGGCTACGTGCTGATGGACGTCAGCTTCCCCGGCGGCGCCAAGCTGCCGAAGCGGATCGTCCACCGGATCACGATCTCCGAACGGAAGCCGAGCCCCGCCAACGCGACCACCTACCTGGCGGCGCCCACCCCTGTCGTGCGCACGCCGGCCGTCGTCATCGCGCCGCCCCTGCGCGGCTCCGACTGGGTCGTCGCCAACGGCTGCTGCGACGCGTTCACCGCCCACCGCGGAACGGTCCTGCCGGTCAACGGCGCCAACCAGGTCGCCGAGCGCTTCGCGATCGACTTCGTCCAGGTCGGGCCGAACGGACGGCTCTTCAGCGGACCGGGAGACATGCTCTCCAGCTACCTCTATTTCGGCGACTCCATCTACTCGGCAACGAAGGGCAAGGTGGTGGGAGTCGTCGACGGCATCCCCGAGACCCCCGCCGGCGGCTTTCCGGAGAACCCGACCGCGCAGACGGCCGGGGGCAACCACGTGATCGTCGCCATGGGGCACGGGCGCTATGCCTTCTACGCCCATCTGCAGCCGGGAAGCGTCACCGTCAAGGTCGGCCAGCGGGTGGCGACCGGCCAGGTCCTGGGCATGCTCGGCAACAGCGGCAACACCGACGCGCCCCACCTGCACTTCCACGTCATGGACTCGCCGTCGCCGCTGGCCTCCAACGGCGTGCCCTACCGATTCACGAACTTCACCGTGACCGGGACGTTGACCAACGTCGATGCGTTCAGCGAAGCAGGCGCCGCCGCCGCGATCGTGCCGAAGCCGCGCGGCGCCCGCAGCAAGATGCTGCCGCTGAACGAACAGCTCATCGACTTCAGCCGATAACTCGCCCGCATTCGCCGCTGACCTCGTCGCCGGGGTCGACGATCACGATGGTCCGGGCCGTGTCGCAGCGCACGGTGTCGTCG
>JBAQZI010000041.1:0-5598 GCA_049790835.1 Solirubrobacterales bacterium
GGCTTGGCGAGTCCGACCCGACCCTCTCTCGCGGGCAGGTATACGGTGAGTCCCCATGCGCGCCGTGACGTTTCAAGCACCCGAGCAGGTTCGGATCGAGGAGAAGCCGGATCCGGAGATCGTTGCCGGGGATGATGCTGTTGTCCGGGTCGAGGCGAGTGGGATTTGCGGATCGGATCTGCACATCTACCACGGGCGGGTGCCGGTCGAGCCGGGGTTCACGATCGGGCACGAGTTCGTCGGGACGGTGCTGGCGCTCGGCGATGACGTCGACCGGGTCGCGGTCGGAGATCGCGTGCTCGGCACCTTCCACACCGCCTGCGCGACCTGCGCTTCCTGCCTGCGTGGCAACTACCACCGCTGCCGCAACGGCCAGACCTTCGGGCACGGCGCCAACCTCGGCGACCTCCAGGGCGCCCAGGCCGAGCAGCTGCTGGTCCCGCGCGCCAACCTCACTCTGCGCAGGGTGCCGGAGGGGATGTCGGCCGACGTCGCGCTCTTCGCCGGCGACGTGATGGGAACCGGCTACCACGCCGTCGCCCACGCCGGCATGCGCTGCGGCGACACGGTCGCCGTGCTGGGCCTGGGCCCGGTCGGGCTCTGCGCCGTGCAGGCGGCGCTCGCCGGCGGCGCCGTCGAGGTCTTCGCGATCGACTCGGTGCGAGAAAGATTGGATATGGCAGCGTCCTTCGGAGCCAAGCCCCTGCACCTTGAGGAGCAAGAACCGAAGCGGGCGATCCGCGCCGCCACCGACGGGCTCGGCGTCGACGTCGTCGTCGACGCGGTCGGCGACCCCGCTCCGCTGGCGCTGGCGATCAGCCTCGCCCGCGACGCCGGCACCGTCTCCGGGATCGGCGCCTACGCCGGCAAGGGCGAGGTGCCGCTGGGGCTGGCTTGGCTCAAGGGCCTCGACCTGCGCCTGGGCCTGGCCAACGTGATCGCCCACGTCGACCGCGTGCTGGCCCTGCTCGAGGCCGGCAAGCTCGACCCGGCGCCTCTGGTCACCCACCACATGGCGCTCGACGAAGTCAGCGACGCCTACGCGATCTACGATCGCCGCGAAGCGCTGAAGATCGTCCTCACGCCCTGACGAGTTGCGCGGTTCCGTTCCCGCCTATTTGGTGGATAAGGAACCGCGGAACCGGCCCGCAGCGTTTGTAAATGCGGTGGCTCCTCTCTAGCCTGAGCCGGTGCGCGGGGGGCGCGTCTTCATCGCGGCAGTCTCCGTCGTGCTGCTCGGCCTGGTCGGCGCCGGCAGCGCGCTTGCCTGCTCCTGCGCACCCTCGACGCCGGCGGAATCTCTGGCGGCGTCCGACGCCGCGGTTGTCGCCCGTCTGCTCGCGGTCGAGCCCTACGGCGCCACTCGAGCCGAGTACCACTACGAGGTCCTGCGCGTCTACCGCGGGCGGGACGCGATCGAGCCCGGCGCGGTCCTGAAGGTGATCAGCCCGCGCGGCTCCGCGGCGTGCGCGCTGCCGAGCGGGATCGGCCATGACTACGGCCTCTTCCTGGTCGGCGCCGGCCGGCGCTGGGTGGGGGGCCTGTGCGGCGTCGTCTCGCCGCGACGACTCTGGGCGGCGGCGGGGAAGCCGGGCGGCGATCAGGGGAGCAGTTCGCCTGGTGGGCTGTGCTAGTTGACTAGAACAGTACTTGGAAGTACTGTGTCCGCTGATGGCACAGCAAGACGTCGCCGCGCGGGCCGCGCCCAACCCCTTCGCGATTGATCCCAGCGACGAGCTGCCGGTTGGGCTGCAGTTGACCTGGCGGCTGCGGGCACTCGTCGCCACCGGGCAGCTGGCAAGCGGCGAGCGCTTGCCGAGCTTCCGCCGCCTGGCCGAGTGGGCGGGGGTCAACCTCAACACCGTGCGGGCGGTCTACGAGGGTCTCGAGGCCGACGGCTTGGTGGTCAGTCGCCAGGGCCAGGGAACCTTCGTCGCCGCCGGCATCGTGCCGGCTCCGGAGCTGGAAGAGATCGCCGCCGAGGCGCTGCGCCGCGCCGGTGAGGCCGGCCACGCCCCGCGCGAGCTGGCGATCGTGGCGATGGCCTGCGCGAGCATTCCCGGCAATCTCGAATGGGAGCCGCCGGCGCCCCTGCCGCCGAGCCTCCCCGACCTCGCGGAGGAGAGCGAGGCGATCGAGGTGCGGCAGGAGCTGCGCCGCCAGATCGGCCGCTTGGAGGCCGAGCTGGCGAGCTACACGCGCTACCTCAGCGCCGAGGAGCTGCCGACCGCGCCGCGCCGGGCGGTTGCCCACGTCGCCGGCGTCGAGGAGCTGGAGGAGACCCGCGACACGCTGATCGCCCAGCTCTCCGAGGCGCAGCGGGCGGCCGAGCAACGGGTGCGGCGGGAAGCCCAGACCCGCGGTCCTCTCGGCAGGGCGATGAGCTGGTGGCGGGCGAAGCCCTAGCCCGCAGAGCCGGCCCCGTCGGCGAGTTCTTCGTCGAGGTGGGGACGATGATGATCCTCACCGTGAAGACGATCGTCTCCGCGGTGAGGTCCCCCTATCCCTACGGCGAGGAGCTCGTCTGGCAGTTCCTCTTCGTGCTGAAGCTCTCCTGGTTCCCGCTCCTGATCTCCACCTTCGCCCTCAACCTCGGTGCCCCCGGCCTGCAGGCCGCCGGCATCCTCTCGCTGTTCGGCGCGCTCGATCGGCTCGGCGGCTTCTTCGTCGTGATCGCGATTCGCTGGATCGCGCCGTTGGTCACCGCGGTCGTGGTGGCGGGAGTGGCCGGCACCGCGATTACCGCCGACCTCGGCGCTCGCAAGATCCGCGAGGAGCTCGATGCTCTGCAGGTGCTCGGCGTCGACCCGGTCAAGAACCTGGTGGTGCCGCGCTTCCTGGCGCTGATGGTCGTTACCGCGCTGCTCGACATCTTCGCGATCGTCTTTGGCCTCAGCGCCGGCATCGCCGCCGAGCTCCTATACAACCAGTCGCTCGGCGGCTTCTTCGCGACGCTCTTCACCAACGCCACGATCACCGACCTCTGGTCCTCGGTCCTGATGTGCACGATGTTCGGCGCGATCGTCGCGGTCGTCTGCTCCTACAAGGGGATGTCGGCATCGGGTGGGGCCGCGGGGGTCGGCCGCGCCGTCAACCAGGCCGTGGTCATCTCCCTCGTCGCGGTCTTCTTCTTCCAGTTCGTCGTCAGCTCGGTCCTGCTCGCCACCAATCCCGAGCTGCAGGCCGTCCGGTGATCGGCTGGCTCGACGTCCCGCGCAACTGGCTCGACTCCCTCGGGGAGATCACCCGCTTCGGCCTCCAGGTCATGGGCCAGGTCTACTCCGGCCGGGTGTTCAAGTTCTTCGGCGAGAGCCTGCGCCAGGCCGGGATCCTGATCTTCGGCTCGGCCCTGATCATCCTCGCCTTCGTCTTCATCCTCGGCCTCCAGTGCGGGCTGCAGGGCGCTTACTTCAATCGCTCCATCGGCGCCCCGTCGCTGGCCGGCCTCTTCTCCGCCTATTGCGATCTGCGCGAGGGGTTGCCTTACGCCTTCGGCTACATCCTCTCGGCCAAGGTCGGGACCGGGATCGTCGCCGAGATCGGCGCGATGAGGATCTCCGACGAGATCGACGCCCTCGAGGTGATGGGGATCCAGCCGGTCACCTTCCTCTGCGCGACCCGCCTGCTTGCCGCCTGGATCGCGATTCCCTTCCTCTATCTGATCGGGATAGGGGTTGTGTACTTCTCCAGCTACCTGGCGGTCGTCAACCAGGTCGGCGACGTCTCCTCCGGTGGCTATCTGTTGATTTTTTGGATGTACCAGAGCCCGCCCGATCTGATCTTCAGCCTGATCAAGGGGATGGTGATGGCCACGGCGATCATCATCGTCGGTTGCTACTACGGCTACACCGCCTCGGGAGGGCCGGTCGGCGTCGGCACGGCGACGGCCCAGTCGATGGTGGTCAACATCATCATGGTGCACATCATCGGCATGCTTGGGACGGTGGTCTTTTGGGGAGCGAACCCGAGGGCGCCGATCGGGGGGTGACCCCATCTGGCGGCCCGGCTCAAACCTATTGTCTGCAAACCGTAACTTCTTTGCAACTTTTACTGGGCGCCCGCGGACGCAATTGATCGCGCCGGAAAGCGGTGGCGGCGAAACGTCTCTTCGACCCAGAGGTAGCCAGGGCGCTGGTCGATCTCCGCGCGGAAGGCTTCGAAGGCAGGTGGCGTCGGCGAGCTCGCTGGCAGCGGTCCCTCGTCCGGTCCGACGATCGGATAGAAGAGCGAGGCCGCGGTCAGGTCGGCGACGCTGAAGCTCTCGCCGACCAGGAACTCGCCTTCGCCTGCGGCCAGCTCGGCCTCGAGGCGGTCCAGCGCGGCGACGATCTTCTCCCGCGCCGTCGTCGCCGCCGCTTCGTCGCGAACGCCGAAGCGCAGTCCGGAGTAGGTGCGGGCGTAGAGGCCGACCAAGGCTTTGGCGTTGCCGAGCGGCCCTGGCACCGCCTCCGCGGCGACCTCGGCGAACATCTCCGGCTCGTTGCTCAGCTCGTGGAAGGGGAGCAGGCGCGCGTGCGGTCCCAGCTCCTCGTCGAAGAAGTCCTCCAGCTCGAGGGCGCGGCGACGCTGCTCGGCGTCGGCGGGATAGAGGGGCGGGTCGGGATAGCGCTCCTCGATCGCGGCGAGGATTGCGGTCGAGTCGGCGATCGTGCGGCCGTCCATTCGCAGCAGCGGTAGGTAGACGCTCTGGCCGCGGGTCAGCGCCAAGGCGATCGGGATGTGGCTTCCGGGGAGGGGGGAGCGGCGGACGTGGGGGACCTGCTTGTAGTCGAGCGCCCAGCGCACCTTCTCGCTGTAGTGCGAGATGTCGAGCTGGAACAGCGTCGGCTTGTCGTCGCTCATTGCGCCTCCTCGGTGGTCGTGGCAGCATAGGTGCGATGACGCTGTTGAGCGATTCCGAAGTCGAGGCGAAGCTCGCCGACCTCGCCGGTTGGGCGCGCACCGGCGACGCCATCGCCAAGGAGTTCGACCGCGGCAACTTCGTCGGCTCGGTCGAGTTCGCCGCCAGCCTGGTCGAGCCGGCCGAGGCGATGAACCATCACCCCGATCTGGAGATTTCCTGGGCGACGGTCAAGGTGACGCTCTCCACCCACTCCGAGGGCGGCCTGACCGCGGCAGACTTCGAGCTGGCCGCGAAGATCGACGCGCTGGCCTAAGCGCTGAGGGCCTCGACCAGGGCGCGGCCGCACGCCAGGCCGGGATCCTTCTCCGGGTTGTAGCAGCCGAGCGAGGCGCCGATCAGGCGCGGTGAGTCCAGCAGCGGGCCGAGCACGGCGCCCAGCTCGTCCCAGTCGAGGCCTCCCGGCATCAGGTAATCGGTGGCCGGGAAGACATCCTGGTCGAGGACGTCGACGTCGAGATGAAGCCAGAACGGCGCCTGCTCGGCGAGCGTCGAGACCAGCGCGGCGGCGGCCGTCCCCGGGCCATCCGCCCGCAGCGCCTCGGCCGAGCGCTGGATCGGCTGCGGGCTGATCGACTCCGGCTGCCGCATCCCGTATTCGAGCGACTCCGCCTTGTCGCGGAAGCCGACGAGCGCGGTCCGCTGCGGCGCCACCGAGGGTCCGCCGGCCGCCTCGACCCAGGCGGCGGGCCCGAGGC
>JBAQZI010000042.1:0-40016 GCA_049790835.1 Solirubrobacterales bacterium
CGGCAGGGTCGTACGCCCCCCCTCCCACCTTCCACAGCCGCACCCCGCGCAGCGATTTGCCGGCGAACTGGGCGTGGGCGGGGTCGGAGGGGTAGCCGTCGAGCGACCAGAGCCAGCCGATCGCCTCCCAGTCGATCGGCAGGGCAACCGGGCCGGCCGGCGTGCGCACCGGCGCCAGCGCCCCCAGCGGCTCCTCGTGCGTGCTCTGATCGACGCAGAACCAGCCGACGCCTGCCTCGGCCAGGCGCCACTCGAGGCCAGGCGCGTAGGCGCACTCGGGCAGCCAGAGCCCGCCGTCCCAGCCGAAGCGGCGCCGGTGGGAGCGCGTGCCCGTGTCGAGCTGCAGCCGCAGGCCCTCGCGCGTGGCGAGCAGCGGCAGGACGGCGTGAGTGGCCGCCGACGTCGCCAGCGCCACCCGTCCCTCCGAGGACGCCCGCTGAAAAGGCAGCAGAGGGTCCCCCCCGGCCTCGTCCAGCAGCTCCAGCGCGTGCCGGTAACGGGCCAGCTCCGCCTCGCAGGCGGGTCGGCACTCCGCCGGCACTTCGGGGATGTCCGCTTCGGCCGCCCCGATCCGCCACTCGACGAGGAATTGCCGCAGGCGCTCCCGCACCCCCGGCGCCTCGAGCTGATCGGCCAGGACCGGGGTGACGGTCATCGTCAACTCCCGGGCGAACTCCAGCACCGGCAGATAGGAGCGGATCACCGCGTCGAACAACCACTCCTCGCCGAACGGGTAGGTCCCGAAGCCCTCCACGTATGGCATGTGGGAGTGGAGGACGATCGCCAGGTCGCCGGCGGAGTCCTCAGACATGACAGACGGCTACGAAATCCAGCGCCGCGTCGAGGTTCCCTTTCCTGAGAGCGAAGTCGGAGGCGGCGATCGCCGGCGTGAAGCGGTCGTAGAAGGGCTTGGTCAGGCCCAGGCGCTTGTGGACCGAGTCCCAGCCCAGCTTGATCGCCAGCTCGTGCAGGCGCAGCTTGCGGGCGTGGAAGAGGCCGTAGAGCTCGACCTTGGCGAAGTGGCCCTGGCAGAGCCGACGGAACTCCTCGGCCCGGTACTCGTGCACGTGCCAGGGGTTGTCCGACTTCTCGGCCCCCGGTGGCGCCAGGGTCAGCAGGTTCGGAGTGGAGAGGAAGGCGACGCCGCCGGGCTCGAGCATCGACTTGAAGTGCTCGAGGATCGCCCCCGCGTCCTGGACGTGCTCGATCGTCTGCAGGAAGACGACGGCGTCGCAGGGCTCGGCGAAGCTCTCGACCAGGTCGCGCTCGAAGCGCAGGTTGGGGCGGGTGTAGCGCAGGCGCGCGTGCTCGTGGGCCTCCGGGTTGGCGTCGACGCCGACCACCGTGGCCGCGGTCCCGGCCAGCACGTCGGAGCCGTAACCCTCGCCGCACGCCATGTCGACCACGCGCAGGCCAGGGGTCCGCGCCGCGATCCACTCGTAGACGACGAGGTGGCGCCGGTACCAGTAGTTCTCCTCGGGGACGTCGGGAAGCGTCCGCTCCCCGGTCAGCGGCAGCGGGGGCACGCCCGGAGGCTGGTTCAGCTGCAGGTACTCGGGCTCCACGTCCGCACCGTATTGGAGGGACCTCTTTCAATGCGGTTGTCTTTTCGGTCGCATAGCGGACGAAAAGACTGCCGCAACGGTGGTGGCGCCGTGGATTGCGCCGTTCCGCGTAGAGTTCCGCGCCGATGCCGGCCTCCCCGACCGCCACCCCCGACCACATCAAGGACGTCAACACCCGCTACCACGACGCCGCGGCCGAGGAATACGACGCCAAGTGGGGCATCGACTTTGGCGACACCGGTCAGGAGCAGGTGCGGCTGAAGCTGGTCAAGGCGCTCGGCGGGCGCCAGGGACAGTCCTTCGGCGACGCCCTCGAGATCGGCTCCGGCACCGGCTACTTCTCGCTCAACCTGGTCCAGCTCGGCGTCATCGATCGCCTCACCGCGACCGACATCTCACCGGGGATGCTGAAGCGGCTCAGCGCGACCGCTGATCGGCTCGGCCTCAGCGGCGTCACCACCGTCGCCACCGAGGCCGAGACGCTGCCCTTCGAGGACGGGAGCTTCGACCTCGTCCTCGGCCACGCCGTCCTTCACCACATCCCCGACCTCGACCGCGCCTTCGCCGAATTCCGCCGCGTGCTGCGGCCCGGCGGCATGATCGCCTTCGCCGGCGAGCCCTCGCGCTACGGCGACCGCCTGGCGGCGCTGCCGAAGCGAGTCGGGATCCTGGCCGCCCCCGCCTGGCGGCGCCTGACCGGAGCGCGGCGGCGCGCCGTCGCCGAGGCCGACCTCTCCAACGGCCACTCGCTGGAGGGCGAGGTCGACGTCCACGCCTTCGCCCCCGCCGACCTGCGCAAGCTGCTGCGCGACGGCGGCTTCGAGGACCGCCACGTCGGCGGCGAGGAGCTGCTCTCCAACGCCTGGGGCTGGGGCCTGCGCACGGTCGAGTCGACCGCCGAGCCGGACTCGGTCTCCTGGGGCTGGCGCAACTTCGCCTTCCGCAGCTACATCGCCCTGCAGAAGGTCGACACCAGGCTGCTCGAGCCGCACCTGCCGGCGGAGCTCTTCTACAACCTGCTCGTCTCGGCGCGGAAGCCGGCGTAGCTCGGGTACCTCGGAGGGCTGGGGAGGGTGCGGGTGTCCCTCTCCCTTGCTGGGCTATTCGCCGGGAGAGCTGACGGCCGTCCGAGATCGCGCTCTCGGGCGAATAGCTAGCGCCGCGCGTCCGAGGGACACCCACACCCTCCTTCGCGATTCGGGGTCCCCTCCCAGCCAAGAAGGGCTAGGACCGGCGCGCCTTTGTTCTGCTGGCGAACCCTGGGCGCGGCCTGAGTGGAGGGGTCGGGGTACCTCTCGTACGAGCGGCGTTAGCTATTCGCCTCGTGGGCAAACTCGGACGGCCGTCAGCTCTCCCGGCGAATAGCCCAGCGAGGGAGAGAGGTACCCCGACCCCTCCCCCACCCACACCCTCGAAGTTCGTCGTCCCTAGCTCCGCCCGACCCGCGCCCGGAACAGCTTCACCTTGGAGTCGATCCCCTTCAGCCGGCGCTCGCCGATGTAGGTGTAGGCGAAGCCCTCCCCCGCCGCCTCCTTGACCGCCGAGTCAACGACGACGCTGCCGGGCCTGGCGACGCCGGTGATGCGGCTGGCGAGGTTGACCGGGCGGCCGTAGTAGTCGCCCGACTGCGGCAGGACGGCACCGCAGGCGAGGCCGGCGCGCAGCAGTGGGAACTCGTCGCCTTCGGCTTCGGCGGCGGCGATTAGCGCCAGGCTTGCCGTCAGCATCGGCTCGGGCTCGGTGGAGACGAACATCACCGCGTCGCCGATCGTCTTCACCAGCCGCACCGGCGGCTCGGCGACGGCGCTGGCCATCTCTTCGAGGCGGCCGGCGACCAGGCCCAGCTCCTCGGCCGGGATCTCCTCGCCGAGGCGGGTGAACTCGACCAGGTCGGCGAAGCAGACGGTGAGGTTGGCGGTGCCGCCGAGGCCGCCGGAAGCGAGGTCGGCGGTGGCGATGACGTCGCGGCGGATCTGCTCGAGCATGTTCGCCTGCAGGGCGTGGACGATGGTCGGGCCGACCAGCGGCATCATGAACTCGGCCGCGCCGGCGAAGCGCAGGGCGAGGTCGCGCTCGCTGTCGCCCGGCTGAGCGAGGGTTTTGATCACCAGCTCGCGATTGGCCTCGGCGATCCGGGCGGTGCCCATCCCGATCGTCCTTGCCACCTGCAGCATCCCCTCCTCGGGCAGGCCGGCGTCGCGGAAGGCTTTCATCCGCCGCGCCGCCTCGAGATCGGCCTCGGTCGCCCGGGCCTCGTCGGGATCGGCGTAGGGAACGCCGAGGGCGGCGCTGAAGCGGCGCAGCTGCTCGAGGTCGATGCCGGCGATCTCGGCGACTTCGCGCGCCGTGTAACGGGGCCCGGGACCGGCCAGGGCGCGCTCGACCGGCAGCAGCGCCAGCCTGCCGGCCGCCACCGCTTCGCGCAGCTCCTCGAGCGAGGCACCATCGGCCGCCAGCTCCCGGAGCAGGGTCAGGCGAGCGTCGCGGGCTTCGTCGTCGAGCTCGTCGAGCAGCCCCTCGGCCGCGAAGTCGATCTCGGGAGCGGTGGCCATCGCCGCATTCTCGCGCCTCCCCCCGGTTCCGTGGTTCCCTACCCACGACATACGTCGAAAAGGAACCGCGGACCTACCTCCAACCGTTCCGTGGTTCCTTAACCACCACATAGGTGGAAAAGGAACCGCGGAACGCCGTTGCCTACGCGTAGGCGACGGCGCCGCCGCGGCGCGGGTCGCCTGCGCCGCTGAGGGCGCCACTCCCCGGATCGCGGGAGACGGCCTGGACGCCGCCGAAGAAGAGGTTGATCTGCGGACGCCGGGCGACGGCGATGCCGCGGGCTTCGAGCCGGACCAGCGCCGCCTCGTCGATACCCGGCTCGGCCTGCAGGACGCCCTGCTCGAAGTGCAGGCGGGGGGCGTCCACGGCCGCGACCACCGGCAGCTCCTGCTCGACGGTGCGGACGACGGTCTGCAGGATCGCCGAGCGAATCCGGTTGGAGCCGGCGCTGCCGACCCCGAGCACGATCTCCCCGTCGCGCAGGACCACGGTCGGGGCCATCATCGATGGCACCCGCCGTCCCGGCACGATGCGGTGGAAGCCGAGCGGGTTGAGGTCCTCCTCGCCGAGCATGTTGTTGAGGATGACTCCGGTGCCCGGCACCAGCAGACCCGAGCCGGACCCGTTGGAGCAGGTGACGCTGGCGCACATCCCGTCGCCGTCGAGGACCGAGATGTGGGTGGTCGAGCCGAGCAGGTCGGCGGCGGCGAGGTCGAGGCCGGCCGGGTCGAGGAAGCCGGCCTCCATGCCCTCCTCATAGAGGGCCTCGGCGAACTCGATTCCGCGCTGGCGGTTGGCGGCATCCATCGCAGCGACCAGCTGCTCAGGGCCGCTGCGCTCCCCAAGGCGCTCCAGCAACCCGAGGCTGAAAGCGATCAGGATCCCGCCCGAGGACGGCGGCGGGTTGGTCAAGACCTCGGCGCCGCGGAAGGGGGCGCGGATCGGCTTGCGCTCGATCGCCTCGTAGGCGGCGAAATCGCCGCGACCCAGGGTGCCGCCGTTGGCGACGACGAAGTCGCTCAGCGCCGCCGCGACCTCGCCGTGGCTGAACGGCTCCGCCCCTTCGGCGCCGAACCGTTCCAGCGCCTCGCCCAGCTCGCCGAAGCGAAAGACGTCGCCCTCCCGCAGCGGCCTCCCTCCCGGCGCATACAGCTCGCGCGTGCCATCCAGCCGCTCGTGGATCGGGGCGAGGATGTCGAGGATGTAGGCCTGCTCGGCGTTGATCGGAGCCCCCTCGCGAGCCAGGCGCACGCCGGGGCCGACGAGGTCGGCGAGCGGCACCGAGCCGAAGCGCTCGAGCGCCCGCACCAAGCCGACGGCGGTGCCGGGAACGCCGCAGGACGCCGGGCCCACGTAGAACGTCTGCACCGTCTCCGCGTCGAAGTGGACCGCCACCGGCGCCAGCTCGGTGCGCCGCCCGATTCCGTCGAGGCCGGGGGCGGCGACGAAGAAGTCGATCAGCGCCGTCTCCCCGCCGCGGTGGACCATCATGTAGCCGCCGGCGCCGAAGCCGGTCAGTGGACTCTCGGCGGCGAAGGACGCGAGCACGGCGCAGACCGCGGCGTCGACCGCGTTGCCGCCCTCGCGCAGGACACCGGCACCGGCCGCGGCGGTGAGCGGGTGGCCGGCGGCGACGACCCCATTCATTGGGCGCAGCTCGTTCTAGCCGGGCAAGAACTCGGGAACGTCGATCCCGAGCTCGCCGGAGCGCTCGGGCGGGCGGCCGCGACCGCTGTCCTTGGTGCGGCGGATGGTCGGCTCGGCGGCGCGGCGCGGCGCGCTCGGGCGGCCATCGAAGCGGGTGGCGACGACGGTGACCCAAATCTGGTCGGAAAGCTCGTCGTCGACGTTGGCGCCGAAGATGATGTTGGCGTCGGGATGGGCGGCCTCGCCAACCACCTTCGCCGCCTCGGAGACCTCGACCAGCGAGAGGTCGGAGCCGCCGGTAATCGAGAGCAGGATCGCGCGGGCGCCCTCCATCGAGGTCTCCAGCAACGGCGAGGAGATCGCTTTCTCGGCGGCGAGGATGGCGCGGTCGTTGCCGTGCGCCATGCCGATCCCGAGCAGCGCCCGGCCGGCGTCGGACATGATCGTCCGCACGTCGGCGAAGTCGAGGTTGATCACGGCCGGGAGGGTGACGAGGTCGGAGATTCCCTGAACTCCCTGGCGCAGGACGTCGTCGGCGACCTGGAAGGCCTCGACCATCGAAGTCTGCTGGTCGAGCACCTCGAGCAGGCGGTCGTTGGGGACGACGATCAGCGTGTCGACCTCGGCCGCCAGCTCCTCGATCCCCTTGCTCGCCTGGGTGCCGCGACGGTTGCCCTCGAAGGTGAACGGCTTGGTGACGATGCCGACCGTGAGGGCACCGACCTCGCGGGCGAGGCGGGCGACGACCGGGGCGGCGCCACTGCCGGTGCCGCCGCCGGCACCGGCGGCGACGAAGACCATGTCGGACCCCTTGAGCAGGCGCTTGATCTTGTCCTGCTCCTCGAAGGCGGAGCGGTGGCCGACCTCGGGGTCGGCGCCGGCGCCGAGGCCGCGCGTCTGCTCGTCGCCGATGTGGACGGTGACGTCGGCCACGCAGAGCTGCAGCGACTGCAGGTCGGTGTTGACGGCCATGAACTCGACCCCGGGGATGCGGGCGTCGACCATGCGGTTGACGGCGTTGACGCCGGCCCCGCCGACGCCGACGACTTTGATCACCGGCTGGTGCGGCTCACCGCTGCCAGGCGGCTCGTAGGCCGGCTCCTCGCGCCCGTAGCGCGGATTGCTGACGGAAGGTTCCTCAGGCCGTTCGTAGCGCGGCTTCGGTTCCTCGGAGAAGACACGCTTGAGCCGCTCCGGCGGCGTCTCGGCGGCAGGGCCCTGGTTCACGAAGGGCGCTGGTTCGGGCTCGGCCTCGGGCTCCGGCTCGCGGGCGGACGGAGCAGGCTCCTCGGCGACCGGCTCCTCTACGGGCAGCGCCTCCTGCTCGGCTTCGGCCTTCTTGGCCTCGGCGGGGTCCTGGCGTCCATAGCGAGGCGCCTCGGGCGGATCCGCCGGGGCGTCCTCTGCGGTGGAGCGGAAGAGGTCGGAAAGGGGACCCTCGCGCATGCTTGCGCGCTTATTGCGTCGAGCCATTCGCCAGAACCTCCTTCGCCAACTCCCGGTAGTAGTTCGCGGCGCTGCTGCCGGAATCGTACTTGAGGACGCTGGCGCCCTTGACGGGAGCCTCGGCGAATTTGATCGCCTTGCGGATCCGGGACTTGAAGACGAGGTCGCCGAAGTTCTCTTCGAGGATCTCCACCGCCTCCTTGGCGTGGACGGTCCGGGTGTCCAGCATCGTCGGCAGGATGCCCTCGATCTTGACGTCCGGATTGAGGTTCTCCTGAATCATCTTCAGCGTGTTCTGAAGCTGGACCAGCCCGCGCATCGAGAGATACTCGCACTGGACGGGGACGATCACTTTGTTCGAGACCGTCAGCGCGTTGATCGTCAGCAGCCCGAGGCTGGGCGGGGTGTCGATGCAGATGAAGTCGTAGTCCCCGTCGACCTCTTTCAAGGCCTTCTCGAGCGAGCGCTCGCGGCCGATCTTGGTGCTCATCGCGATCTCCGCCCCGGCCAGGTCGATCGAGGCGACGGCGATGTCGATCTCGCGCTTGACGATGATCTCCGAGATCGGCATGTCGTTGACGAGCACGTCGTAGAGGCTCTTTTCGACCTTGTCCGGATCGATCCCCTGGCTCATCGTCAGGTTGCCCTGCGGATCGAGGTCGATGCACAGCACGCGGTAGCCGGACTCGGCGAAGGCGACGGCCAGATTCAGGGTCGTGGTGGTCTTGGCCACCCCACCCTTCTGGTTGGCGAAGGCGATGACGTCAGCGTGCTTGACCGGCACCTCCGGCTCCGCCTGCTCGCGCGCCGCATCCATCCTGCTCGGCGCGATCAGATCACGCGGCATCATCCGCGCCGGCTCCTCGGGAGCGGCCGGCTCAGACTTCACGACCGGAGGCGCCGCGGGCGCCGGAGCAGCAGCCACTGGCTCCACAGGAGCAGGCGGTACCTCCACCGACGCGCCCGAACCCTGGGCACCCTGCCCCTCTCCCGCGGGTGGCGTGGAGGATGGCTCCTCGCCCGCAGCTTGCGAGGACGAGGAGTCGTCCTCCACGACAGGACCCGCGGCCTGAGGCCCCGGTCCCTCAGATTCAGCGACCACCCGCTCGGGTACCGCTTCCTCCATACGCTGGAGCTCTTCGACGATCGGATGCTGCTCGTCCACCTGTATAGGCGCTGGCTTCGGCTTGCGGCTTAGAAATCCCATTGCGCGGATATTCGTATGGGGGGCCGCTTTTCCTGCCGGCTCTCGAAATTGCTAGGAATTGCCCGATCCCCGAACTCCTCGACAAGCGACTGATCATCGTCACCGGCAAGGGTGGCGTCGGCAAGACGACGGTCGCCGTGGCGCTCGGGCTGCGCGCCGCCGCCGAAGGCAAGCGCACGATCGTCTGCGAGGTCTCCTCGCAGGAGAACGCCTCGCGGATGTTCGATCACACCGAGGTCGGCTTCCACGAGGTCGAGATGGAGGAGAACCTCTGGTCGATCTCGATCGACCCCGACGAGTCGATGCGCGAGTACGTGCTGCTGCAGCTGAAGGTGCGGGCGATGCGCGACATGCTCTTCCGCAGCCGCATCTTCAACTACCTCGCCGCCGCCACCCCCGGGCTCAAGGAGCTGGTCACGATCGGCAAGATCTGGGAGCTGGCCCAGCTCGACCGCAAGGTGAAGAAGGGGCGCAAGTACGACCTTGTCATCGTCGACGCCCCCGCCACCGGCCACGGCGTCGGCTTCCTGCAGACGCCGCGTACCTTCGCCAACATCGCCCGCGTCGGTCCGATCCATTCGCAGGCCCAGACCCTCGACCGCTTCCTCACCGACCACGAGCACACCGGCGTCGCGATCGTCGCCCTGCCGGAGGAGATGCCGGTCAACGAGTCGGCCTCGCTGGAGCGGGACCTGCGCGACGAGGTCGGCGTCGCGGTCGACCGCGTCTACCTCAACGGCCTCTACCCGGAGCGCTTCTCCAAAGCCGAGGCGGAGCGGCTCACGGGCCTGGCCGAGGGAGAGGAGGGCGCGGTGCGGGCGGCGGCGCGGGCCGCCCTCTCCGAGCAGAACCGGGCCCGCTCTCAGCGCGCGCAGCTATCGCGCCTGCGGCGCCGGGTCGAGGCGCCGGTCAAGACCCTTCCCTTCCTCTTCGAGCCCGACCTCGGCCCCGAGGCGGCGCGGCGACTCTCCAAGAGGCTCTCCTGATGCCGACGCTCGGCGACGTCCTCGAGGGCAAGGAGATCTGCATCTGCGCCGGCTCCGGCGGGGTCGGCAAGACGACCACCTCGGCGGCGATCGCGACCGGGATGGCGGCGCAGGGGCTGAAGGTCTGCGTGCTGACGATCGACCCCGCCAAGCGCCTCGCCGACTCGCTCGGCCTGAGGGAGCTGGGCAACGAGGCGCGTCGCGTCGACCCCGCCCTGTTCGAGAAGCAGGGCGTCGAGATGAAGGGCGAGCTGTGGGCGATGATGCTCGACGCCAAGGCGACCTTCGACGAGCTCGTCGCCCGCCAGGCACCGGACGAGGAGGCGCGCGACCGCGTCCTCGAGAACCGCATCTATCAACAGATCTCCAGCGCCCTCGCCGGCTCCCAGGAGTACATGGCGATGGAGAAGCTGTTCGAGCTGCACACCGAGGGCCGCTTCGACCTGCTGGTGCTCGACACCCCGCCGACCCGCAACGCGCTCGACTTCCTCGACGCCCCGAAACGGCTGACCCAGTTCATCGAGGGGAAATCGCTGCGGATGTTCATGAAGCCGACCGGGCTGGCGGCGAAGGTCGCCGGGCGCGGCGCCTCGGTCGCCCTGGGCATCTTCAAGCGGATCGTCGGCTTCGACCTGCTCGCCGACCTGGCCGAGTTCTTCAACGCCTTCAGCGGCATGGTCGACGGCTTCCAGGCCCGCGCCAAGCGCGTCAACAAACTGCTCGCCGACCCCGGCACCTGCTTCCTGGTCGTCTGCGGGCCGCAGGGCGAGCCGGTCGACGAGGCCGTCTACTTCCACCGCAAACTGGTCGAGGCAAAACTGCCCTTCGGCGGCGTCATCGTCAACAAGGTCCACTACCCGGCGGAGGAGCTGACCGACGATGAGGTCGACCTGCCGGCGGCGCTGGCCGAGAAGCTCGGCGACGAGGACCTGGCGCGCCGGGTCGCGGCGAACTTCTCCGACTACCAGGCGCTGGCCGAGCGCGACGCCCGCAACATCAAGCGACTGGCGAAAGAGCTGCGCACCAAGGGCGTAATCCGCGTCCCCTATCTGGACGAGGACGTCCACGATCTCGCCGGACTGGCCGAGATCAACCGCTACCTGTTCGCCACCGGCGAGGAGCGGGTGGCGATGGCGGCCGGGCGCGCCTAGCTGGCGCGGCGGGGGCCGCCGTAATGGCCGTAGTCGAACTCGAGGTGGCTGACCTCCCAGTCGGCGTCCTCGGGAACCGGGAAGAGGTGGCGCACGCGCGGGGTGTCGATGCGCTCGCGGTGCTCGATGTCGCGCTCGCTCGCGGCGGGCCACTCGAGCGAGTCGCCGCGGCGCGGGTCCGAGACCTCCTCGAGCCACGGCGTCGCCGTGATCTTGATCTCATCCTCGGCCGGGATCGGCTCCATGATGCGGGTCTCCTGCTCCATGTCGGTCTCCTCGGTCGCTGACTCGATTTCGAAGGGCTCGGGGGGAAGTGCGGGCGGGGGGAGTTGTTCGATGCGGAACTCCGGCACCGACTCGATCGGCTCGGGAAGCTCGACCGCCTCTACCGCCGCGGGCGCGACGGCGGGCTCGATCGGCTCGGGTGCCTTGGCCGCCTCAATCTCCTCGCCGGCAGTGAAAGCGATCTCGGCGTCGCCGCCTTCCAGGCCGGTGGCGATCAGGGTTTCGTCGGCGGTCGCGTTGAGGTCGCTGCCGAGCTCGCCGAGGGCGGCCTGCAGCAGCAGCCCGCGCACGCCTTCCTCGGCCCAACCGGCCAGGCGCACGCCGTTCTCCAGCGAACGGCCGTTCATCAGCGCCCGCTCCAGCTCGAGCGTGTCCTCGACTTTCTCACGGGCCTCGATCCGGTCCAGCGAGTCGTCGGAGATCAGCGCCGCGGCCCGCATCGGCAGCGACGCGCCGACCGGGCCATGGCCCTCGAGCACCGCCCGCAGAGCCAAGAGGTGATCGCTGAGACCGTCGAGCGCGCTCTCGCGCTCGCAGCCCATCTCGAAGCGGCCGACCGCCCAGGTGAGGGCGCCGTCGGGATCGGGACGCGCCTCCAGCGTGCGCGCCAGCTCGACCAGCTCGCCGGCCTCCTGCTCGCTGAGGCGGTACCCGCCCGGGCGGGTCGCGGGGGCGCCGGTGGCGATCCGCCGCCAGCAGTCCTCCCCGGTCGGCGCGAAGGCGTAGGGGCCGAGCCCGATGCCGCCGCCCTTGAAGAGGCGCATGACGCTGATCAGCTCGCGCAGCTGGTTGAGGGCCGCCTCGGCGCCTTCCTCCTCGTGCTGGTCGGCGACGGCGAGGTACTGCGGCTCCCAGGAGGCGCGCCCCATCCCCTCGCTGCGCATGGCGTCGATCGGGGCGTCGATCGCGTCGGCGCGGACGATGCGCACGCCGTGCGGCAGCTGCAGGCGAGCGGTCGACATCCGCAGGCCGACCACGGGGACGATCACCACCTCGGCGTCGTCGGCGCCACGCGCTTCGGCGTCGAGCATCGAGAGGGCACTGTCGAGCCGCGCTCGGTCGAGCGAGAACTCGGTCGACCCCTCCCAGAGCGCGGAAATGAAGACGGTGAGCATCCGCTCGGCCCGCTCCCCCGGGTCGGCGGGGACAGACTCGCCGCGCGACTCCAGATAAGGGGAGGCGACCCCGGCCTCGACCGCGGCCTCGCGGGCCGGACCGAAGCTGGGCAGCGAGCCGAGCTCATGAGCGCGTTCCTCGACGAAGCGCGAGGTCAGCGGCACGTAGCTGAAGAAGGACGAATCGTCGCCGCTCTCGGCGGCGACGTCGAAGGGAATCTGGTCGCCGCTGGCGACGAGGGAGCTGAACCGCGTGGCGGCCTCGGTGGCCAGCCGCTTCAGCGCTTCGTTGAGCAGGAAATCACGCACCCCCCAGGCTTCCGCCCCCCAGGCGACGCTCCTGCGTATGCACGGCGCCTTGCAAGTTATTGGCGCTTCACCGCAACCGACCTTGACCCCACCGGGGTGGGCTAAATCGGAAGCGCTATACAGCGGCCCGCTCGGCCTCCTCGGAGAGCAGCCAGCGCGTCCCGTAGGTCCGCATGTCGTCGATCAACGGCACCAGCGCCTCGCCCTTGGTGGTCAGCGCGTACTCGACCCGCGGCGGCACCTCGGGATACGTGTGCCGCTCGACGATCCCCTCCTCCTCCAGCGCACGGAGGCGCAACGAGAGCGTCCGCGGGCTGATCCCCTCGAGCGAGCGCTCGAGCTCGCAGAAGCGGCTGCTGCCGGCGGCAAGATCGCGGATCAACAGCAGCGTCCACTTGCCGCAGACGACCTCGGCCGTGCGGCAAACGGGACAGGTGGAGTTGCTTAGGGCGCTCATCGAATGGCAGGAGGCGGATTCGTGATTGCCTCGCTTCAACAAGTGTAGCCATGTGACTTCACTTACTGAAGCTTTGAGCGAAACCCAGTCGGCTCAGGAATGGCCGGTGGCGATGAATTGAACATTCGTCGCCGTGACCTTGTACCGGTCGCCCTTTTCGCCGTATTCGAAGACCTCTGGCATGCCCAGCTCGAGTTCGATCAGCTGACAGCGATCGGAGCCGGCCACGCATTTGCCTTCGCCGAAGACGCCGGTCACATCAGTGGAGACGAGGAAGAGCGGTTTGCGGGTCTTCGGGCCGAGACCGAGATAGGTGACCACCTCGACGCGCTTGCCTGGCAGCGAGGTGGTCGGCAGGACCCGCTTGCGGACGTCCGGCTCGCTCGTCTGCTTGTCGCCCGCGGCTTTGCTGCCGCTGCTGTGGACGATGGTGACGTCGATTCCGAAGCTGTAGAGGGTGACCTGTGGCGGCTTGGCGGCATCCTTGGACCCGTCGCCTCCCGGCGAGCCTCCCGAGCCTGGCGACGATTGCTGCGGAGCGGAGTCGCCCTTCCCGGCAGGCGAAGCGGGGCCGCCTGCGGGAGGCGCGGCCACGGGAGGCGAGGTCGCCGTCGACGAGGGCGGCGTCCCGGCATCGGCGCTCGAGGGAGAAGTGGATTCGGACGTGACCGAGACCGAGGTCGTGGAGGAGGTCGAGGCGGTCTGGGTAGATGCGGCGCTGGATGCCGAAGGGGCGCCCGCGGAGGGCTGTTTGAAGGGATCGGTCGAGGTGCGGCCACGCAGCCGCTTGCGGTAGTCCCGCAGGCCCGGCTCCGCCTCGACCACGGTGAGGGTCGGAGTCCCCGTTTCCTGCGCCGAGCCGGTCGGGCTCGTCGCAGCCGGTTCCGGCGCTTCGCCGGAGTCGCCGCCGAGCAGGAAGGGAACCGCGAGGATCGCGACCACGAAGAGGGCGACCAGCGGCAGCAGCCTGCGGTCACGCAGGTCGTAATAGAGGTTGACCAGGAAAACCGGGACCTGCGGCTTCCCCAGCTTCAGCTCGGGCCCCTTCAGCGGCTTCACGGCGTCGCTCCGAGCGTCGCCGATGCGAGGGCGGGATCAGAGCCGACCGGGCTTTCCAGCGTCGCGCCGCCGGTAAGGCCCTCGCCGGGCGGAATCAGGTAGGTGGTGACGGAGAAGCTGGCCGTCAGCGACGAAGAGTTCGCTTCGCCCGCCGCCAGAGAAAAGCTGTCGACCGTGATCAGGCGGCCGTCTACCTTCACCTCTTGGCCCTGGGTCTTGACCATGGCGTCGAACCCTTTGATGAAGTCGGCGATCTGGAAGAAGCTGCCGTCGAAGGTGAGGGTATAGGGCATCACGGCCAGGCCAGCCGTCCCGACCGAGGCTCCCAGCGGCATCAACGAGGCCGCCGCCTCGGTCGCCGACGCAGGTTCGCCGGCGCTTGGCGTTACCGGCGCTTCTTCCCCCGACCCGGCTGCCGAGCTCAACGCGATGTCTTTGAAGTCGACCCCAGCGCGTCGGGCGATGCCGCTCACCTGGACCAGCAACGAGGCCGTTTCGTCATTGCCGGGAACCGCCTTGCCCAGCACGACCAGCTGCTGGTAGTCGGTCGGAAACTCGTCGCGCGCCGCTTCGCCTTCGCTGATTTCCGACCGGTGCATGGCAAGCGAGGCTTCCACCTGTTCCACCTGCTTCCCCAGCTCTGCCACTTCCGCCCGCTTCGGGCTGAGCAGGAGCATCCAGAAGCCGATACCCAGCACGGCGACGACGATCATCGTCAGGATCGTCAGGTTGCCGGATTTCTTCAGGGCGCCCATCTCAGCCGCCTTCCGGGGTTGCGCTGGAGCTTTCGGAAGCGTCGCTGGAGGCTGCCTGCGCAGCTTCCGGAGCCACCACGGCTTCCCCTTCAGGCGCCGGAACAGGCGCCGCGTCGAAGGCGACGACGAGCGAGAACGTCGCGGCTGCCGCGCCGGCGCATTCGCCGGCGCTTTCGGCGCCACCGGCTTCGCCGCTCCCGCCGGTCAGTTCCGAGGACTGCACGCCCACGCGGGTCACCCCGTCGATGTCCTTGAGGGCGGTTATGAACCCGGCCACTCCAGCCGGTCCTTCCGCGCAGCCATCCAGTTCGAGCGCCGGCCCGGCCACCGCTCCGCGCAGGCTTCCCGCGCCCCCGGAGGAGCCACCACCTTCACCTCCGGAGCTTTCGCCGGAGCTGGCGGTCGCGTTGAGGTCGACCAAGGAGACGTCGGCGGGCAGGACCAGCGCCAGTTCCCGCATCACCCGCTCCCAGTCGAAGCGGCTGTCGGCAAGGCTCTGCACGGTCTGCGCCCGCTGTTCGCTGAGACTGTGGAATTGCGTGTAGGAGGCGAGCCGCGTCGCCTGCCGCGTCGCCGCCGCGTCTTCGCTCTTCAGCGTCACCACTTCGTCCTCGCGTTCGGAAATCTCGTTCCCGGTGAGGACGAGGGCGACGACGGCGAGCAGGAGGGCGACGAGGCCGCCCAGGACTATGTAGGCGAACGGGCCGGTGCGAAGGGGGGCCTGGTCGCCACGGCGGTCCTCGGGGGGAATCAGGTTGACGGGACGCATCGCCGGCTAGTGCTCCATGGCGAGGCCGAGCGGAAGGGTGAGGCGTGCCGCGGCGCCATCGTCGAAGCCCTCCAGCGCCGCTGGGCGCGAGACGACGATCGGCAGGGAGAGGTCCTCCTCCATGCGTTGCGCAATGCCGGGGATGACACTGCCGGGACCGCAGAGGACGATCTGCTCGACCGCCAGCGCGGCCTCCTGAGTCCCGTAATAGTCGAGCGAGAGCCGCAGCTCGTCGAGCAGCGCGCCAAGTCCTTCCTCGAGCACCCGCCTGACCTCCGCGACCGTTCCCGGGTCCCCTTCCATCTCCTCAACCGGCCTCGAAAGGCCCACGTGGTGCAGCCACTGGCCGGCGTGCTCGGGACCGAGCCCAAGGGTGGTGCCGAGGGTCCCGGAGATCGCCTCCAGGCCGGCGTGCGAGACACGCGTGAAGAGACAGGACCGCCCGCGGGCCACGGCGAGGTTGATGACGTCGCCGATGTTGCAGTACAGGACGGCGCCGGCCGCAGGTTCGGCTCCAGGCTCCGCGACCGCCTGCGCGTTCGCCTCGCCGGCGAGGGCACGGATCATGCCGAACGCCGAGAGGTCGACCCCGACCGGTTCCAGGCCGGCCCGACGGATCGGCTCGACGAAGGAGGAGACCATGTCGCGGCGGGCGGCGACGACGATCACGTCGACCTGGGGCGGCGATCCATCCTCGGCGGGCACGCCGCCGACCACCTGATGCTCGAGCACCGCCTGGTCGAGCGGCATCGGCATCTGCTCCTGAGCCTGGAAGCGGACGGCCGCCGCCATCTCCTTCGGATCCTCGATCGCCGGCAGGCGGACGGTGCGGACGACGACGCGCTGGTTGCCGACGCCGAGCCGCACGCGCTTGGAGAGCTTGTACTCGGAGAAGAGCGCCTTCAACGCCGCGGCGAGGCGGTCGGGGTCGAGGACCTCGCCCTCCCCGAAGGTGCCGGGCTCGAGCGGCCCGATCGCCGAAGCGGAGACGCGCACCGAGCCGTTTGCCTGAATTTCGGTCGCGGCGATGCTGCCCGCCTCGATGTCGAGGCCGACGATGCTGGTGGTCTTCTGCTTGGTGAGTCGCATGAAAGTTGGGGTGCCGGGCGCCAAATTGGGCGCCGCATTTCCTGAATCGACAGAAAGGCCCCAGACCTTTCGCCCTGCAACTACTTATTTGTAGGAAAACCTGGACAGAACTACGAGAAGGTGGCCAGATACCAGTCGATCAGCTGATTCCCGGCCAGCAGCCCGACGACGCCGCCCAGGGCCAGGAAGGGGCCGAAGGGGATCGCCTGCTTGCGGGCCGCGGCGCCATGCCGGACGATCATCGCCAGGCCCACGACGGAGCCGGCCAGGAGCGCGACGAGAATCGCCGGAGCGACGTCCCATCCGAGGAAGAGGCCCATCACCGCGGCCAGCTTGACGTCGCCCAGGCCCATGCCGCGCGGGTACGCGAGCGCCGCGGCGAAGAGCAGACCCCCGGCGGCGACGGCCGCGGCGCCCCGCTCCGGCAGGCTGCCGGGGTCCGCCACCGCGGTGATCGCCACGCCGAGCACAGCCGCCACCAGCAGGATCTTGTTGGGGATGATCCGCCGCTCGAGGTCGGTCAGGGTGATCGCCGCCAGGGCGGTGGCGAAGACGAGCCCGAGCGCTATTTCGCCGGGATCGCCCCAGAGGACGGCGACGGTCGCCGCGTAGGCCAGCCCAAGCGTCAGCTCGGTCAGCGGGTAGCGAGCCGAGACCGGGGCGCCGCAACACCGCGCTCGCCCGCGCAGCAGCAGCCAGGAGAAGACGGGAACGTTGTCGTAGGCGGCGATCTGCACGCCGCAGGCGGTGCAACGCGAGCGCGGCGCGACGATCGATTCGCCCCGCGGCACCCGGTGCGCGACGACGGTCGTGAAGCTGCCGGCAAGCAGCCCCCCGAGGAAGGCCAGAACCGCGGCCGGCGCCATGGCCTATTCCCCTTCGCCTTCGAGCGGCGTGGAGCTGTCGACCTCGATCCTGGTCGGGTATCTGGGGTGGTCGTACATGATCGAAATCGCGTCGACGGGGGTGTAGGCGCGATCGACGCTGAGCGCGACACCGAGCCTGTCGTCTTTTTCGACGAAGTGCGGGGCTTCGTTGAATTCCATCGTCAGCCGCACTTTGGTCCAGGCATTTCGCGGCCAGTAGCTGCTTCCCTGCCCGTACCGCCAGTACGGGTTGCCGTCGGCTTTGTTGGTGAGGAAGGTGTTGGTGGCTTCCGGCGGCGACCCGGTTTCGCTGCGGTCGAAGAGGTAGACGCAGAGCGCGGCCGGGTAGCCCGCGTCGTTGAGGGTCCGCGTATAGAACTCAAGCGTCACGCTGCCACCCATTTCGAATTTGAATGGCATCGGGTCGCTTACCCAGCGATGAACCTGGGACTCGGGGTTGGTGGTGCCGGTCGGCTGTTTATAGTGGCAGCCGCTGGTGTCGTCGCGGCGGATCTGCAGGCCGTGTTCCAGGTAGAAGTCGTTGGAATAGGCGTAGAGCGGTGGATCCGACGGATCGAGAGGAGCAGGGTCGGGTGGGTCGCTCAGCAGAAGGGCATCCGGAGAGCCGAGTTCTTGCGGGCCCGTATGCAGCCCGCTGGCACAGGTGCCGAGCGTGTTGTGGAGCGGTTGATCTTCGGTGATGTCCGCCCGCGTCGTCTTTCCGCTCGCCGCGCAGGGCGTGTCGGAGAGGAAGAATTGCTGTGCGGTTACCGCATCGCCGCCGCCGTCACCGCCGCCTCCTCCGCCGCCGCCGACTTCCGGATCGGTCACCTGCGACTGCACTTCGACGTAACCGCCTCCGCCCGGCTGGCTGACGGGCCGGTCCGGCTTCACCGCCACGATGATCTGCTTGAAGTCTTCTTCGCCCGGGCATTCCGCGTCCGGACAGGTGGGGTCATTTCGCCAAACTACGTAGCGGTAGATCTTGCCCCTGATCCCGCCATGTTCGCCATCCCCGGTTTCAAATTCCGATTCGGGGCTGAAGCCTTCGTTCTCGGCGATCACCAGCGGCTGATAGTCGCCGAGCGGGCTCCGCGACAGCGCGAATTCAGTGCCCGAGACGCGCGAGTTGGGATCGAGCGGATCGGCCGCGGGCACCGGCTGAGTCACCGCCAGTTCTTCGTAGGGGAGGCTGTGAAGCCGCTCGAGCTCTTCCTGGGCGAGATCGAGCGCCACCTGGGTGGCCTTCGCCCGCTGCGCGTTCTTGGTCGCAGCGCCGAGCACGCCGAAGGCGGCCCCGGCGCCCAGCACCAGCACGACGGCGGCGACGACCACCTCGATGATCGTCAGTCCGGACTCGCCGCCGCCCGGCTCGAAGCGTTTTCTCAGGCCGGTGCGCATCATTGGCTCAGGGTCAGGGTGCGCAGGCTGGCCCCATCGGTGACGGTCAGGTCGCCGTCGCCTTCCGGGTTGAGGATGTTGAGCGTGATGCCGACGTAGGTCGCTTCTTCGGGGTTCGGCGGGTCGTATTCGAAGACGTCGCTGCTACCCAGCCCGCTGACGATCGTCGTCGGCGTGCCGCCGGATTCGACCTCGGGCGCGGTCTCCGTGCGTGAGCAGGAGGTGGTCGTGGAGGTGGTCGTGCAGGCGTAGGTGACACGGCACACGCGCGCCGGTTTGTCCGCTTCTTCCTCGACCCCACCGCCGCAGGCCGTGCGGCGGACCCGGGTGAGGAAGGTGACGCTCGAGCCGGTCCCTTCCTCGACCTTGACCCCGTTGCGGATCTCCCGCGTCATCCGCTCCAATACCCAGCGCGCCGTGGTGATGTTCTGCGCGCGCTTGCTCAGCTTCGGCTGCGTCTGCACCGCGCTGATCAGCATCGAGCCGGCCGCCCCGACGATGACGACGCTCATCGCCGCCGCGACCAGCAGCTCGATCAGGGTAAAGCCGCCCTCGCGATCGCAGGTGGACGCGCTGAGCCTGCGGCGCAGTCGCCTCACCGTCTCCCCCGCTTCGAGTGGCGCAGATCGAGGCGATGCCCACCGGCGCCGCGCACCAGCTTGAAGACGCGCCTGCTCGGCCGCGCCTCCCAGACGCCGACCGCGTTGACAGCCTTGACCCTGAACGCGTGCCTGCCGCGACGTAGGTTCTTGAGCCGGACCGGCGATCCGCACGACTTCCACTGGCGCCGGTCGACCCGGCAGATGAAGCGGGTGCCGGGCTGACCGGTCGAGTCGGTGAAGCGGAAGGCCGGGTGCCGGGCCCGCGTCTTGAAGGCCGGTCCGAAGGTGATCCGCGTCACCGGGGTGACATAGACAATCCCATCATGGGTCTTGGCCGGGGCCGGCGCGGGGCTCGGTGCCGGAGCGGGCGTGGAGCCGCCGCCTGCGACGCCCCCCCCTTCCCCACCGCCGCCTTCTTCTGCGGGTGGGGGTGCGGGCGCCTCCTGCTTGTAGGAGATCGGCGCCGAACAGGTGGAGACGAAGCCTTCGGCTTCCGCCGTAGCGCGGAAGCTCGTGCTGGTGCCGGCGTCGACGCTGACCGCGATGCCTGGATCGGCCAGCTCTTCAGCATCACCGGTGGCGACTGGTTCGCCGGAGCAGTCCTCGGTCTCGTAGAGCTTGATCGAGGCGGCCGCTTCAGCCTCCGAGCCGATGATCTTCGGTACGGTCGAAGCCGCCGGCGATGGCGGGTCGGTGCGTTCGAGCTTGGGCGGCGGCGGGGCAAGTTTCGCTTCGAGTTCTTCATTGTTTTCCTGCGAGACCAGCGTCGTCGGTCCGCTTGGCAGGGCACGGGAGTAGATGTCTTCTTCACCGGCGAAGTCGTCTTCGTCGGTGAGCCGCTCTTTGGTGGTGAAGAAGGCAAGAGCTCCGTTTTCGGAGACGCCACGCGCCTTCGCGTCGTGGTTTCCATTGCCGTTGATCGCTCCCACCGACACCTGGACCGTCGTCGTGCCACCGCTGGCGTAGACATCGTTCTTGTTGTCGGTGTCGCTGTCCACAAGCGCCTCGGGCGTTTCGAAGAACACCTGTGAGCCGTCGGACGCTGCGCCGGCGAAGCTGGGGCCGTACGGCCCGTTGCCGCACTCCGGGCTCGTGCATGCCGGGTCGGCAGCGGAGGCGAGGGTCGTCGAGCCGGTGGCCAGGTCCCGTCTGTAGATGTCGACCGAGCTGTCTTCGTCTGCTTCCGTCAACGACTCTTCGGTCGAGAAGAAGACCACGGCCCCAGCGGCGAAGACGCCACTGGGAACTCCGATGAGGCGGACGACTCCGGCGTCGAAGCTGCCGTTGCCGCAGTTCGGGACGAGGCAGGACGGATCCGCTTCGCTGACCAGGATCGTTTCGCCTCCGGTTCGCTCGTAGACGTCCTGTGAACCGTCGGCGTCGGCGACGCTGAGGCTTTCCTTGGTCTCGAAGAAGACCGCGCTGCCGTCGCTCGAGCTGCCCGCGTAGAGGGCATTGTTGCCGCCGTTGCCGCCGCCCCCGCCGGTCGACGCCCGCACCGGAGCGCCCCCCGACCAGTGGTAGAGGTCCTGGGAGCTGTCGGTGTCCGTGCCGTTGATCTGATCGTTCGTCTCGAAGAAGACGTGTGACCCGTTGGCGGAGGCGCTCGAGAACACCGGGGTGCAATCCACATCCACATCCACCAGCGCGGGACAGGTGCCCTGCTGTGAGACAAGCTTGGTTTCGCCACTGGTCAGGTCGCGCTGATAGATGTCGTCACCGCCACTGTCCGCGTCTTCGCTGACCAGCGCTTCGCGGGTGGTGAAGACGGCTTTGGAGCCGGCCGCCGAAGCAGCACGAAAAGCGGCGGGCTGAGTGCCGTCGCCACAGCTGCCAACGCAGGTCGGGTCTCCGGCCGAGACCAGCGTCGTCGTTCCCGCGGCGATGTCGCGCACGTAAACGTCGGCGGCGCTGTCTTCGTCGCCTTTGGCGAGCTGCTCTTCGCTGACGAAGAAGACCTTGTTCCCACCGTCTGCCACGCCGCCGGGTAGGGGGTCTACGGCTTTGTTCGCCTCACCACAGCCAGAGGCCGCGCACGAGGGGTCGCCCGCGGAGACGAGCTTGGTCTTGCTTTCGGCCAGGTCACGGACGTAGATGTCAGTCGCGTTGTCCCGGTCGGCCGCGGTGAGCCGCTCCTGGGTCGAGAAGAAGACCTTGCCCGCGGCCGCGTCGGCGGCCAGGTACTGCGCTTCGTAGGCGTTGTTGCCACCCGTCGGGCCGAGCGACACCTCACGAGTCACGTAGCCTTCGACATCCGCGTCGAAGGAGCGCATGTAGACGTCGGTCTGCGTATCCGTGTCGCCCGGAACCAGCTTGTCGGTCGTACTGAAAAAGGCTCTCGACCCATCGGCCGAAATGCCCTCATAGCGTGCGACCGCGGCCTGAGCCACGGGCGCGCTCAGCGCCGCGGCGGAGATCGCCACGAGGACCAGCAGGATCATGCAATGTCTCTGCTTCACCGCCATCTTTGCTCTATCGGCTCTGCTCGACCATCCGTTTAGCCCTGGACGCCCTGAGCGCTAGCCAAAAGGCCGAGGGGCGGGCACAAGGCCCGCCCCTCGGTGCTTCACGCTTGGCTAGGCCAAGACGGTGAATAGGAGCTATTTGCTCCAGTTTCCAACGCCGCTAGCCCCAGCCGGACAACCGCCAGTCTTTTCCGGAGTACATTCGTACGACAGCGTGCCAGTGTCACTCTTAATCTTAAATACGTGGCCAGTCGAAGCATAGGATTCGATGGTGTATTTCCTCGCCTCCAATCCCGCGATCTTGATGCCTTCACTGGTTACCGCTTCCGTGCCGGTGCCGGTCGTCGTCGCTTCTACAATGGTCGGCTCGATTTTTTTCAGTTCTGCAACGGTGGCCCCCAGATAGCTACCGCCATTGTCGGTCGCAAACGTCTCGATCGCAACCTGTGCCGAGTGAGCATTCTCCTTCGCCTTTGAGTCGCCGGCCTTTTCCTTCTGGTTGAAGAACGCCGGCAGGGCGATTGCGGCGAGAATGCCGAGGATGAGCATGACGACGAGGAGCTCGATCAGCGTGAAGCCACCCTCGCTGTCACCATTGAGCCGGGCGCCTATCTTGGCCCGGAGATTCTGGAGAAACATTTAGAGACCTCCTGTGGTCCTAATCGTTTGCGCCAGAGCCCCGTCGCGTGAAGCCACGTGGTGTCTGTCGACCCCGGTGGTAGCCCGGCTGACTCCCTTTAGGGAGCCCCAAGGCTTTGCGCTCCCGCCTCGCAGCGGGTTTGCCTTTGAGCACCGAGGCACTGGCAGATTCATCACGACCCCTGCATCGACATCCACCCGGATCCCTAAATCCTCGAAACTTGGGTTTCATCGCACCAAAACTCGGGTGAATGGGAGGTGGCGGTCGGATAACCCGCCAAACCGTTCTCCACCTGCCCAGAGTTGAGTAGTAGTCGCGTCCAGTCTGCCGACGATCAGACGTTTTGGCTCAAGCAAAGCAGGCGTCGGGTCGATCCTCCAGAGGATGACCGCCGCGCCATCAATTCGTCGTCGCCTCCACGCCCTCGTGCACGGCGAGCGCGGGATGGCGCTGCCGGTTGCCATGCTGGCCACCATGGCGGCCCTGGCCCTGGCCGGCGCGGCGGTGACCTCCACCGTCGACGTGCAGCAAAGCTCACACCGCGACAGCAGCTCGAAGAGCGCGATCGCCGCCGCCGACGCCGGGGCGAACGTCGCCCTCCTGCGCCTCCAGCGTAACTCGGCGGAACTGGCGGAAAGCCCCTGTCTGGAAGGCTCGGCACCGGAAGCCGATGGCTGGTGTCCGCTCGTGGTCGGCGAGGTCGGCGGCAGCGAATACCGCTACCGCGTCAGCCAGGCCGGCGCCAAATGCGGTGCCTATGACCTCTGCATCATCTCGACCGGCACCGCTGGGAGCGTCAGTCGCCGGGTCGAGGTCACGTTCACCAACTCAGGCGGTGGCACGGGCGGAGGCGGTGGCGGTGGGCATGGGCAGGAGGGCCTTATCGGCAACGGCGACATCCAGATCGACCAGAACGCCGACGCCCGCGTCGGCGTCGGCACCAATGGCAACGTCTATGTCGAAAACAACGGCAACGTCTGCGGCGACATCCGCCACGGGGTCGGCGACGGAACGAACATCGACGAAACCGGCGGCACGCAGTGCGACGGCTACGGCATAACCGAAGAAGACATCTTGCTACCACCGGTTAGCGACTTCATGCCAACCGACATCGCCGAACCCGAACACAACTCCAACTACAGGCTCGCACCCTGTTTGTCGCTGGGCAACCCGGTGGGATGCGAACTCGACACCTACAGCGGCAAGCGCAAAGCGACCATCCCGTGGAACCCCGCAACCCGCACGATCACGGCTTTCAACAACTCGACGCTGACTCTGGGCGGCGAAGAGCCCTACTTCATCTGCAAGCTGGAACTGCTCAACAACTCACACCTGATCATGCCCGAGGACGCCGAAGTCCGCATCTTCTTCGACACCCCGGAGAACTGCCACATGTCCGCCGGCGAAAAGCAGATCTACATCAGCGAGGGAGCCAACATAACCTCGACCGGATATCAGCCGGACGAAGGAAAATTTGCCGTTCTGCAGCTCTACGTAATGGGCTCTATTTCGACTGAAACGACGGTCGAATGGAGGCCCAACAGCGGTACCAACGAGCTTTACCTCTACGCACCCAACAGCCACATCGAACTCTGGAACAACGCGCTGTTCATGGGAACGATCGTCGGCAACACGATCCACCTCCACCAGGAAGCGGTCGTCGACCAGGACGATGGCTACGAACCCCCGGACAACGGAGACCCTCCGGGAGATCCGGTCAGCCCTCCCGTCTACACCGCCCAGTATTACGTCGAGTGCAGCGGCGAGCCCACGCTCATGCCCGACACCGGCTGCTGAGCGAGGGCCTCCCGAAAGCTGCACGAGCGGCCGGACAACCTCAAGCAGCCGGGAAGAGCTCGGCGAGCGCCTCGGTGAGAACGCGGACTTGCTCAGGACGCCGCTCCCCCAAATTCGCGGCCGACATCGACGGGAACGGCGAGACCAGCACAGCTGACGCTCAGGGCCCCAATAGCGCCGCGGGATAACCGCTATGCCGTCAGAGCGGCGATAAGCCTCGGGGGGCCCCGGTGGTGACGATCACAGCGTCGAGGAGATCGTCGCCGATCCGCTCGGCTAGCCATTTCAGGTGCCGGGCATCCTCATCCTCGACAATGCGAGCCCTGCTGAACGTTGACCGACGACATCACAGCAGCACTCGCCAATCCCATCGCTGCGACCGTCGCAAAGAGGGCGAAGGGCAATGCCATCCCCTCCTCTCCCCACCCTGGTGGGGCCAGATCAGGCCGCCGTTCCCACTGAGTGACGAAGTCAGACCCAAGAACTCAGGCCAGGTCCGGATGCCGGCGCAGATAGTCAGCGCACAGGGGCACCGTGAAGTCCACTTCGCCGCGGCGCGGTGCGTAGAGCAGGCTCGCCTTGATCATCCGGTCGCGTACGACCGAAACCTCCTGCGGCTCTTTCCCGAGGGCTTCGGCAACCGCACCGGTCCGCTGCGGGCCGTCGCCGAGCGCTGCGATCGCGGACAGATAGCGCCGCTCTGCGCTCGGAAGCTTGCCGATACGCTGGCTGAAGAAATTGCCGTCCAGATACTCGAGGGCAATCGGCTCGGCGGCGGTCACGTCTTGCCGGGTGACAGTGCTGCCGTCGCCGATTCTCCAAGCGGCCCTTCCATACTCCTGCAGGAAATAGGGATATCCCTCGGTCAATTCGACGACACGCTCCACTGCCTTGGGCTGCCAGTTCACCCCCTGGCCTCTGGCTGGCTCCTCCAAAGCCGCGGCGGCAGCCTCGTCATCGAGGGCACCAATCCTGCGGAACTCGAATCCTCGCTCCGCATAGCTCTTGGCTTCGCCAGTCAACTCGGGAAGTAACGGCAAACCACCGCCGACCAGAGCAACTGGGAGATTCTTCTGCTTTGCCCGATGCAGCCCAACGATTAGGGCTTCGAGATCGGACTTCCCAAGATGCTGCATCTCGTCGAGGATCAGCGCAAACCCGCTGCCATTCGCCCGCGCCGCGGCACCGACCTCGACCAGGAGATCACGCATGTCCTCGGCGAGATCGCCCGAGTCGGCGACGCCCTCGAGGGCGTCGATGTCGAACCTGAATGTGATGTCCCCCAAGGTCAGGGTGAACGCCTTGAGCGCTCCAAGCCCGCGACGGACCGCATCGCCAGCGCGTTTCGTCGCACTCATCTCCATCAGCGCCTTCCGGGCCGCCTTCGCAATCACATGAGCAATTCGGGAGCCCTGAGCCAACTCGCGCGTCTCTCCCGGCCAGCCGGCGGCGTCACAATCCGACTCGAACTCGTTCAGGAGCACCGTCTTCCCGACGCCGCGAAGGCCGGTGAGGATGAGGTGCTTCTGGGTCCCTCCCGCATCAAGCTGGCCGATCATCTCCCTGAAGTGGCGGAGCTCGGTCTCGCGACCCGCCAGGAATGGGGGGCGAGCCCCCATGTCAGGGGTATAGGGATTCCGGGTGTCCAGTCCTCTGGGCATGTATAACCAAATATAACGAACCTTGTTATACGATGTTAGACTTCCTTATATAACAGGAGAGAGGACTCTGTTTGTACGTGCATCAGACGCCGAGAGGGGGACGGCGGGCCGACTCCTCGAAGTCCTCGATCAGCTCGAGTAGCTCACGGCATTCCCATACTCGGCCCCATTTGCGCTGGTTGAGGGGGCGCATGATGCCGGCCTTCTCAAGCTGGGCGAGGGCATTCCGGATGGCCTCGCGGGACTTCCCGGTCAGGTGTTGGCCCGTGGCCACGTCCATGACCGGCTGGGCCGGAAGCTGAGCGCTCAGCTGGTGCACCGCGGCGTCGCTGCGCGGACTTCCCAGTCGCCCCAACCAGATGGACTGAAGATCCTCGATTTGAGCCGCCATTTTCTCGGCCTCCACCGCGGAGCGGTTGGTCGCAGCCGCGAAGAGATCACACCAGCTGCTCACATCTCCCCTGCTGAAATCGCCGAAGCCGGCGACGTAGGATTTTCGCGTTGCCGCGAGCACCAGGCTGATCGGCGGTATGAAGTTCACCGCTTCGCCGCCGCGGCGCAGGACGATGTGTATGAGCGCCCGCCCGATCCTCCCGTTTCCATCCGCAAACGGATGGATATTCTCGAACTGCGCGTGCGCTATCGCCGCCTGCGCAATCGGCGCCAGGTCACCGCGTGCCAGAAAACGACAGAGATCCTCCAGCAACGGCACCACGCACTCCGGTGGAGGAGGAACGTAATCGGCCCCGAGCGGCGTGTACGGATTGGTGCCGATCCAGTTCTGCCGCTCGCGAACGACGCCGGCGATCCTGCGGTCTGCCGTGTAGCGAAGAAGAATGCGATGGATCTCTCGAATGTCGTCCACCGAGATTTGATCCTCACCGGCCCCCAGCTCGATCGCCCGCTTCATCGCTTCGACATTCCCCAGGATCTCGCCCGCCTTGGTGTCGCTACCCGAGCGCGCAGAAGCCTCAAAGGCGGCGCGAGCGAGCCGCTTCTGGGAGACGGCGACACCCTCGATCCATGAAGACGCCGTACTCTCGGAGCGCATCAGCGCATCCGCGAGGGCATCGAGCGAGGTGCGTCGCGGAGAGGTGGCATTGAGACGGGCCAAGGCCTTGGTGGCTGACGCGATCTGGGCGACCACGTCGTCATCGAGCGCAAACCTGCGATCGGCGATCTCGGCCGGGATGAACGCCTCGTACGTACCGGCCCGCCGCGCTTTTCGCCCCCCTTCTGCGCCCGGGCGTGCCTCCCAGAGAAGCTTCTTGTGCGAACCGAGCGGCTCGATCGGCGCGCCATTCATAGGCTCATCCTTGCAAAGCTGAGAGAGCTTTGCAAGCTTATTATCTAACCTTGCAAAGCTTGCAGAACCCTCCAAGGCAACGCTCGGCTCAGCGGATCTTGTCGTACAGCGTGAAGATCGGCAGGTACATCGCGATCACGATGAAGCCGACGACGCCGCCGATGAAGACGATCATGATCGGCTCGATCAGGGAGGTCAGGGCTTTCACCTTGGCATCGACCTCGGCCTCGTAGAAGTCGGCGATCTTGGCGAGCATGTGCTCGAGCTGGCCGGTTTCCTCGCCAACGGCGACCATGTGGCCGACCATCGCCGGGAAGATCGGGTTGGCCTCGATCGGCCCGGCCAGGGAGCCGCCGCGCTTGACCGAGGCGTAGACGTCCTCCATCGCTTGCTCGATGACGATGTTGCCCGCCGTTTCGCCGGTCAGCTTGATCGCCTGCAGCATCGGCACGCCCGCGGCGACGGAGCCGGAGAAGGTGCGCGACCAGCGGGCGAGGGCGACTTTCTGGATCACGTCGCCGATCTGGGCCGGTAGGCGCAGCACGAAGCGATCCCACAGTTCTTTGCCTTTTTCGGTCCGCTTCCAGCGGAAGAAGCCGACGGAGAGGGCGATCAGGCCGGGAATCAGGATGAACCAGTAGCCGGTGAGCGCGTCGGAGGCGGTGACGCAGATCTGGGTCGGCAGCGGCAATTCGGCCTTTTCGCTCGGGTTTTCTTCGGAGATCTGCTCGAAGATGCCGACGAAGACCGGGATCACGAAGGCGACGACTGCAACCAGCACGACCATCGCGAAGCCGAAGATCAGCGCCGGGTACATCAGCGCCGATTTGACCTGGCGTCGCAGTGCGTCGGTTTTCTCCACCTGGTAGGCGATGCGATCAAGCGCGTCCTCGAGCCGCCCCGACTCCTCGCCGGAGCGGACCATCGCCCGGTAGAGGCGGTCGAAGACTTCGGGGTGGCGCCCCATCGCCTGCTCCAGCGTGCTGCCGGCCTCGACATCGGCCTTGACCCCGCCGATCGCCGCTTCGATCCGCTCGTCCTGAGTCTGCTCTTCGAGCGTGTGCAGCGTCCGCAGCATCGGCATCCCCGAGGCGACCAGGGTCGCGAACTGGCGCGAGAACACCGACAGCTCGCGCATGTCGATCTTTTTCCAGGTCTGCCAGAGCTGCTCGACCTTGAACGGCTCTTTCTTCTCGCTGATGTCGAGCACGATCAGGCCGCGCTGGCGCAGCTGCTCGCTGACCTGCGCCTTCGACTCCGCCTCGACCTCGCCCGCGGTCGCGGCGCCGGCCAAGTCCATGGCGCGGAAGGCGAAGGTGGTCGCGCCGGCCACGGCTAACCCACCTGGGTGTACTGAGGCTGAGCCGCAGGGGCCCCGCCGAGGAGGCGTTTCAGCTCCTCGGGGACCGAGGCCCGCTGCTCGGCCAGCGAGCGGGTGATCTTCCCGGCCCGCACCAGGCGAACCAGGTCGGCGTCCATCGTCTGCATCCCGACGGCGCCAGAGGTCTGCACAGCGGCGTAGATCTGGTGGGTCTTTCCCTCGCGGATCAGGTTGCGGATCGCCGGCGTCGGCACCAGGACCTCGCAGGCGACGGCGCGGCCCATCCCGTCGGCGGTCGGCAGCAGCTGCTGGGTGACGATCCCCTGCAGGGCGATCGAGAGCTGGGTCCGAACCTGCTGCTGCTGCTGCGGGGGGAAGACGTCGATGATCCGGTCGACCGTCTGCGCGGTCGACTGGGTGTGCAGGGTGGCGAAGACGAGGTGGCCGGTCTCCGCCGCGGTCAGGGCCGTGGAGATCGTCTCCAGGTCGCGCATCTCGCCGACCAGGATCACGTCGGGGTCCTCTCGCAGGGCAGCGCGCAGGCCGAGCGCGAAGTCCGTCGCGTCGGAGCCGACCTCGCGCTGGTTCACGATCGATTTTTTGTGCTGGTGGAGGAACTCGATCGGGTCCTCGATCGTGAGGATGTGGTCCTGGTTCTCGCAGTTGATCACGTCGAGCATCGCCGCCAAGGTCGTGCTCTTGCCCGACCCGGTCGGCCCGGTGACGAGGACGAAGCCGCGGGGTTTGGCGGTCAGCTCACGCAAGATCTGCGGCACCCCGAGCGAGTCGAGGGCCGGGATCTCCTGCGGCACCAGGCGGAAGGCGGCGCTGACCGCGCCGCGCTGCATGAAGCAGTTGACGCGGAAGCGGGCGACGCCGGGGATCGCGTAGGCAAAATCGAGCTGCTTGTTGTTCTCGAAGCGTTTGCGCTGGTCGTCGTTGAGGATGCCGAAGATGACCTCGCGGGTCTCCTGGCCGTCGAGGACCGGGAAGCCCTCCATGGCGGCGATCTTGCCCTTGTCGCGGATCGCCGGGGGGAAGCCTGCCGTCAGGTGCACGTCCGAGGCCCTGGCCTCGACCATGCGCCGCAGCACCTCTGAGAAGTCGAAGTCCATGGCTCTTAGATCGGCCTCCCCGCCCGATTCCTCGATACCCGAAAGCGACTACGGCGAAGATCAGGCGGTGACACGGAGGATCTCCTCGAGGCTGGTCGCGCCGGAGCGGACCTTGCTGACGCCGTCCTCGCGCAGGGTCAGCATCCCCTCCTGACGGGCGGCCGCGGCAATCTCCGCCTCGGGCGCCTGGACGACGGTCATTTCCTTGATCCGCTCACTCATGCTCATCACCGAGAAGATCCCGACCCGGCCGCGGTAGCCGCTCTGGTTGCAGCGCGAGCAGCCGACCGGTTCGTAGGCCTCGAGCTCGGCGCCGACGCGGATGTCCGCGTCGGCCAGAGCCTGCGGCGGCACCACCGTGCGTCGCTTGCAATGGCTGCAGAGCTTGCGAGCCAACCGCTGGGCGACGACGCAGTCGACCGAGGAGGCGGTGATGAAGGCCTCAATCCCCATCTTGGTCAGACGGGTGATCGCACCGGGGGCATCGTTGGTGTGCAGGGTCGTCAACATCATGTGGCCGGTCAGCGCGGCCTCGATCGCGATCCGGGCGGTCTCGCCGTCGCGGATCTCGCCGACCATCACGATGTCGGGATCGGCTCGCAGGATCGATCGCAGGCCGGTGGCGAAATCCAAACCAGCCTTGCGATTGACGTTGATTTGACTGATGCCGTCCAGCCGGTACTCGACCGGGTCCTCGATCGTGATGATGTTCTTCTCGACCTGGTTCATCTCCTGGAGGGCGGCGTAGAGAGTGGTCGACTTGCCCGAGCCGGTGGGGCCCGTAACCAGCACGGCGCCGTAGGCCTGCCTGAAGGCCCCCTCGAAGCGTTCGCGGGCGGTGCCGTCCATGCCGAGTTCGTCGAGGGTGTGCTGGGAGTTCTCCTGGTCGAGGATGCGAACCGTCGCTCCCTCGCCCCGCTGGGTTGGCAGCGTCGTGATGCGCAGGTCGATTCGCCGGTCCTCGACCGTGACGCTGACACGTCCGTCCTGTGGGATGCGCTTCTCGGCGATGTTGAGGTCGCTCATGATCTTCACTCGGGAGATCACCGCGTTGACCATCCGGTTGGGCACGTGGGCCGCCTCGCGCAGCACCCCGTCGATGCGAAAGCGAACCCGCATCTGCCCCTCCGCCGGCTCGAAGTGGACATCGGAGGCGCCCTCCCCCACGGCCTGGCCGAGGATGCTGTAGACGAGCTTGATCACCGGCGCGTCCTCGGCGCTGACCTCGATGTCGCTGACTTCGGCCAGTTCAGCCTCGGCCTCGGCCTCCCCTTCGGTGACGGCCTCGGTGACGGCGCTCTGGAGGGTGTTGAGACGGCCGATCAGCGCCTCGATGTCCTCCTCGGCCGCAACGGCTACACGGCAGTCAAGAGCGGTGGCGATCTGAATGTCATCGACCGCGAGGACGTTGGTCGGGTCAGCCATCGCGACCAGCAGCGTCTGCTGATCGACGAAGCCGACCGGCAGCGCCCGGTAGCGGCGCGCGGTGTTGACCGAGATCAGGTTTGCCGCCGCCATATCGACCTGGTAGATCGAGAGGTCGATGTGATCGAGGCCGTAGCGCTCGGCAACCGCACGCGAGAGTTGGTCGGCGTCGATCGCCCCTTGCTCGAGCAGCAGGCGCTCGGGCGGGCGGGCGGCCGTGCGGGCCTCTTCGATCGCGTGGCGAGCCCGGTCTTTGTCGACGAAGCCGAGGTCGACGAGCACATCGGTGACGAAGCCGCTGGAACGACCGCGCGCGATAGGCGGGGTCAGGCCGGGAGTGCCGGTCTCGGGCCCGAGCGCCGGCGCGGTCGAGTCGCCGGAATCTGGGACGGGGCGCAGGTGGCTTGGGAACTCGCGAGGATCCATGCCGCTCACGGGTGGTAGTCGATCGTCGGGCCCTTGTAGCCGGCGTCGATCACGGCCTGGCGGACGCTCTCCACGCTCTGGAAGCCGTAGTTGACCGAAGCCGTTGGGACGGCTCCCTTCAGGTGCTTCGGAGTGACCACCACCAGAGCCGGGACCCGGTCTACCCCGACGCCCTCCGTGATCGCCGCGTAGCGGGAGATCCGCCCAGCCGGGACGACGAAGAACGAGGCGGCGGGGAAGCCGGCGACGCTGTCGGTGGCGGTCCGCACCAAGCGGTCGTCGATGCCGCCGTCGTGGACGAAGAGGAGGACGAGAGTGCGGTTCGCCCCCCAGGCGTCGAGGACCGGGCGCGGCAGAGGCGGTGCCGAGCTCGCCGCCTGGGCCAGCGAGAGCGGTGCCGGAGCGCTGCCTTCAGCGACCCCTTCGACCGCGGCTTCGACCGCCCCTTCGACCGCTTCACCGGGAGTGGCGCCGGTGGCCGTTCCGGTAGCGCTCGTTTCGGCGACGCTCACCGTCGCTTCGGTCGCGCCCGCCGGTTCTTCTTCAGCAGAGCCCCCGCTGGAGAGCACGAAGATCGCCGCACCGACCAGCAGCACGCCGATCACGGCGGCCTTGACGAGCGGGTTGCTGTTGAGTGCGTCCCTCATACGTTCGCTTACTTAGCTCGACAGCAATCGCCGAGAGCTTGAGCTATGGGCACCGCACACCGACATCGCTGACCTACTCACTCTGTCTAGCCCGCGAGCTGCTCGATCCCGCTTGCCCGCTGCCCGCCCGCCGCCAGCATCAGTTTGAAGTCGTGCGGGCTGGAGGCGTAGTCGAGGGCGACCTGCTCGGCGATCTTGCCTTCCATCACGTAGCCGAGCAGGGACTGGTCGAAGGTGCGCATGCCGTAGAACTCGCCCTCGCCGATCACCTCGGTGATCTTGCCGGTCTCCTCCGGATTCATGATCAGGTCCTGGACGCGGCCGGTGACGACGAGGATCTCGGAGGCGGGGATGCGGCCATCGCCGGTGACGTCGGGAACGAGGCGCTGGGCGATCGCGCCCTTCAGGGTCGCCGAGAGCATCACCCGGGCCTGGTGCTGGAGGTGGGGCGGGAAGAAGTCGATGATTCGGTTGACGGTCTCCGTGGCGTCCAAGGTGTGGACGGTGGAGAGCACGAGGTGGCCGGTCTCGGCCGCTGAGAGGGCGGTGCGGACGGTCTCCTCGTCGCGCATCTCGCCGATCAGGATCACGTCGGGGTCCTGGCGCAGGACGCGGCGCATGGCGCGGCTGAAGCTCTCGGTGTCGGAGCCGACTTCGCGCTGGTTGACGATCGAGCCTTTGTCTTCGTGCAGGTACTCGATCGGGTCCTCGAGGGTGATGATGTGGCTCGTCCGGGTGCGGTTGATGTGGTCGATCATCGCCGCCAGGGTCGTGCTCTTGCCGGAGCCGGTGGTGCCGGTGACGAGGACGATGCCGCGCTGCTCTTCGGCCAGCTTGCTCACGACCGGGGGCAGCCCGAGCTCGTCGACCGAGCGGATTTCGAAGGGGATCGCGCGGCAGACGATCGAGACTGAGCCCCGCTGCTTGAAGGTGTTGACGCGGAAGCGCGAGAGGCCGGGGATCGCGTAGGAGAAGTCCGCCTCCCCAGCTTCCTCGAACTCCGCCTGCGAACGGGCTTCGGCGATGTCGTGGAAGGCCTTCTCCGTATCCTCGGGCCGCAGCGGCTGATAGCCCTCGAGGGGCACCAGCTCGCCATGCAGGCGCGCGGTCGGCGGCACCCCGACCTTTATATGAAGGTCGGAGCCCTCCCGCTCGACGAGCGTGCGCAGCGCTGAGTCGATCTCGAACATCCCGACCTATATCGGCCGGGATGTTCGATCACTTGATGCTGAGGACTAAGCGACCTCGCGCAGTTTCTGCGCCTCGCCCAGGCTTTGCAGCTTTTTGAGGCTCTGGTTCTCGATCTGACGGATTCGCTCGCGGGTGACGTTGAAGGTCCGCCCCACCTCGTCGAGCGTGCGCGGGTGCTCGCCGCCGAGCCCGTAACGGAGCTCGAGGACGCGGCGCTCGCGGTAGGAGAGGTTCTCCAGCGCCTCCTTCAGCGCCTCTTTGGTCAGCAGGTCCGCGGCGCGGTCGAACGGGGACTCGGCCTTCTCGTCGGCGATGAACTGGCCGAACTCGGACTCCTCCTCGTCGCCGACCGGCTTCTCCAGCGAAACCGGGGCCTGAGCGGAGCGCTTGATCGAGTCGACCTCCTCGGGATCGATCCCCGTTACCTCGGCGATCTCCTCCGGGGTGGGCTCGCGGCCCAGCTCGGTGACCAGCTTGCGCTCGGCGCGGCCGATCTTGTTCAGCTTCTCGACCACGTGGACCGGGATCCGGATCGTGCGGGCCTTGTCGGCCAGTGCCCGGGCGATCGCCTGGCGGATCCACCAGGTCGCGTAGGTCGAGAACTTGAACCCCTTGCGGTAGTCGAACTTCTCGGCCGCGCGGACCAGGCCCAGCGTTCCCTCCTGGATCAGGTCGAGGAAGGGCAGGCCCTGGTTGCGGTAATTTTTCGCGATCGAGACGACCAGGCGCAGGTTGGACTCGACCATTTTCTGCTTCGCGTCGAGGTCGCCTCGCTCGATGCGCTTGGCGAGTTCGACCTCCTCCGCGGCGGTCAGCAGGCGGACTTTGCCGATGTCCTTGAGGAACAACTGCAGCGAGTCCGTGGTCATGTCCGGTTTCAGGTCGAGCGCCGCTTTCGGGCGACGACGGCCTTTTTTGCCGGTGTCCGCGGGCATCGCGTCCGCGGCCGCTTTCTGGGCCGGGTCCATGTCCTCGACGAGCTCGATCCCCGACTTCTCGAGGTGCCCGTAGAGGTCCTCGACATCCGACTCGTCGAGATCGACCTCGGACACGGCCGAGGCGATGTCGCCGAAGGTCAGTACGCCGAGCTGCTGCCCGCGATTGATGAGGCCTTTGACCTCCTCCAACTCCTGAAGCTCTGCTACCAGCATGCGATCTACTCGTTTCCCTAGCGGTTCGTGTTTAGTCCTGGCAATGAAATGCCGTTGCGGAGCGAAAGTCGTGCCGGCCGATGAAAAAGCGGACCGGCAGACTGGTCCGCGAAGTAAGCATCAACATCTGGACTGCGATGTAGCCCGGAGGGCATGCGTCGAAACTTCGTCAAACGCTTGTTCGTATCGTAGTCGCTTCAGTTTGTGAAGTCAATGCCGAACTCGACGCGCCATTCCAAAGCCTGGCTGAGCGCCTTTTGGCAGCGCGCTTACCGCGAGAACGTCACCGGTCTCTCGGCGATGGTCGCCTACAACCTGATGCTGGCGGTCTTCCCCTTCGCCCTCCTGGTCCTCTTCGTCTTCGGCCAGGTGCTGAAGATCGAGGGGGTCGAGACCAGCGTCGTCAGCGACCTCGAGCGCCTCTTCCCCAGTGTCGAGCAGCAGACGCTGACCGACGTCCTCAACCGGATCCAGAACAACTCGACGACGATCGGGATCGCCGCCTTCGTCGGCTCGCTCTGGATCGGCGCCTCCTTCTGGGGCGCGATGGACACCGCCTTCTGCCGCATCTACCACGTCGAGTGCCGCGGCTGGGTCGAGCAGAAGCGCTTCTCCTTCGCGATGCTGGGAGTCGTCCTCCTCTTCATCGCCGCCAGCATCTTCGTGCCGGCGATCGAGAGCGGGCTGATCTCGAGCACCGACCGCCTTCCCCTCGGCCTCTCCGACATCAAGCTGATCGACACCCTGCTGCTGCTCGGCGCAGCGCTCCTCGTCACTTTCGGGATCTGCGCTGTGATCTTCTGGGCGGTACCGAAAGGGCACATGCCCTGGCGCGCGGTCTGGCCGGGGGCCGCCTTCGTGACCCTCGCCGCCGGACTCGCCAACTGGCTCTTCCCGATCTACCTCTCGAACGTATCCAGCCTCTCGCACTTTGGCTCGACGCTGGGCTTCATCCTCATCGCCCTGCTCTGGTTCTACGTGCTCAGCCTGGCCCTGCTGGCCGGCGCGGTGATCAACTCGCTGCGCTTCGAGGTCCACGACACCGGCGAGCTTCCCTATGGCAGCAAACGGCCCTGCCATGGGTGCGATGAGCCCCCCGCCGTCGGCACCACGCCCCCCGCCTCCTCCGGTTCCAGATAAGAAACTGTCATATTCTGGTGTTAGGCCGGTCCACCTTGCTCTGGGGGATCGGAGAGCTCGTCAATCCCGCACGCACGGTGCACTGGCGCGAATGCGTGCAGTTGACACAATCATATTGATGCAAAAATGGCGGGGGATTCAGACTGTGGGAAGCGTCCTCGATCCAACCGTTCCGATCGATATCGGTGAGCGCTCTCAGCGTCAGCGCATCGTGGAGGCAATCGTCGACTGCTGCGCCGAGAAGACCTATGCCGCAACGACGATCGCCGACATCGTCAGCCACGCCAGCATCTCCCGCACCACCTTCTACAAGCGCTTCGGGGGAAAGCGGGAGTGCTTCGATGGCGCCCTCGACTGGTGCGTCGAGGAGGTGCGTGCGGCCGCTGCGGCTTCGCACTCGCCCACGGATGCTCCCGCCGTGGCCGTGCGAAAGGGCGCTGCCAGGATCCTCGAGCTGATGGCCGCGAAGCCGGCGCTGACCCAGCTGCTGATGGGGGAAGCGGTCTCGGTCGAACCGGCGGTGATCGAGCGCTACCGCAAGCTCGTGATCCCGCCGCTCGAGAAGCTCTGGGCCGATGCCGGCGAGCCGCGTAAAGGCCGAACCGACCCCCGTCTTGCCTTCGGACGAGCGCAGGTGCTGATCTACAACCAGATCACCACCGGCCAGGCGGAGCGACTCCCCGAGCTGCTGCCAGAAATCGTTTACTTGGCCCTACTCCCCTTCAGTGGCCACGAGGCGGCGCTGAGCCAGGCACGGCGGGCCGGCGACGCGACAGATGCCGAGCTGTCGGCGGATCGGTGACGGACAGCAAGAGCGACCTGCGGCAGTGGCGGCTGCCGCGGGGGCGCCATGGCCTCCCGCGCGAGCTCGTCGCCCGCTCCCAGCGCGAGCGCCTACTGGCGGCCGTCGTCCGAGTCGCGGCCAGCAACGGCTACGAGTCGACCTCGGTGGCCGACATCCTCGAAGAGGCCGGGGTCGGCAGGGAGAGCTTCTACGAGCTGTTCGAAGACAAAAAGGAGTGCCTGCTCTCCGCCCGCGCGATCCTCGTCGACGACCTCAACGCGACCGTGGCCGCGGTCTACAACGAGCCCGGGCCGTGGCCCGAGCGGGTTAGGAACACCTTGGCGGCGATGCTCGGCTGGTTCGCCGCCGATCCGGCGGCGGCGAAGGTCGTCGTCGTCGAGGTCGCCGCGGTCGGAGCCGCGTCGCGAGAGCTGTTTCAAAGCGATTTCGCTCGCTTCACCAAGCTGATGGACGACGGGCTCGAGCAGCCCGAGCCGGTTCGCGGCCTGCCGCGGGTCACCGCGTTGGCAATCGCGGCCGCCCTGGCGCGGGTCTACGAAGAGGTGGTTCGCGATCGCACCGCCCAGCTACCGGCGCTCCTGCCCGAGCTCACCTACGAACTCCTCGTCCCCTTCATCGGCGAAGAGACCGCCATGGTCGAGGAGGACCGCGCCGCGGAGATGCTCGCGGCGGCGGAGTGACGCTGCGCAGCCGCGCGCAGAGCGCCGCTCAGCCGTAGCGCTCGCCGATCAGGTCTCGCAGCTTGGAGCGGTCGTGGCGGGCGTGGACCCGGCGCACCGTGCCGGAGCGGGAGCGCATGACCAGCGACTCGGTGGTGGCGCCGTTGCCGCGATAGCGGACGCCCTGGAGGACGTCACCGTCGGTGACGCCGGTGGCGGAGAAGAAGACGTCGTCGCCGGCGCAGAGGTCATTGGCCGTGAGCACCCGGGTCAGGTCGTAGCCGGCGTCGATCGCCGCCTGGCGCTCGCCGTCGTCGCGGGGCCAGAGCCGACCCAGCAGCTGGCCGCCCATCGACTTCAGGGCGGCGGCGCTGAGCACGCCCTCAGGGGTGCCGCCGATCCCCCAGAGCAGGTCGACCGGGGAGCGTTCGCTGACCGCGAGCAGGGCGGCGGAGACGTCGCCGTCGCTGATCAGGCGCAGGCGGGCGCCGGCCTCGCGAACTTCGCGCATCGCCTCCTCATGACGGGGGCGGTCGAGCATGACCACGCTGACGTCGCCGACGCTCCCGCCCTTGCGCTCGGCGACGAGCTTCAGGGTCTCCGGCAGCGGCCGGTCGAGGTCGAGCAGGTCGGCGATCTCCTCGCCGCCGGCCATCTTCTCCATGTAGACGCAGGGGCCCGGATCGAACATCGAGCCACGCTCGGCCAGGGCGATCACGGCGAGCGCGCTGGGCATGCCGCGGGCGCAGAGCGTCGTCCCCTCCAGCGGATCGACGGCGATGTCGCAGACCGGCGGGCTGCCATCGCCGATGTGCTCGCCGTTGAAGAGCATCGGTGCTTCGTCCTTCTCACCCTCGCCGATCACGACGACGCCGTCCATCGCCACCGAGTCGAGCACGAAGCGCATCGCGTCGACGGCGGCACCGTCGGCGGCGAGCTTGTCGCCGCGTCCGACCCAGCGAGCCGCGGCGAGCGCCGCCGCCTCGGTAACCCGCACCAGCTCGAGGGCGAGGTTGCGGTCCGGCTTGGCCTGAGAGGTCTCGGGCATCGGCGGCGGAGGCTATAGGGTCGCGCCATGTCTCAGCGTTGGGGATTGACCCTGCCACTGCCGGGCATCACGCTGGCCGATCACGAGGAGCACGTGAAGCGGGCCGAGGCGCTCGGCTATACCGACCTCTGGAGCGGGGAGACCGCTGGCCCGGACGGCTTCACGCCACTGGCGCTGAGCGCCGCCTGGACCGCGCGGATGCGGCTCGGGACCGGGATCGTCGGCGTCTTCCAGCGCGGCCCGGCACTGCTCGCCCAGGAGGCGGCGGCGCTCGCCAGCGCCTCCGGCGGCCGCTTCGTGCTCGGCATCGGCTCCTCCTCGGACCGCATCGTCGAAGGTTGGAACGGCATCCCCTTCGAGAAGCCGCTGAGCAAGGTCCGCGAGACGCTCGACTTCCTCGACACCGCACTCGCCGGCGAGCGGACCGGCACCGGCTTCAAGCTCGAAGCGCCCCCGGCCGAGCGGGTGCCGATCGTGCTGGCGGCGCTGCGCGGGAAGATGCTGCGCCTGGCCCTGGACCGGGCCGACGGTGCCTTCACCAACTTCCTGCCGTTGGGTGGGCTGCCGAAGGTGACCGCCCAGCTCGACGGGGCGCCCGCGGGCTTCGAGCTGCTCTGCCGCTTCTTCTGCATCCCCGGCGAGCGCGAGCAGGTCGAGCCGCTGGCCCGGTTCATGTTCTCCTCCTACATCACCGTGCCGGTCTACACCGCGTTCTACCGCTGGCTCGGCTACGGCGAGCAGATCGATCCGATGATCGCCGCCTGGGAGGCGGGCGACCGCCAGGCCGCCGCCGCGGCCGCGCCCTGGGAGGCGATCGAGGAGATGTTCATCTTCGGCACTCCGGAGGAGATGAGGGAGCGGCTTGCCACCTTCGTCGCCGGCGGCATCACGCTGCCGATCCTGACCCCGATCGTGACGCCCGACAAGCTCGGCGAGACGATCGCGGCGCTGGCTCCCGCCTAGCTTTCCTTCCGCGGCTGCCGGGTCAACCCCGCGTACACGTCGGGGCGACGCGTCGCCAGCAGCGGGAACAGCTCGAGCCAGTCCTGGCGCTGGTCGAGGTCGAGGTCGGCAACGAGGACGGCCGGCTCGTCGCGCGGCGCTTGGGCGAGGACGCGGCCGTAGGGGTCGGAGATGAAGGAGGAGCCGTAAAAGGTCAGCGGCGGCTCGGAACCGATGCGGTTGACGGCGACCATGAAGGTGCCGTTGGCGATCCCGTTGGCGACGATCACCCGCTGCCAGAGCGGCTCGGTGTCGAAGCCGGGATGGTCGGGCTCGGAGCCGATCGCGGTCGGGTAGACGAGGACCTCGGCGCCGGCGAGGCTGTAGGCGCGGGCGACCTCGGGGAACCACTGGTCCCAGCAGGTCGGCAGGCCGAGCTGAGCCTCGCCGAGGGCGAGAACCGGGAATGGATCGGGGCCGGCGGGGCCGGGACGGAAGTAGCGGTCCTCGTGGTAGCCGGCGGTGACCGGGATGTGCAGCTTGCGGGTGCGGGCGACCAGATCCCCGCTGGGGGCGACGACGATCGCGGTGTTGAAGCCCAGCCCGTCCTCGGCATCGGCGCGCTCGAAGAGCGAGGCGTGGATGTGGGCGCCGGTTTCCACCGCCATGCGGGCGGCGAAGCGGTGGGTCGGGCCGCCTGGCAGCTCCTCCGGCTCGGCGCCCGCGGCCTCCGGTCCGGCGGGATCGATCGCGAAGTAGGGGCTCAGGGTCAGCTCCTGCAGGCAGACGAGCCGGGCGCCCTCCGCGGCGGCGAGCTTGATCCCGGCCGCGAGCGCGGCCTGGTGCTCGTCGGGGTCGGGATGCCAGCGCTGCTGCACGGCTGCGATCCGGAAGGGCGCGCGACCGGGCGGCCGCGTGCGGGCCGGCGAGTCAGGCGGGTCCGTGGCGACGATCAGCCGGATCTCCTCCATGCCACGACTGTAGTCACCGGAAGAGTTGCGGCAGTCCTTTGGTC
>JBAQZI010000043.1:0-16248 GCA_049790835.1 Solirubrobacterales bacterium
GGCTCGACCGGGGGCGCGGGCTCAGCCGGGGGCGCGGCCTCCTTCCGCCCCCGCCTGCCCTCCTTCTTGCCCGGCTTCGCCTCGCGCTTGCGCCGCTTCTCCTCGCGTTCGAGCCGGCGCTGCTCGCGCTCGCGCGCGGCCGGATCGTCGGGGTTGGCGAAGGGGTCGTCCGGCATCCAGTCCTCAGTCATCGGCCCGCTCCTCGATCGCGGCCTGGCCGGCGAGGTAGGCCTGGAGCAGGTGGGCGGCGGCGATCGAGTCGCGCGCACCGCTGGCCCCGGCCCGGCGGCTGGCGTCGGCCATCTTCGTGGTCAGGCGCTCGTCGTAGGTCTCGACCGGGATCGAGAGCATCGCTTCCAGTTCGGCGCAGAAGCTGCGGGCGAGGCCCGCCTGGCTTCCCTCTTCGCCGCTGAGGTGCAGCGGCAGCCCTACGACCACCCGCTCGACCTCGTGCTCGGCGACCAGCTCGGCGACAGCGCGGGCCTCCGGCGGTTCGATCACCGGCAGCGGCGTCGCCAGGGTCCCGCTGGGGTCGGAGAGAGCGCAGCCGATGCGCACGGTGCCGTGGTCGAGGGCGAGAACGCGCATGGGCTAGGAGAGCTCCCGCTCGAGCGCCGCACGCATCGCCTGCAGCGCGTCGTCGAGCTTCGCGGGATCCTTGCCGCCGGCCTGCGCCATGTCGTCGCGGCCACCGCCCCCGCCTCCGATCACAGGGGCGCCCTCCCGCACCAGCGCACCCGCCGAGATGCCGCGCTCGACCAAGTCCTTCGAGGCCAGCACCACGAGACCGGCCTTCTTGCCGAAGTCGCCGCCGAGCGCGACCACCAGGGCCTTCCCTCCGAGCTTCGACTGCACGCGGTTGGCGAGGTCGAGCAGCTGCCTGCCGTCGGTCGCGCTCGCCGACTTCGCCTGGACCAGGACGAGCTTGCCGCCGTCGTCGACGAATGACATAGAGACACCCGCGCTGGCCAGCTGGTCCGCCTCCGTACCCAGGGCCTCGGCGGCGGCTCGCTGGGCGCCGGCGCCGGCCTCGCGCAGCTGCTCGGCGGCGCGACGGGCCGCAGCCAGAGGGTCCTGCGGGTTGCCCAGCAGCTCGCCGGCCTCGCGCAGCTGCAGCTCGCGCTGGCGGAACCAGTCGATCGCGGCGGGGCCGCTGAGCGCCTCGATCCGGCGCACGTTGGCCGCGCTCGATCCCTCGGAGACGATCTTGAAGATGCCGACCTCGGCGGTGTTGGCGACGTGGGTGCCACCGCAGAGCTCGCGGGATACCCCGTCGACTTCGACCACCCGCACCCACTCGCCGTATTTCTCGCCGAACAGCGCCATCGCGCCGAGCTTCTCCGCCTCGGCTCGCTCCATGTTCATCCAGCGCACCGGTGCGCTCGCCTTGACCCCCTCGTTGACCCGCTCCTCGACGTCGCGCAGCTCGGCGGGGCTGAGCGCCTGGCCGTGGGTGAAGTCGAAGCGGAGCTTGTCGGGGCGGACGGCGGAGCCGGCCTGGCGCACGTGGGTGCCGAGGCGCTCGCGCAGGGCCGCGTGCAGGAGATGCGTCGCCGTGTGGTTGCGCATCGTCGCGTGGCGGGTCTCACGGTCGACGACGGCTTCGACCGCGACTCCCGGCTCGATCGTGCCGCTGCCGGGCTCGACCTCCAGCGCCTGGTCTTCGCCGACCCGGTAGACGTCGACGACCTTCGCCTCCTCCCCGGCCCAGCGCAGCACGCCGGAGTCGGCGACCTGGCCGCCGCCCTCGGCGTAGAAGGGGCTCTCCTCGAGCTTGACCAGGGCGCGGCCGTCGCCGCCCTGGACGGCGGCGAGAGCGGTGGTGGCACTGAGGGTCTCGTAGCCGACGAAGCGGGTCGGCGACGCCGCCGCGGCGAAGGCGATCACCTTCTCGTGGCTGTCCTCGGCGCCGTGCGCGGTCGCGGACCCGCCGCTGCGGGCGCGCTGGCGCTGCTCCTCCATCAACTCCTCGAAGCCGGAGTCGTCGACCGCGAGCCCCTCGTCGGCCAGCAGCTCCTTGGTCAGGTCGTAGGGGAAGCCGTAGGTGTCGTGCAGCTTGAAGGCATCGGCGGCGTCGATCCAGGAGGTCTCCGACTCCTTCGCCTCGACGATCAGGCGCCGCAGCAGCTCGGTCCCCCGCTCCAGGGTGCGGCCGAAGCTCTCCTCCTCGTCGTTGACCCAGCGGGCGATCGTCTCCCGCTCGGCGACCAGCTCCGGGTAGGCATCGCCCATCAGCTCGATCGTGCGCTCGGCGAAGCGGCCCAGCCAGGGGGCCTCGAGCCCGAGCGTGTTGCCCTGCTGGATCGCCCGCCGCATGATCCGCCGCAGGATGTAGCCGCGGTCCTCGTTGGAGGGAACGACGCCGTCGGCGATCAGGAAGGCGGCGCCGCGCGAGTGGTCGGCGACGATCCGCATCGCCCGCGTCACCGCGTCGCCCTCCTCGTAACCGTGGCCGGTCAGCTCCTCGGCGAGGTCGATCAGCGGCCGCACGTGGTCGGTCTCGTAGACCGAGGGCACGTCCTGGAGGATCGCCGCCATCCGGTCGAGGCCCATGCCGGTGTCGATATTGCGCATCGGCAGCTCGGTCAGGCTGCCGTCCTCGGCGAGGTCGTAGCTCATGAAGACGTGGTTCCAGAACTCGAGGAAGCGGTCGGTGTCGTCGCCGGGGCGCTCACCCGCGGCGCCGAAGGCGACGCCGCGATCGAGGTAGAGCTCCGAGCAGGGGCCGCAGGGGCCGGTCGGGCCCGCCTGCCAGAAGTTGTCCTCGCGGCCGAGCTGGACGATGCGCTCGTCGGGGACGCCGACGCCGCGCCAGAGCTCGATCGCCTCCTGGTCCGGACCGAGCCCGAGCTCCTCGTCGCCGCCGAAGACCGTGACCCAGATCCGCTCCGGGTCCATCCCGAACCCCTGCGTGGAGAGCTCCCAGCCCCAGGGGATCGACTCCGCCTTGAAGTAGTCGCCGAAGCTCCAGTTGCCGAGCATCTCGAAGAAGGTGAGGTGGCGGGCGGTGTTGCCGACCTCTTCGATGTCGGTCGTGCGGAAGCATTTCTGCACGTCGGCCAGACGCGGCGCCGGCGGCTTCTCGCGACCGAGGAAATAGGGCTTGAACGGCTGCATCCCGGCGGTCGTCAACAGCACCGAGGGGTCGTGGGAAGAGGGCACGAGCGAGGCCGACGGGACCACCTCGTGGCCCCGCTCCTCGAAGAACGAGAGGTAGGTGTCGCGGATCTCCTGAGCCTTCATGTGAGGGAGCCTAAATATTTCGCTGGCAGAAAGAGCTTGGCCTCAGCGGGTCTCGTCCAACCGGTCAGGCCGCGGCGGCGATCGTGCCATGGCCAACGATCGCCTCGCCGGCCATGAGCACAGCCGTCTGCCCGGGCGAGGCGCCGACGAACTCCTCGCCGAGCTCGATCTCGAGGGTGTCGTGGCGGCCGCGGCCGGCGGCGCCGATCGAGGCCGGCAGCGCCCGTGAGTGGTAGCGCAGGCGGACCGCGTCGACCTGGGCGCCGTCGCGGTGCAGGGTCGCGTCGCGGACGTGGACACGGCGGGTTTCGAGCTCCGCCCGGGTGCCCACCGTGACCGTGTTCGCGGCGGCGTCGGTGGCGACGACGTAGAGCGGCTCCGGCGCGGAGACGCCGATGCCGCGGCGCTGGCCGACCGTGAAGTTGTGGTGGCCGCGGTGGCGGCCGACGGCGCGGCCGCTGCGGTCGAGCACGGCGCCGTCGTTGTCGGTCAGTCCGCCATGGCGGCGCAGGAACTTGCGCTTGCCCTGACCGGCGAGGAAGCAGAGGTCCTGGCTCTCGGGCTTCTTGGCGACCGTGAGCTGGTGGCGCGCGGCGATCTCCCGCACCTCAGGCTTGGTTAGCTCCGTCAGCGGGAAGGAGAGGCGGTCGAGCAGCCGCGGCGGCAGTGCCGCGAGCATGTAGCTCTGATCCTTGGCCTCGTCGGCCGCGGAGGCGAGCAGCGGCCCATCGGCGTCTTCGACGATGCGGGCGTAGTGGCCGGTGACGAGGCGATCGGCGCCGAGGCGGTCGGCGAGGTCGACCATCGCCGCGATCCGCACCTCGCCGTTGCAGAGCACGCAGGGGTTGGGGGTCCTGCCAGCCGTGTAGCCGGCGATGAAGCGCCCGACCACGCGGCGGCGGAATTCCTCCTCGAGGTCGAGGGTGAAGTGCGGGAGGCCGAGCGAGTGGGCGAGCCCGCGGGCGCCGAGCACGGCCTCCGGCGAGCAGCAGGCCTTGGCCCCATCGGTCTCCGGGTCGGCCCAGAGCTTGACGGTGACGCCGACGACGTCGGCGCCGCGCTCGCGCTCCAGCAGCGCTGCTACAGCGCTGTCGACGCCGCCGGACATGGCGACCGCGACGCGCTCGCCCGAGGCGGTTGGCTCCAGCGCCAGGCGCCGGGAAGAGGCGGCGGCGCTCGCCAAGCCTCGATGCAGAGCGTCGGCGGCCAGCTGGGCGGCGTGCCGCTTGGCCAGCGTCAAGCCGCCGATCGCCTCGTCGACCGCGTCGATGTCGATCGCGGCCGCCTCCAGCACCGGCGCCCCGTCGACCATCTCCGCCACCGCCGCGGTTGCGGCCTTGGTCGCCCCACATCCCTCGGAATCGAAGCTGACGGCGCCGATCCGCTCCTCCTCGACCAAGAAGGAGACTCGGGAGAGGTCCCCGCAGGCGGCGCCCCCCGCCGCACCGGTGAACGCTCCATCGACAGCAGCTCCGTGCCGACTCTCGTCGCCCAGGTAGTGCTCGAAAAGCTCCCGGTCCATGATCCAAGGGTAGAGGTAGGCCCGCGAATCGCGGTCACGGAACAAATCGCAGATCCGGGCGCCGGCGCCCGACATGCTTAAGGCTCCAGCAATTCCCGCAGGTCGGCGGCGATCGTCCCCGGTTCGTCGCGCAATTGCCTCCACGTCACCCGCGCCGAGCGCCAGCCTTCGACGAGAAGGATCCGGTCCCGCTGCCGATCGCCCTCGAAGGCACGATCGGTGTCGTGCGCCTCCCGCCCATCGAGCTCGATGAGCAGCCGCCGATCGGGCCACATGCAATCCGGCCTCAACAGCCGCCCCCGAATCGGTAGCGTCGCATTGAGCCGCGGCCGTGGCAGCCCATGGGCATCGAGGAACTCGACGAACAGCTCCTCGAGCTCGTTCTGGGTGATTCCCACCGGCGCCTTCGCACGCAGCAATGCCCGCAGGTTCGCGACCCCACGTCGCCGCGGATACCGCTCGAGCAGGTCCCATAACGAAAGCCGATCCGTCAGCCGCGCCACCTCCGCCTCGTGCATCGCCCGCTCGAGCCCCCGCTTCGACAAGGCTCCAGCCAGATCGAACTGCGTCCGCGCCACCGAGGTGACCGGGATCCCCAGCAGCTCCCCGATCTCGTCTGGCGGAATCGAGGACCGATGGCAAACGATCCCCGATCTCCGGCGAAAGAATCCGGGCCGAGTCACTTCCGGAACCGTCGCGGCCCGAGGCACGATCCCCCAAAGCTGCCCGGCGCTCCGATGACTGAGCATCGCGCCAGGCCCGCAGGCGAGAACCGCCGCCATCCATCGCCTCGACGGTCGACGGTCGACACCCGACCCCGTAGACGCCCAAGTGCAACGGCAGCAGCCTCCCTCGCTTGACTCTGCCCTCAATCGCACCGCGGCCGACGCCACGGCGCTCCAACTGCCATCGCCCGACCACTCCATGCTGCCGTCCCGCCAAGTCCCCAATCAACCAATCAACACCGGCCACGCCGTCCTGACGAGGAGTGCATCCCCCATCCATATGGCGGTCGATGCACTCCTCGTCGCCCATGTCGACGATGGTCTCGCTCGCGCCTGCACGCGTGGCGCGCCTTTCGTGCCGAAAGCGTCGACTGAACGCAAAAAAAGGCCCCAGCCCGCCGTTGCCGCCTCTGGCTTTGATCCCTTCAAGTGAAGGTGGGTGCCTGCTCCTGACCCCAAGGGGCCCGAAGACTCCCGGCTCCCGCGCCGTTTGTGTTGGGTCAAACGGTGAGACGGCTCTCGTACGGGCTCGAGCCTTGGCTCAACCGTACCACCGTGGGCGCGCGTGGACGCCTTAACTCGAAAACGTCTGGCGGACGGTCAGAAATCGTCCGTGTCGAGGTTGGAGAGATGCAGCTCGGCTTCGCTCCAGCGGTCGGCGGGAACGCGCAGGGCGATGTCGCCGTGGCCGAAGCGATCCAGCGGCCAGTCGGCGGTCAGCACCGCCTCGATGCCGGCCTCGATCAGCGCTTGGTGCCAGGCTCGCGCCGTCCTCAGATCGGCGAAGTCGCGTACCACCTCCCAGCTGTCGAAGCCGGGGTCGTCGACGAAGACGGGCGTCTGGCCGGGTCCGGGAGCCGGGCGCCACCTGCGTGGAAGCCAGTCCCGGAGCCCCATCTCAATGGCCGGCGAGCTTGCGCTGGTGGAGGGAGATGCCGAGGTCCCGCACCTGGACGTCATCGACCGGGGCCGGGGCGCCAACCAGCAGGTCGAAGCCAGAGGCGGTCTTCGGGAAGGCGATGACGTCGCGGATCGTCTCGGCGCCGCTGAGGCGCTGGACGACGCGGTCGACGCCGTAGGCGATGCCGCCGTGCGGGGGCGCCCCGTAACGCAGAGCCTCGAGCAGGAAGCCGAAGCGCGCCTCGGCCGTCTCGGCGTCGATCCCGAGGGCGGCGAAGACCGCCTGCTGGGTCTCGGCGTCGTGGATGCGGATCGAGCCGCCGCCGAGCTCCTGGCCGTTCCAGACCACGTCGTATGCGACCGCTCGGGCAGCACCGGGGCTCTCCGGGTCGAACTCGCCCGCCGGCGCCGTAAACGGGTGGTGCAAAGAGTCCCAGCGCTTCTCCTCGGCATTCCACTCCATCAGCGGCCAGTCGACGATCCAGACGAGCTTGTGGTCGCCCTCGCCGATCAAGCCGAAGCGCTCGGCCAAGTCGATCCGCATCTGCCCGAGCACAGCGTCGGTGACCTTGCGTTCGTCGGCGACCAGTAGCAGCAGGTCCCCCTCCTCGGCCCCAAGCCGCTCGTTCAGGTCGGCCAGCTCCGCCTCGCTGAGGAACTTCGCGGTCGGCGAGCGCCAGCCGTCGCCCTCGCGGAAGGCCCAGACCAGGCCGTTCGCTCCGAGCTCCTGGGCGCGGGAGATCAGCTTGTCGAGCTCCGAGCGCGGCATCTCGCGGCGGCCGGCGTTGATGCCGCGGATCGCCCCGCCGCCGTCGAGCACCGAGCGGAAGACCTTGAACTCGGTCTCGCGCAGGGCGTTACCGAGGTCGACCAGCTCCAGCCCGAAGCGCAGGTCCGGCCGGTCGGTGCCGAACCGCCCCATCGCCTCGTCGTAACACATGCGCCGCATCGGCAGATCGATCTGGGGACCCCCGGCGCGCTCGAAGACATGGGCCAGCAGCCGTTCGTTGACCTCGATGATGTCCTCGCCGTCGACGAACGACATCTCGATGTCGAGCTGGGTGAACTCGGCCTGACGGTCCGCCCGGGTCGACTCGTCGCGGAAGCAGCGGGCCACCTGGTAGTAGCGCTCGAAGCCCGCCACCATCAGCAGCTGCTTGAACAGCTGCGGCGACTGCGGCAGCGCGTAGAAGGAGCCCTGCTGCTGGCGGCTGGGAACCAGGAAGTCGCGAGCGCCCTCAGGGGTGGACCGGGTCAGCACCGGGGTCTCGACGTCGACGAATCCCTCGCCGTCGAGGAACTCGCGCATCGCCCGCGTCACCTTGTGGCGCAGCATCAGCGCCTCGCGCATCTGCTCCCGGCGCAGGTCGAGATAGCGGTGGCGCAGGCGGGCGTCCTCGCCGACCTCGCCGGAGAAGCCCTCGATCTGGAAGGGGGGCGTCTCGGCGTCGGCCAGCCGCTCGGCGCTGGTGACCCTGAGCTCGACCTCGCCGGTCGGCAGCTCCGGGTTGACCGTCTCGGCCGAGCGCCGCACCACCGTCCCCGACGCCGTCAGCACGTCCTCCGCCCGCAGCTTGTGGGCCTGCTCGAACGACTCGCCCGAGCTGTCGGGGTGGAAGACGAGCTGGACGATGCCGGTGCGGTCGCGCAGGTCGATGAAGATCAGGCCGCCGTGGTCGCGGCGACGGTGGACCCAGCCCGCGACCCGCGCCTCGGAGTCGACCCGATCGCCGAGCACCGCCCCGCACCAGGTATCGCGGTACTCGTTGCCCCTCAGGGCCGGCGCATAGTTCACGACTCTCCTCCGGTCATCTCGTCGACAAGGTTGCCGGGGTCGGCCGCGCGCTGCTCGCCGCTGCTCATGTCGCGCAGCTGGGCCGAGCCGTCGGCCTCGAGGATGAGGACGCGGCGGGCGCCGATCCGGTTGGCGTGTTTGAGCTGCCCCTTGAGCCCACGGCCGGCGAGGTCGACCTCGGCCGAGAGGCCGGCGTGGCGCAGCTCGACGGCGAGCGCCATCGCCCGCGTCCGCTGCCCGTCGTCGGCGATCGCGACGAAGGCGTCGCGGCCCGGCGCCCCCTCCACCTCGTCCAGCGCCAGCAGGATCCGCTCGATCCCCGCCGCCCAGCCGACGGCCGGCGTCGCCGGGCCGCCGAGCTGCTCGATCAGGCTGTCGTAGCGACCGCCGCCGCCGATCTCCGACTGGGCGCCGAGCGCGTCGCAGACGAAGGAGAAGATCGTTCGCGTGTAGTAATCGAGGCCGCGGACCAGGGTTGGGTCAACCTCGTAGGCGATGCCGGCGGCGTCGAGCAGCTCCCGCACGGCGGCGAAGTGCTCGGCGTCCTCGCCGGCGAGCGAAGCGACGATGGTCGGCGCGCTCGCCATCACGCCCTGGGTCCCGCGGTCATCGGAGTCGAAGGCCCGCAGCGGGTTGATGTCGATTCGCTCCCGGACGTCGGCGGAGAGCTCGCTCTCGTGCGCGTGCAGATGCGCCTTCAGCTCCTCCAGGTAGGCGCGCCGGACGTCGAGCGAGCCGAGGCTGCCGAGCCGCAGCTCCACCCCGGGCACGCCGAGCTCGCCGAGCAGGTCGGAGAGCAGCATGATCGCCTCGGCGTCGGCCAGCGGCGAGTCGGTGCCGATGCACTCGGCCCCGAGCTGGTGGAACTGGCGGTAGCGCCCCGCCTGCGGGCGCTCGTGGCGGAAGAAAGGACCGAGATAGGACAGCTTCACCGGCTGCGCCAGCTTGTGCATCCCGTGCTCGAGGTAGGCGCGGCAGATCGGCGCCGTCCCCTCCGGCCGCAGGGTGAGGCTGCGCCCGCCCTTGTCCTCGAAGGTGAACATCTCCTTGCGGACGATGTCGGTGGACTTGCCGACGCCGCGTTCGAACAGCTCGGTGTCCTCGAAGGCCGGCGTCGCCACCGGCTCGTAGCCGGCACGGGCGAAGATCGCCGCCGCCGCGCGCTCGATTCTCGCCCGCCCGCGCGCCTGCTCGGGCAGCACGTCGAAGGTCCCGCGGGGTGCCTGGTACTTGCTGGCCATGGTCGCAGCGACCTTACTTACCGCTGCACCGAACCGGCCTACCGCGCCAGCGAGGCGAGGAAGGGGTTGGAGGCACGCTCGGCCCCCAGCGTCGTAATCCCCATGTGCCCGGGGTGGACGACGGTCTCGTCGGGGTGGGTGTCGAGCAGGGTGCCGATCGACGCGATCAGCGTCGATCCGTCGCCGCCCGGCAGGTCGACGCGGCCGACCGAGCCCTGGAAGAGGACGTCGCCGGAGAAGAGCGCGTCCTCGCCGCGGACGGAGTAGGTGACGTGGCCGGGGCTGTGGCCCGGCGTGAAGATGACGTCGAGCTCGAGCCCGGCCAGATCCAGCGTCTCGCCGCCGGACACGGTCTCGTCGGCGTCGTAGCTCTCGTAGGGGCCGAAGCCCTCCCAGGGGACGAAGCGCATGATGTCGGCCAGCAGCGGCACCTCGAGCTTCGGGCAGTAGACCGGTGCCCCGGTCGCCGCCGCCACCGGCGCCACCGCCCCGATGTGGTCGAAATGGCAGTGGGTGAGCAGGATCGCCTCCACCTCTCCCATCTCCCCGGCCGCGGCGATGATCCGCTCCGCCTCCTCGCCCGGGTCGACGACGAGAACGCGGTCGGAGCCCTGGCGGCGCAGCAGGAAGCAGTTCTCGGCGATCGCCCCGACCGTGAGCATCTCGACGTCGAGGCTCACCGGCGCCCTCCCCCTAATCGCCCTGCGAGCGCATCCGCGTCCGCTCACGCCGCCGCCACAGGGTCATGTCGATGAAGTACCCGGCGGGGATGTAGAAGGCGAGCATGAAGGCGCCGAGAGCCAGCGAGGTGCCGACCGGGCGTTTGAAGATCAGCAGCAGGAGGACGAAGAAGATGACGGCGGCGACGAGGCCGCGGGTGATCGAGCTGCGCCAGGTCGGCGGCAGGTCGACCCGGGCCACCGGCTTGCGTTTGGCGCGAGCGCGGTTTTTCGCCTCGGCGCGGCTGCGTGGTTTGGAGCGGGTGTTGGTGTCGATGCGGCCGCCCTGGGTACCGCGCTGCTTGCGGCGGCGCTTCTTCTTGGTCTGGGCCATGGCCTCAGAATCTAGTCGGTCAGAGCGGCGAGCCGCCGCTCGATCACGTGCCGGTCGGGGTCGAAGCCGCGCATCGGCACGTCCCCCGGATAGTCGCGCAGCGCGGCGGCGGGGACGAGGCCGACCAGCTCCGCTTCGAGCGGACGGGCGCCCAGCGGCGCCGCCAGCTCCCGCACCCGCTCGACCACCATGCCCAGCGGTACCGCGAGCGGGTCGTGGACGTTGGTGGAGACCTGGGTGCGGCCGCTGGAGAGCAGCAACCCGATCGCCCGCACGCCGTGCGGCCCGCCCCCGGACTCGCGCAGGCCGGCGGCGACGGAGCGGGCGACCTCGATGTCGCCGCTGTCGAGCTCGACGTTGAAGGCGGCAAGCGGCGGGCGGGCGGTGACCAGGGTGGCGCCGGCGCGGGGATGCGGCAGCTGCGGCCCGAAATCCGGCCGCAGCTCTCCCGACTCCATCCGCAACCAGAGCTCGGGCAGGCCGCCGTTGCGAAAGTGGGCCCGCTCGGCCCGCCCCGGCCCGCGGGCCAGCTCGCCGTAGAGGAAGACCGGGATGCCGAGGCCGCCGATCTGCGCGGCGCTGGCGACCGCCTCGGTGCGGGCGGCATCGCGGTCGGCGGGGTCGAGCCAGACCACTGGGCAGACGTCGAGAGCACCGATCGCCGGGTGGACGCCCCGGTAGCTGCCCATGTCGATCGTCTCCGACGCCTCCTCGGCAGCGGCGACGAGCGCGTCCATCAGCGGTCCCGGGCCGCCGGCAAGCGTGAAGACGGTGCGGTCGTGATCGGCATCGGTGTGGCGGTCGAGCAGGGAGACGCCGCGTCCGAAGGTCTTCTCCAGCGCCGTCAGGCGATCGCGGTCTCGCCCCTCCGAGAGATTGGGAACCGCGAGCAGGACCGGCATAGGCGGAGGCTAGTCGGCGGCCGCGGCCCCCGCCGACTCAGAGCAGCAGCTCGCCGCCGCTGACGATCGTCTCACCGTCGACTTCGATCGTCGGCTCGAGCACAACGCAGTCGATGTGGACGGGGACCTGGACGGTGCCGCCGATTGCCGCCGAGGCGCCGAAGGCGACGTGGCAGGTGCCGAGGATCTTCTCGTCCTCGAGGATGTTGCCGGTCAGCAGCGCCTCTTCGTTGGTCCCGATCCCGAGCTCGGCGACATTGGTGCCGTCCTCGCCGTGGGCCCTCAGCATCTCCATCAGCGCCTCGCCGTCGGAGCCGGTGGTGTCGGTGAGGTGGCCGGCCCGCACCGTCAGCGAGGTCGGCGTGTCGAGCAGGCCGATTTCGGCGATCGAGCCGTCGACGACGAGCCTGCCCTCGGCGGTTCCCTCGACCGGCGCTATGAAGGCCTCGCCGCAGGGCAGGTTGCCGAAGGCGCCGCGGTTGCCGAGTTCGCCGGCGTCGACGATCGAGAGCCGCCCCTCCAGTCCGAGCCGCAGGTCACTGCCGTGACGGCAGGTGATGCGGGCCTCGGCGCCGCCGTTGAGGATGCCGCTGAGCGCCCAGCCGCGCCGGCGCACCTCGGAGAGGTCGCTGGTCATCAGCCGGGTCAGCATGTCTTCGGTCACCCCCGGCAGGCTGCCGATGCGGACGCCCTCCTCGCTCGCCTTCTTGCGTGCGGCGGTGTGCGAGATCGACTGGATCGTCGGCGCCAGCACCACGTCGGCCTCGGCCATCGCCGCGGCGACCACGTCCGGCGGCTCGGCCGCGGGCGATTCGCGCTCGGACATCACCGCCAGCGTCGCCATCGCGCCGTCGCCCTGCGCCTCGATCCGCATCAGCGCCCCGATCTCCTCGGTCGCCGGATTGCAGACGACGAGCACCTCCTCGCCGGGCGAGACGCTCATGCACTCGCGGACGACCGTCCGCACCGCCCTATCGAGCTCGGTGCTCATCATGCTCCCCCGCTATCAGACCGCCGCTCACCCGCCCAACCCTAGCCCGCGCCGCCGACCGATGCGAGGTTTTCCCTGCACATGCCGGTCGCGACCGCTCGTTTGGTGAAGCCCGCTTCACCAAATCGAAGCGAGCAGGGATCGCGGCCGCCGAACCCCACCGCCCCATCGCTACCATGCCCCGTCCCCGCCGGAGTAGCTCAGCTGGTTAGAGCAGCGGAATCATAATCCGCGTGTCGGGGGTTCGAGTCCCTCCTCCGGCATCGCAGCAGCAAGCGGAACGCGCCGCATCCCGAGGTCCGAAGGGGACGATTTTGCAGGGGGGTGGAAAGGGGTTCTCCCCCATCTCCCCCATGCTGGCTAGGCGCCGGTAAATGGCAGACGCCAAGGGCCAGGCACGGCGAGCGGTGCGGGCCGCGCAAGCAAAGTTTGAGCGCGATCAGTGTTCTACCGAGCCGGTTGGTCAGCCCACCAGTCCCGCTGACCCTCCACGTCATCCCGCGGATTCTCGCCGAGGTTGGGCGCACCGAAGACGAGGATCTCGAGCCCCTCCGGCCCGCCCTCGTAGCCTCGCCACGTTCCGGGCGGGACGCGCACCACGTCCCACTCCTTGACCTCGACGATCTCGTCGTCGAGCTTGAACCGTCCGCTCCCGCGCACGACCACGTACACCTCCTCCTGCTCCTGGTGCGTGTGACCGTACGGAAAGCGATAGCCGGGCGGGATGCGCTGATAGCAAAGCCCGGACTGCTCGAGCTTGAGTGCCTTGGTTGCGAGGCGGAACTCAAGGTCCGGCGCGCCGTCGAAGTTGGACCCGAGATCCTCCAGATCCTCCTTCAGGTTCTTGAGCGTGAACGACACGGCCGCGATCCTACTCCGACGAGACTGGCCCGCGGACCCCGCCGGCGCGAACTACTACGCCCTCGGAACCTCGACCTCGAGCATCAGCGTCACCGGACCGTCGTTGACCAGCGCCACGCCCATGCAGGCGCCAAAGACGCCCTTCTTCGCGCCGAGCCGCTCGCAGAAGCGGTCGTACAAGGGCTCGGCAGCCTCAGGCCGGGCGGCCGCGACGTAACTCGGCCGGTTGCCCTTGCGAGCGTCGCCGTAGAGAGTGAACTGGCTGACGCAGAGGATCTCGCGCTCGCCGAGCGGCTCGTTCATCCTCCCCTCGGCATCGTCGAAGACGCGCAGGGCCGCCACCTTGTCCGCCAGGCGGTCTGCCTGCTCCTCCCCGTCCCCCACGCCGACCCCGAGCAGGATCAGCATGCCCGGGCCGATCTGGGCGACGCGCTCGCCCTCGACGTCGACGGCGGCCTGGCTGACCCGCTGGATGAGCGCCTTCAACGACCCTTGGCGGACGCTTGCCGGTGCTTGCGATGGACCGTCACACAGCGAGCCTTGCCCTTGGCGCGCTGCCTGCGGAAACGCTTCTTGCAACGCAGGCGCTTCGGCGCGGGCCGGAGCTCCTCCGAGACCCATGTTGGCGGCAGCGCGTAAACCCGGGGGATTTCGGGGTGGACCTCCTCGGGCCAGATTTCGGGGGTGTACTCACCGTCGCGTTGCTGCGCTCGCACTGGATCACGCCCCATTCGGAAACTCGGTCGACCTGGCGAGCGCATACCTCGATGTCCCTCGATCGGTTCGCCGGTCGCGACATCGATCCCGTCGCCGCCAGGGACGGTGCGGCGGAGTGCAGCGCGACGCAGAGCAGCAACCCCAGGGCAGGGGCAGCCTGCGCATCAGCCGGCCGACCCGGCTTCGAGCTCCTCGACCAGCGACGACGCGTCATATGCGCCGAAATGGCGCTTGCCATTGACGAAGAAGCTGGGCGTGCCGGTGGCGCCGCTCTGCTCGGCCGAGGCGATGTCCCGCTCTACGCGAGGGCGGTGGGCGCCGGCTTCGATCTCGGCGGCCATGCGTTCGGCGTCGAGCCCGAGGTCGCTGCCGACCGCCAGCATCGTCTCGCGCGAGAGCTTCGGCTGGGACTGGAAGAGGGCATCGTGGTACTCCCAGAACCTGCCCTGGACGGCGGCGGCCTCGCTGGCCTCGGCCGCCAGCGGCGCCAGCGGGTGGCGCTCGGGAATCGGCAGGTGGCGGAAGGCGAAGACGAGGCGGTCGTCGAGCCGCTCGTGCAGTCGACGCAGGACCGACTGGGCGCCGAGGCAGAACGGGCACTGGAAGTCGCCGAACATCACCAGCTCCAGCGGCCGGTCCAAATCGCCCCGAACGTGGTCGGCCCCGTCAAGCGGTGGAATGAGCATGTCGTCCACTCGGCAGGATGTTATGCGCCCATGAACCACATCGAGTCGATCCTGGTCCTGATGCTGGCGGCGGCGCTGCTGGTACGGCTCGCCGAGTTCGGCAAGGTGCCGGCGCCGATCGTGCTCGTCGTCGGCGGCCTGGCGATCGCCTTCGTGCCCGGGCTGCCGACGGTCGAGCTCGACCCGGACGCGATCTTCCTCGTCTTCCTGCCACCGCTCGTCTTCTCCGCCGGCTGGCGCACCTCGCCGCGGGAGCTGCGCACGGTGATGCGGCCGCTGGCCCTGCTCGCGGTCGCCCTCGTCTTCCTCACCGGGGCGGTGGTGGCGCTGGTCGCCCACGCCACCGTCCCCGGGCTCGGCTGGGCCGAGGCCGCGGTGCTGGGGGCCGTCCTCGCCCCGACCGACGCCGTCGCCGCGATCGCCATCTTCCGCCGCATCGGCGGCCCCGAGCGGGTGCGGCTGCTGGTCGAAGGCGAGTCGATGATCAACGACGGCACCGCCCTGGTGCTCTACTCGATCGCCCTCGGCGTCGCCACCGGCGGCGCCTTCTCGCTCGGCGACGCGGCGCTCGAATTCGTCGCCGTCTCGATCGGCGGCATCGCCATCGGCCTCGCCGTCGGCTTCCTCTCGATCCTCGTCATCCGCCGCCAGGCCGACACCAGCCTGGTCGTCGTCCTCACCCTGCTGACCGCCTACGGCGCCTACATCGGCGCCGAGGAGCTCGGCGTCTCCGGCATCCTCGCCGCCGTCGTCGCCGGCCTCTACGGCGGCTACCAGGCACCGCGCGCGATCGACGCCGACACCCGGCTCAGCGCGGTCGCCTTCTGGGACGTCCTCATCTTCGCGCTCGAGATGACCCTCTTCGTCCTGCTCGGCGTGCAGCTGCCCGAGATCGTCGACTCGCTCGAGGCGAGCTCCTCCGGCATCGGCGACCTGCTCGTCCCGGTCGCGGCGCTGGCCGCCGCCTCGATCGCGACCCGGCTCGCCTTCGTCTTGGCGATGCGCTCGGACGCCGGCGAGACGCTGGGCGAACGCTTCGCGATCGGCTGGAGCGGGATGCGCGGCGCCGTCTCCCTGGCCGCGGCGCTGGCGGTCTCGCTCGACGTCCCCGCCCGTCCTCAGATCATCTTCCTCACCTTCGCGCTGATCTTGATCACCCTGGTCGGACAGGGGCTCTCGCTGCCGTTCGCGATCCGCAAGCTGCGCCTGGAGGAGCCGCGGCGCTGGAGCGACGAAGAGGCGGTGGCGCGGATGGAGGCGGCCCAGGCGGCACTCGACCGGATCGACGAGGTGGAGCGCGAGCAGCGGGCGGACGAGTCGCAGCTGAAGCGCCTGCGCGGCCTCTACCAGGCCCGCTTCCGGATGTGCCAGGCGGTGCTCGGCGGCGAGGACCCCGATACCGCCGCCCGCGAGCAGCGGATCGCCGACTACGGCGAGTTGCGGCGCGAGCTGATCGGGATCGAGCGCGAAATCCTGCTCGAACTGCAGCGGGCCGAACGACTGCGCCACGCGACCACGCGCCAGATCGAGCGCGACCTCGACCTCGAAGAGGCGCGAATCCGCTCCTGAGGAGTTGCGGCAGTCCTTTGTGACGCATAGGACCACAAAGGAC
>JBAQZI010000044.1:0-12668 GCA_049790835.1 Solirubrobacterales bacterium
GGCCCGGGTCGAGGCCTTGGCGACCGGCGCGTTCTCGACCACCGCGACCACCGCCGGCACCCGCAGGCCGGCATCGCGCAGCTGCTCCCTGGCTTCGACCGTCTCGGTCGCCGGGTCGTCGGCGCCGTAGGGATCGAGGCGGTTGGCGACCGAGCCGCCGACCGCGGCGGCGAGGACGAAGAAGAGGATCGCGAAGATCCCGATCCGGCGGGCGTTGCGGTCGGCGAAGCGGGCGAGGGCGTCGAACATCAGCTGCTCCTTTTCTCGGGAGCGGACTCGAGGATCTGTGCCTCCATCCGCTCGCACCAGTCGGCAAACCACTCGGTGAACTCGAGGCCGCCCCGCAGCACGATCAGCGGGAACGGGTCCTGCTTTTCTTCCGCGATCGGCTCCATGGCTCGAAGCTGGTCGCGGACGGAGAGCCGGTGAGCCCGCATCGCGCGCAGGATCTCGACCGCCTCCTCGCGCGGCAGCACGGCGGCGAAGAACAGTTTCAGCAGCCCTTCCTCGCGCATCTCGAAGGTCTCCGGCGGCTGCCGCAGCCAGGTCTTCAGCTCCTCCTCGCCGTCGGCGGTGATCTCGTAGACGGTGCGTTTGCGACCGCCGGTGGGAGAGTCGACGCCCTGGACCAGTCCCGCCTCTGAAAGGCGCTTCAGCTCCGGATAGATCTGCCCGTAGCTGGCCGCCCAGAAGAACCGCGTCGAGCCATCGACCACGGCCTTGATCTCATAGCCGGAGCGGGCCTCTTTGAGGACCATCCCCAAGATCACGTAGGCAGTTGGGCTCAGCCGCTCCATTTCGCGAGTATATATCGTTCCGATATATCTGGAAGTGTGATTGGGATCACATACAGTCGTGACTCCGCGTTTTCCGTGCCCATCCCCAGAAAGGAACCCAGAGAAATGGCGCTCGACCAGAGCAAGATCGGCCGGGTGGTGGCCGAGCAGATGGAGGCGATCGAAGGCGACTACGGCGACGACTGCGAAATCGGCGACGTCTGCACGATCGTCGAGGTCGTCGGGCCCCACGGTTCCCACGTCCGCGTGCGCAGCAGCGACATGCGCCCGCACAGCGGCCTCGGCCTGGTCCGCATGGCCGAACAGGCGATGCTCGGAAACCTCGGCGGCGGCTCGTAGGAGCGTCCTTGCCCGGGGTTCGAGTTCCGCGCAGGAAGATTGACAATGGCCTGACTTTCAGCGCACCACAGGTGCGCTGGGCGCACTCACGATCGATGAGTGAGCGCGCGCTATTACAAAGATCTCGATCTCCCCGGTGGAGTGCACATCTGGGTGGACTTCTCGACCGATCGAGGGACGGTTGTCAATTACCGGGCGGTGCTCTTACTCGACACCCCGATCGGCACGGAGACGATCCGCGTCTACGACGGTGCTCATGGATACAACGAGATGCACCGGTACACGCGTCGCCTCGGCAAGCAGACCGGAACGCTTTTTCACAGCGGTAGCCTAGGTGAGGGGATGCGAGTCGCGATCCAAGACATGGAAGCCAGATATCTTGAGATGGTCGAAGGGTGGGAACGATGACGACCAATGCCGAGCGTTCGCCTGCGAGCAAAATCATGGACGAGGCGATCGAGTTGGCGATCGCCGAAGAATCGCCATATCCGGAATCCTCAGCTTTCATCGATGACGGTACGCCATTCACGGAGCGTCAGATCGAGAAGGCTCTCCGCGATGGTTACGCCGCAGTCGTTGTTGCCGTCGACGGGAGCACGCGCATCGTTCGATCAGAGTCGTCCTAGCTCGCGGACGGCGTCGTCCTGGGTAAACGACGAACCTGACCGTCGCTTTAGAGCCTGACTATCCTCAGACGGGCATGAGCGGGGCGGATTCCGACATCGTCGTAATGAAGTTCGGCGGCACTTCGGTGGCCGGCGCCGAGCAGATCAAACGCGCCGCCGGGCGGATCGTCGCCGCCCGCGAGGCGGGCAGCCGCGTCGTCGCCGTGCTCTCGGCCCGCGGCAAGACGACCGATGAGCTGGTCGCCCAGGCACAGGAGATCTCCGCCCGCCCGGTCGCGCGGGAGATGGACATGCTGCTCTCGACCGGAGAGCGGATCTCCTGCGCGCTCTGCGCGATGGCGATCCACGACATGGGCCACGAGGCGATCTCGCTGACCGGCTCCCAGGCCGGCATCGTCACCGACTCCTTCCATACGAAGGCGCGGATCGTCGACGTTCGCGCCAACCGCATCAAGGAGGCCCTGGAGGAGGACCGGATCGTCCTCGTCGCCGGCTTCCAGGGGGTCTCCACCGACAGCCGCGACGTCACCACGCTGGGGCGGGGGGGCTCCGACACCACCGCCGTCGCCCTCGCGGCGGCGCTCGGCGCCAGCGTCTGCGAGATCTACACCGACGTCGCCGGCGTCTTCAGCGCCGATCCCCGTGTCGTCCCCGACGCTCGCAAGCTTCCGCGCGTCTCCTTCGAGGAGATGCTCGAGATGTCGGCCTCCGGGGCGGGGGTGCTGCAGCTGCGCTCGGTCGAGTACGCCCGCAACCACGGCGTTCGCATCCACTGCCGCAGCAGCTTCGAGGACGGCCCAGGTACCCTCGTGGTTGCCGAGGATCAGACCATGGAGCAGCCTTTCGTAACCGCCGTCACCCACTCCAACGCGGAGGCCCGCGTGACGCTGACCGGCGTCCGCGACGAGCCCGGCGTCGCCGGCCGCATCTTCCAGGCCCTGGCCGACGCCAACGTCAACGTCGACGTGATCATCCAGAACGAGCCCGTCGGCGGCGACCAGCTCGCCGACCTCTCCTTCACCGTCGACCGCGCCGACCTGCCGACGGCCAAGGACACGATCGCCGCCCTCGGCGACGTCTCGCTCAAGGTCCGCGCCGACGAGCAGATCGGCAAGGTCTCGATCGTCGGCGCCGGCATGCGCTCGCACCCCGGCGTCGCCGCCAAAGTCTTCGAGGTGCTCGGCGCCGAACGGATCAACATCGAGATGATCTCCACCTCGCCGATCAAGATCTCGTGCGTCATCGCCGCCGACCGCGTCCCCGATGCGGTCAAGGCGCTCCACGCCACCTTCGAGTTGGGCGACGACGCGATCCGCCCCGAGGACCCGACCGGGCCCGAGCACCGGCCCACGGTCGCCGGCTGAGTCGAGCCGCTGTTCATAATCGGGCAATGGCGGGCGACGGATACAGAGTCGGAGTCGTGGGCGCGACCGGGCTGGTCGGGTCGACGATCCTCGAGCTGCTCGCCGAGCGGGATTTCCCGGTCGCCGAGATCGTCCCCTTTGCTTCCGCCCGCTCAGTCGGCCGCGAGCTCGAGTGGAACGGCTCGACGATCGTCTGTCGCGAGCTCAGCGACGACTCGATCCAGGGCCTCGACGTCGTCCTCTCCTCAGCCGGTGGCGCGATCAGCGCCGAGTGGACGCCGCGCCTGGTCGCGGCCGGGGCCACCGTGGTCGACAACACCAGCTACTGGCGCATGCACGATGACGTGCCGCTGGTCGTCGCCGAGGTCAACCCTGAGGCGCTCGACTCCCACCACGGGATCGTCGCCAACCCCAACTGCTCGACCATGCAGATGGTCGTGGCGCTGAAGCCGCTCTTCGACGAGGCCGGGATCGAGCGCCTGGTGATCTCCACCTACCAGGCCGTCTCCGGCACCGGAAAGGCGGCGATCGACGAGCTGAACGAGCAATCGCGGGCGGTGCTGGGCGGCGAGGAGGCCGTGGCGAGCATCTACCCCCACCCGATCGCCTTCAACGTGCTCGCCCAGGCCGGCAGCTTCCCCGACGGCGACGATCACACCGACGAGGAGCGCAAGCTGATCAACGAGACCCGCAAGATCCTCGGCGACGGCTCGATCCGGGTCAGCGCCACCTGCGCACGGGTACCGGTCGTCAGCGGCCACTCCGAGGCGGTCAACGTCGAGACCAAGCGGGCGCTGAGCCCGGAGCGGGCACGCGAGCTGCTCGCCGCCGCCCCCGGCGTCACCGTCCTCGACGATCCCGCCGCCGGGCGCTACCCGATGGCCGTCGACGCCGCCGGCAAGGACGACGTCTTCGTCGGCCGCATCCGCCGCGACCCCGGCAACGAGCAGGCGCTCGACCTCTGGGTCGTCTCCGACAACCTGCGCAAGGGCGCCGCCACCAACACCGTCCAGCTGGCCGAGCTGCTGGTCGAGCGCGAGCTGCTCGGCTAGGGAGGGTCTAGTCGTCGCGGTCCTCGGCGATGACGCCGAAACGACCGACCAGCTCCGAGAAGAAGGCGTTCCTGGTGATCACGGCATGGACCTTGCCGGCCGTGGCGATCGGAACGATCAGGACCCGATGGTGGAGAAAGATCTCGACCAGCTGGGTGTCTGAGTAGTTGTCCTCGACCAGCACGTGATCGGTGGTCAGGTAGCGACGAATCGGCTGTACGGCGCAGTCGCTGCGGCGCTCGATCGTCTCGTCGACCGAGCGCGTGATCATCGCCGCCGAGGCAAGCTCGCCGACGTAGCCTGGGAACAGAGCCGACATGAACTCCCGTTCGCCGAAGATGCCGGCGAAGCTCCCGTCCTCCTCCACGGCCGGCAGCCCGGGCAGGACCTCCTCGATCACGCGCCGGGCCGCCGGGCCGATCAGGTCATCCGCTTGCAGCGGCTCTATCTCTCGGCGGATCTCGTTGACGATCGAATCGGGCATGTCTCTCCTCAGATCAGGATGTAGCGGATCGCGATATAGGCGCTGGCCAGAAGGATTGAGATGAAGGTCACCGGCAGGCCGATGCGGAGGAAGGTCATGAAGCCGATCGGGGTACCGGCCCGCTCCGCCATCCCGGCGGCGGCGACATTGGCGGCGGCGGCGATCAACGTCGCGTTGCCGCCGAAGCAGGCACCCAGCGCCAGCGCCCACCAATAGGCGTCGTCGCCGGTCGCTCCAGCGTCTTGCTGCAGCTCCTGCACGACCGGGATCATCGCCGTGGTGAAGGGGATGTTGTCGACCACGGCGGAACCGAGCGCGGCAACCCAGGTGATTCCAAGCAGCTCCGCGGTCCGCTCGCCGCCGGTCACGTCCTTGACCGCGTCGGCGACATGGCCGATCGCGCCGGTCGCCTCCAGCGCCCCGACCATCACGAACAGGCCGATGAAGAAGAAGAGGGTCGTCCACTCGATGTTGGACAGCGCTTTCTCCAGCTCCACCCTGGTCACCAGGAGCCCGATCGCGGCTCCGGTCAGGGCGACGGTCGCCGGCTCGATGTGCAGCGCCTGATGAGCGAAGAAGGCGAGCACGGTGAGCAGCAGGACCGGACCGGTGCGGCGCAGCTCGGCGGCGTCGCGGATCGATGCGGCGGCGTCGAGCCCCATCACCGCCGTTCGGTTTTTCTCATCGACCTGGAGGCGACGGCGGAAGAAGAGGTAAAGGAGGGGGATGACGACGGCGAAGGTGACGACGACGATCGGCGCCAGGTTGGTGATGAAGGCGTTGAAGCTGAGCCCGGTGGCGCCGGCGATGATGATGTTCGGCGGGTCGCCGATCAAGGTCGCGGTGCCGCCGATATTGGACGCGATCACCTCGATGATCAGCAGCGGCACCGCTTCGATGTCGAGCGCGTCGGCGAGCAGGAAGGTGATCGGGGCGATCAGCAGGATCGTGGTCAGGTTGTCGAGGAAGGCCGAGAGCACGGCGGTGATTCCCGCCAGGCTCATCGTCACCGCGAACGAGCGGCCGCCGGAGATCTGCCCGGCGCGGATCGCGAGATAGTCGTAGACGCCGGTCTGCTGGGTCAGGTAGACGAGGATCATCATCCCGACCAGGAGGCCGATGGTGTTGAAGTCGACCGACTCGATCGCCTGCTCCTGGGAGAAGTCGCCGACGAGGACGACGACAATCGCGGCCCCCAGGAGAGCCACGTTGGTCCGGTGCATCTTCTCGCTGGCGATGATCGCGAGGGCGATGAGGAACGTGCCTACGGCAATTGCCATACGGGCCTTTCAGGGTCGGCGGCGAGTGTTGCCGACCAGTCTTCCCGGCGCACCGGGGCCCAGGCTATCGGATGCCCGGGGGTGCTAGGCGGCGACGCCGGCGAGGCGATCCTCGACCCTCCGGGCTTGAAAGGTTCGATCTATCGTCCCAGGCTATTTCTTCGCCCGGAGACCCCCTCTCGAAAATTCACACTTTTGGCACAGTTTGCTCACACAGCGAAACCTTTTGTCTTCTATGGTGAAGACATGGCTACTGACTGGAATGAAGCACGGCTGGATCGCCTCGGCGAACGAATCGATCGAATCGAAGAGGCAAGGCGGCAGGAGAAGCAACGCTCCCTCGATCATTGGACCTACGCGATGCTCGCTGCCCTATGGCTGACGGTCATCGCAACCATCGTCCTGGCGAACGTCAAAGCCGCCAGCTAACTATTCAGGCCGTTAGGCAGGGACTGTTGCGAGGCGATCCTCGACCCAGCCGGTCGAGGCGATGTGCTTGCTCATGCCGAGCTCCTTCGGCTCGGCGCCGAGCGCCAGGCCGACGAGCTGGGGGAGATGCAGGACGGCGAGGCCGAGGTCGCGGTTGACGACCTTGGCCGCCTCCGGCTGCTGCATGTCGAGGTTGAGGTGGCAGAGCGGGCAGGGGGTGACGAGGCAGTCGGCGCCGGCGTCGATCGCATCGCCGACGTGGGTGCCGGCCTGGCGCAGCGAGGTCTCGCGGTTCATCGTGATCACCGGGAAGCCGCAGCACTTGCGGGCGCCGTCGTACTCGACGATCTCGCCGCCCAGAGCCTCGATCACCTTCTCCAGGTAGATGTCGCGGTCGGGGAACTCCTCGTAGCCGAGGCGCTCCTTCGGGCGCACGATGTAGCAGCCGTAGAAGGGGCCGACGCGGAGGCCGGAGAGCGGCCGCACCACCTGTTCCTTGAGACGATCGAGGCCATAGTCCTCGACCAGCAGCCAGAGAAAGTTCTTGTTGGTGAAGCCGTCCTTGCCCTTCTCATAGGAGAGGCCCTGGCCCGAGAGCACCTCGTTGACGTGGGCGCGGTAGGCCGAGTCGGCGTCGAGCCGCTGCTGGCACTCCGACTGCGCCCCCTGGCAGGTCGAGCAGATGTTCATCATCGAGAGCCCGGTCTGCTGGGCGAGCGCGAAGGTGCGGGCGTTGAGCGTGTCGGCCAGCTCCTGATTGTGCTCGGCGATGACGCCGGCACCGCAGCAGTTGGCGCGGTCGAGCGTGACCAGCTCGATCCCAAGGCGATCGGCGACCAGCGCCATCGAGCCGTGCAACTCGGGGGTGAAGCCGCGCGAGACGCAGCCCGGCCAGTAGGCGACCTTGATCTTCTCGTCAGCCATTCGATGCCTCCTCGCTGGCCGGGGTGTGGGTGCGGGGCGGCTCGAGGCGCTCCTCGATCGCGGCCTCCTCGTCGCCCTCCTCGCCCTTGATGTACAGGTTGAATTCCTCGTTGTGCGCCTCGGCGTGCTCGTAGATCGCCTTGACCTCGTCCTGGGCGCCGCCGGGAAGCTTGTGGTGGACGCCCGGGATCAGCTTCGGCAGCGAGCGCATCTTGCCGGTTTTGATCCCGCGGATCGCGGTCGGGATCGAGCCCAGCATTTCCTTGATCGCCCGCTTGCTCGGCTTCAGCTTGCCTTTGACGCCCGGCGCGAAGGACTCCTGCAGCAGCAGCGACTCGTCCAGGGTGCCCTTCTTCTCGATGATCTTGACGAAGGCGACCTCGTGGCTGTGGCCGCTGTTGGGGTCGTCGATCCCGGCTTCGCCGGCTTTGCGGCGCAGGCGCATGATCTGGTCCATCGGCGCCACCCCCTTGGGGCAGGCGTCGATGCAGCTGAAGCAGTGGGTGCAGTCGTAGATCCCGTGTGGGTCCTTGGCCAGGTCGTGCAGGCGCTCGTTGGTCTCGGCGTCGCGCGGGTCGCCGACGAAGCGGTAGGCCTTGGCCAGCGCCGCCGGCCCGATGAAGTCCGGGTCGGCTTCCATCGAGAGGCAGGAGGAGACGCAGGCGCCGCACTGGATGCAGGCCATCGACTGGGTGATGTCGATCATCGACTCCGGCTCGACGATGTACTCGCGCTCGGGCGGCTCGCCGTGGGGGAGGAGCCAGGGGGTGACGCGGCGGATCTTCGCCCAGTGGGTCGACTCCATGTCGGTGATCAAATCCTTGACCACCGGCATGTTGCCCATCGGCTCGATCACGATCACGTTGTCGCTGGTGCTGCCGCCGACGGCGCTCGCTTTCTTATCCGCGAGCTCCTGGGCCTCGCCGATCTGGGTCTTGCAGCCGAGGCCGGACTGGCCGTTGATCTTCATCCCGCAGGAGCCGCAGATCGCGGCGCGGCAGGAGCAGCGGACGGCCAGCGAGCCGTCTTCGCGGTCCTTCACCTGCAGCAGGCTGTCGAGGACCGAGAGCGAGGGCTCCAGGTCGACGTTGAACTCCTCCCAGTACGGCCCCTCGCCGCTCTCGGGCTGAAACCTGCGGACTTTGATCGTGTAATCGGCCATCAGTAAGTCCTCGCTTCCGGTTCCCACTGGGTGATGGTCACCTCGGAGTAAGAGATCTCGGGCCCGTCGTCGGTCTGCTCGAGGTCGATGTGCTTGAGCCACTCCTCGTCGTTGCGCTCGGGGTAGTCGGTGCGGTACTGGGCGCCACGGCTCTCCTTGCGCTCCAGCGCGGCGAGGGCCGTGCACTCGGCGTTGTCGAGCATGTACCCGAGCTCGATCGCTCCAAGCAGGTCCTGGTTGAAGACGCTGCCGTGGTCGTCGATGTAGGCGGTCTTCGCCTCCTCCTTCAGGCGTCCAACAATCTCGATCGCTTCCAGGATCCCGGCCTCGTCGCGGAAGACGGCGACCTTGGCGTCCATCGTCTGGCCCAACTCGAGCTTGATCTCGGAGACGCGGCGGCCGGAGCCCTTCTGGCGTGAGTTGACGTCGGCGATCATCGCCTCCTCGTCCTCGAGCACCTTGCGCGAGGGACGGGAGCCCGCGGTCCGCTTGGCGCGGGCGGCGGCGTCGACCCCGGAGCGCCGGCCGAAGATCAGCGTGTCGAGCAGCGAGTTGGCGCCGAGCCGGTTGCCGCCGTGGACGGAGACGCAGGCGGTCTCGCCGGCCGAGTAGAGACCGGGGATGTCGGTGCGGCCGTCGACGTCGGTCTTGACCCCGCCCATCGTGTAGTGGTTGCCGGGCTTGATGTGGATCGGTTCCTTGGTGATGTCGACGCCGGCGAAGTCGCGGCCGACGAGGACGATCTCGCGCAGCGCCTCGTGCACGCGCTTCTTCGGGACCACGGTGACGTCGAGGGCGACGGTGCCGTCGGGGAAGCCGCGGCCCTCGTTGATCTCGGTCTGCTCGGCGCGGGAGACGACGTCGCGCGAGGCCAGCTCCATCTTGTTCGGCGCGTACTTCTCCATGAACCGTTCGCCGTTGGCGTTGAGCAGGTGGGCGCCCTCGCCGCGGGCGCCCTCGGTGATCAGGAAGCCCTTGCCCGCCAGCGTCGTCGGGTGGTACTGGATCATCTCCATGTCCATCAGCTTGGCGCCGACCCGGTAGGCCATCGCGATGCCGTCGCCGGTGCAGATCAGGGCGTTGGTGGTCGGCTTCCAGACCTGGCCGTTGCCGCCGCAGGCGAGGATCACCGACTTCGCCTCGAACAGCTCCATCGAGCCGTCGGCGACGTTGCGGGTGACGACGCCGCAGCACTCGCCGTTCTCGTCCATCGCCAGGGCGGTGCTGAACCACTCCTCGTAGCGGGCGACGGACTCGGAATATTTCATCAGCTGCTCGTAGAGCACGTGCATGATCGCCTGGCCGGTGATGTCTGCGACGTAGTAGGTGCGGGCGGCGGAGGCGCCGCCGAAGGCGCGGGTGCCGAGCTTGCCTTCCTCGTTGCGGTGGAAGGTGACACCGAGATGCTCGAGGTGGAGGATCTCCTCCGGCGCCTCGCGGGTCATGATTTCGATCGCGTCCTGGTCGCCGAGGTAGTCGGAGCCCTTGATCGTGTCGAAGGCGTGCGACTCCCAGGAATCGCCCGGGTTGAGCGCGGCGTTGATCCCGCCCTGGGCGGCGTTGGAGTGCGAGCGGACCGGGTGGACCTTGCTGATGATCCCGACCGAAACGCCTTGCTCTGCGGCGGCGAGGGCGGCGCGCTGGCCGGCGAGGCCAGCACCGATTACGAGAACGTCATGGGAGGGCACGGCGCCGGATGCTATAGCGCCGAAATCCGAGGTCGCAGTCGGAATTCGCTTCCTTTTTTGCCGATGGGCCTCAAACGTCCACGACGTGGACGTTTGAGGCCCATCGGCCAGAGCTAGAGCCAGCGCTGGCCGAGGCGGCGGATCGCCGCGTCGCTGAGGCGGATGGCGTTGGCGACGGTGCTGAAATCGACGTTCTCGGCGAGGTCGTGGGACCAGTGGTAGTTGGCCGGCTGCTTGAGGTCGGTGCAGCCGCAGAGCGCTACCGTCTCGTAGCCCGCCGCCAGCGGCTCGAGACCATCGGTGCCGTTGTGCAGGCGCAGGTTGGGATAGAGCCAGATGTCCATCTCGGCGGCCAGCTCGTCGATGAAGGCCAGCGCCCGCGGCGGGTACTCGCGCATCTTCAGGAAGCCCTCGCCGCGCAGCGCGAGCAAATGAGGCGAGCCGATCGACTCGAGGCAGAGGAAGAAGGTGCTCTCCTTCGGCAGGGACGGGAAGTGACGCTCGCCGAACGCTTTCATCCCCTCGCTGAAGGACTCCTCGGAGCCGGTCGAGAGCAGGATCACGCGGACGCCCGCGGGCGGCTCCTCCTTGAATCGCTGGGCCAGGGCCAGCAACGAGACGACCGAGGTGCCGTTGTCGTTGGCGCCGGGGACGACCTTGCGCAGGCCGATGTCGGCCATCGCGGCGACCGAGCCGACGCCGAGCAGGAGACCGAGCTTGGCGAGCAGGCGCTTGCCGCTGAGTGCGCCGAGCGCGGCCAGGATCGGGCCGCCGACGACCGGCGCCATCAGCATCGGGCTGGTGTCGCTCTTCTCGATCAGGCCGAGGCGGTCGGCGATCAGCGGGATCCGGGGGTGGAAGACGAGGCCGGAGTGGGCGGAGTCGTGGTGGGCGATGACGACGACGGTTCGCTCCGCCTCGGGATCGCCCAGTTCGCAGACGACGTTGTAGGTGGCGCGCCTGGGCAGGACCCGGCGCAGGCGCCGCTGGCCGGGCGGGAAGTCGTCGGCGATGCCGGCGGCGCCGATCGCGCCCAGCGCCGCACCCAGCAGCCGCCGCCCGCGCAGCGCCGCGACCGCACCCAGCGCCCCCAACGCGGTGCCGATCCCGAGCGGCCACCAGTAGGTCCCGTGCGCCGTCTCGGCCTCGATCCGCGCCTCGGCGCCGAGCTCGGCGAAGCGGGCGACCAGCCACTCGGCGGCCTCGCGCTCGCCTTCGGAGGCGGAGGGACGGTCGATCCGCTCCAGTTCCTCGAGCCGCTCCCGCAGCCATTTCTGGTCCGTCGGCATCGTGCGGGGGAAGCTACCCACATACCATGGGGGGATGTTCGGCGGCCGCACCTTCACGCTCTTTCATGTGCGCGGGATCAGGATCTCGGTCGACTGGTCCTGGTTCCTCTTCCTCTTCTTCGTCATCCTCTTCACCTCGCGGACCTACGGCGACCTGCTCGACGAGTCGAGTGCTTCGACGACGCCGTTCCTGCTGGGAGTTCTGACCGCGTTCGGCTTCTTCGCCTCGATCGTCCTGCACGAGCTCGGCCACGCCGCCGCCGCGGTGCGCAACGGGATCGGGATCACCGGCATCCAGCTCTGGATCTTCGGAGGCATGGCGCGGATGGACCGCGAAGCCGAGACCCCCGGGGTGGAACTGAAGGTGGCTCTCGCCGGGCCGCTCATGACGCTGGCGATATTTCTCGCCCTCACCCTTGGCGGCATCGCCGTGGCCGGCGGCGCCGCGTTCGAGGACGCGGTCCGGCTCGATCCCAACGCCGACGTCTCCGGGCTGCTCGCGGTGGTGGCCTGGCTGGCCGTGATCAACGCCCTGCTGCTGGTCTTCAACCTGCTGCCGGCCTTCCCGATGGACGGCGGCCGGGTCGCCCGTGCGATCGCCTGGTGGAAGACCGGCGACCGCACCTCCGCGACCCGCTTTGCCGCCAACCTCGGTCGCCTCTTCGGCTACCTCTTCATCGCCGCCGGCTTCTACCTGATCCTGATCGGCGATCTCTTCGGCGGCGTCTGGCTGGGCCTGATCGGGATGGTCGTCAACGGCTCCGCCCGCGGCGCCGCGATGCAGACGGCGATCACCAGCAAGATCGACAAGCTCAGCGTCGCCGACGTAATGGATCGCGAACCGGTCGCGATCCCGGGCGACCTCAGCGTCGAGCGGGCGCTCGACGAGTACTTCCTGCGTTACCGCTGGCCCTGGTTCCCGGTCGTCGACGCCGCCTACCGCTTCCTTGGCCTGCTCGAACGCGATCGCGCCGACGAGGTGCCCGAGGTCTCCCGCGCGAGCTCGCACGTCGCCGACTTGATCGACGCGGACCAGGGGCTCTTCATCAGAGACGACACGCCGCTCGACTCTCTGCTCAGCAACCAGAACCTGCGCCGTCTCGGCGCCCTGATGGCGGTCGACGCGGAGGGCCGCCTCTCCGGCGTGATCACCGTCGAGCAGGTCGGCCGGGCGCTGCGCGACGCCACTCAGTAGTTGCGGCAGTCCTTTGGGTCGTATAGCGGACCAAAGGAC
>JBAQZI010000045.1:0-3766 GCA_049790835.1 Solirubrobacterales bacterium
CCGCCGGCGCTGGCAGGCGCCTGGCGGCCAGACGAGGCCTCGCGACTCGGTGCCGACCGGCGGCTCGAACCAGAATCGCCATCGGCCAGCTTCGCGATCAGCTCAGCCCGCGGCAGCATTCGGTAGCGCTCGATGCCGGCCTCCGCTGCCAGCGTGTGCAGCTCGGCGATGTGCTTGTTCTCCAGCTCGGCCTTGTTCATCGAAGCGGCAGGTTATTCAACCGGCAGCGCCGGGGTCGATGCCCTCCAGCGCCGCCGCCTGCGGCCAGGCCTCGGCCTCCTGCCTGACCTGGCGCCGCGACCAGCCCAGCTCGGCGCCGAGGACTTCGGCGATCGGCCGCACGGAGTCGGCGCCGCGCAGTTGTGGCGCCGCCAAAATTCCCAGCCGGGTGCGTCGCAGCAGCACGTCGGCGACGCAGCGGGCCTGCTCGTGGCGGGCGGCGACCGCCACCTCGGCCAAGAGGTCGGGACGGCCGGGGACGATCGGCCGCGCCAGCTTCGGGTCCTTCCAGGCGAGGTCGAGGACGGCGCGAGAGGCGTGCCCGTAGCGGAAGGCGAGCTGGCCGAGCGAGTCCTCGCTGACGCCGTCCGGCGCCTTCAGGTCCTCGGCCCGTGCCTCCATCCCCAGCGGAATCTCCGCCGTGTGGCAGGGCGCCGCGCGGCCCTCGCGCTCGACCAGGCGGTCGACGGTCTGCTTCGCCATCCGCCGCCAGGTGGTCAGCTTGCCGCCGGTGATCGTCAGCATTCCCGAGGAGGTCTCATACAGCTCGGCTTTGCGCGAGATGTCGACCGACTTGCGAGGGTCGCCGGTGGAGATCAGGGGACGAACGCCGGCGTAGGCGCCGACCAGGCTCGACTCGCTCAGGGCCGTGCCGAAGAAGGAGTTGACCGCGTCCAGCAGGTACTCGAGATCGTCGTCGCCGGGGTTGGGATGGGCGATGTCGCCCTCGAAGTCGTTGTCGGTGGTGCCGATCAGGGTGCGGCCGTACCAGGGCAGGGAGAAGATCATCCGCCCCTCCCCCGCCGGCACGATGCAGGCCGCCTGGCCCATCGGCAGGTCGGCCGAATCGACGATCAGGTGGGTGCCGCGGCTGGGCGCGATTCGCGGCACGTCCTCCTCGTCGACGGTCTCCTCGGGGCGGATCCGATCGGCGAAGACACCGGTCGCGTTGACGACGTGGTCAGCGCCGACCTCGAAGCGCTCGCCCGACTCGGACTCGACCGCGGCGACCCCGCTGGCGCGGCCGTTGGCGACGAGCACCTCGGTGACGTCGGCGCCGTTGAGCATCGTCGCGCCGAAGCGCTCGGCCTCGCCGAGGATCGTCAGGACCAGGCGCACGTCGTCGGTCTGGCAGTCGTAGAAGAGGTAGGCGTCCTTGGGTTCGCGCGCGGCCAGGGCCGGGACCAGCTCCAGCACCTCCTCGCGATCGATCGTGCGGTGACGGTCGGGCGACCAGTAGAAGTCCTCGTCCTCCTCCTTCGAGGCGCGCAGCTCGCGGCGGCTGCGACCGACCCGGGTCGTCGCCATCACGTCGTACATGTTGAGGCCGAGGCCGAGCTTGCGGTCGCGGCGCTCCTCGCCCAGGGCGGCGACCAGGAACGGCGTCGGGTAGACCAGGTGCGGCGCCAGCTGCACCATCAGCTGGCGCTCCAGCAGCGCCTCGCGGACCAGGCCGAGGTCGAAGTTCTGCAGGTAGCGCAGCCCGCCGTGGACCATCTTCGAGGAGCGGCTGGAGGTGCCGACCGCGTAGTCCCCGCGCTCCAGCAGCGCCACCGAGTAGCCGCGCGAGGCGGCGTCGAGGGCGACGCCGGCGCCGGTGATGCCGCCGCCGATGACGACGACCTCGAAGTGCTGGCCGGCGATCGCCTCGATCGCGTCGGCGCGGGTCAGCATCGGCGTCGGGAGGGTCGCGGAGTCACTAGTCGAGGAAGACGGTGGTTTCGGTGGCGGGACGCGCCGGCACCGGGCGCTCCTGGCGCGGCTGGCCGAGATGGAGCAGGCCGACGAAGCGCTCGTCCGCGGAGAGCCCGACCGCGGCGCGCCCCGCCTCGCCGCGCAGCAGGCCGGGGCTGCGCCAGTAGCCGGCGAGGCCGCGGGCGTGGGCGACGAGCAGGACGATGTAGGCGGCGACCGCGGTCGCGTGCAGGTCCTCCTCGCTCTGAACCGGGTCGTCGTCCTCGACCGCGGAGACGACGACCAGGGTCGGGCAGCGGTCGAGCTTGGCGGCGCCCTCGGGGCCGGCCGCCTCCTTCAGCCGCGCCAGCGTGGCGGGGCCGACGACGCGAAAGCGCCAGGGAACCGTGAGGTTGTGGTTGGGAGCCCAGTTGGCCAACTCGAACAACTCCTCGAGCTGCTCGCGTGCCAGCGGCACCGGCCTGAAGGCCTTGTGGGTGCGGCGGCTGCGTATCGCCGTCTCGACGTCCATCGGTCGAGGGTATAGGCCCGTCCCCCCCGAACTGCATCAAGTTCTAAGCCTTCAAGGAATGGAACTTGATGCAGTTCGCTAGAGGCCGTAGCGCTGGCGCAGCCAGAGCTTGCGGGTCCCGCGGGCGGCGCCGAAGAGCAGGCCGCCGGCGAGGAGGCCAAGCATGATCGCGCCGTAAGGGCTGGTTGAGTCGTCTTCGCTGACCGGCTCGGGCGTCACCGGCGCGGTCGCGGGGGCCACCTCGTCGGGATCCCCCTCGCTGGGAGGAATCAGGAGCGGTGCCCCCCCGGAGCCGACCCCACCAGGGACTGGCGTGGCCTTGGGAGGAGATCCGCTACCAGGGCTGGGCGGGGTTGAGGGAACAGGTGAGGCTTCCGGGGCGCTCGGGGACCCGGTTGCCGGGGGGATCGAGGCCGCAGGCGCGGTCGGGAGGTCGGGGATGAGGCCGCCGGTGTCGGCGCTGCTCGGGGCCGGCTTGGGCGCGCGAGCGGGTGCTGAGATCGGGAAGGGGTCGGCGGCGGCGGCCATGATCCCGTAGGCGGTCACCCATACCGGGGTCTGGTCGCTGTCCTTGGAGTAGCGGTAGTGGCCGTCACCCTGCTGCTGGGCAGCGAGGTAGTCGGGGGCGCTCTTGCCGCCGCGGCGAAAGGAGTCGGGGTCGCCGCCGAGGGCGAGGATTGCCTGGATCGCCCAGGCGGTCGACTGGGTGTTGACCGAGCCGTTGGCGGCCAGCGGGAAGCCGCCCCCGGGCCGCTGGGTTTGGCGTAGGTAAGAGAGACCGCGCTGGGCCGCCTTCGATCCGGGCGAGAGCGCCTGCATCACGGCGCTGGTGCCGTCGGCGGTGCTGGGCAAGCCGGGCACGTCGCCCCAACCGCCGTCGTCGTTCTGGACCTCGTTCAGCCAGGAGAGCGAGGGCTCCAGGGCCTGCCTGCTCGCGCCCGCCGTTCGCAGCGCCATCACGGCGAAGGCGGTCGAGTTCGGCCAGCCTTCGTAGGAGCCGTTCTGGCGGCGCTTGGCGAGCAGGCGGGAGACCAGGTTGGCGCCGGCGAAATCGCGCGGCTCGACCCCGGCGCTTTCGAGCGCGAGGATCGTGCGGGCGAGGTCGCCCGGGCTCTTCAGCTGCTCGACGGCGCCGCGCAGGAAGTCGACCGGGGTGCGGCCGGCGCGGGAGACGTCGAGCGGGTTGCGGCCGGCGGCCGCCAGGCCCAGCATCGCCCAGGCGGTCAGGTCGGGGCCGGACTCGTCATCCGGCGCGGAGCCGAAGCCGCCGTCGACGTTCTGGGCCGAGGCCAGCCAGTCGGCACCACGGCTCACGTCCGAGGCGCCGGCCCGGTCCGGCGC
>JBAQZI010000046.1:0-6004 GCA_049790835.1 Solirubrobacterales bacterium
GCGCAGGCCCGCGGCCAGCGCCAGCACCGCCGCCAGGCGTTCCTCGGGATCCCCCGGCGCCCGCACCGCGGCGACCTGCTCGCGCCATTCGTAGACCGCCCCCTCGACCTGCTCGGACAGCACCCCGGCGCCCTCGGAGTCGAGCTCGACGCCGGTGACGCTGAGGCGGCCGCCGCGGAACTCGACGCTGCGCGCGCCCGCCAGGCCGAGCTCGATCCGCGCCTGCTGCAGCTTCAGCAGGTTCTCGGCCGGCAGCGGCAGCTGCCCGAAGCGGTCGCTGAGCTCGTCGCGGATCGCCCGCAGCTGGCCCGGCTCGCGGGCGGCGACGATGCGGCGGTGGACGTCGATCTTCGCCGCCTCGAAGGGCACGAAGGTGGCCGGTAGGTAGGCGTCGACGGGGACGTCGAGGCGGACCGGCTCCGGCGCCTCCTCGCGCTGCTGGCCCTCCTCCGCCCCGGCCTGTGCCTCGGCCACCGCCTCGTCGATCATCTGGCAGTAGAGCTCGAAGCCGACCGCGGCGACGTGACCGGACTGCTCGTCGCCGAGCAGGTTGCCGGCGCCGCGGATGTCGAGGTCGCGCATCGCGATGCGGAAGCCGGAGCCGAGCTCGGTGTGGTCGGCGAGGGTCGAGAGCCGCGCCGCCGCCTCCTCGGTCAGCGCCTCCGCCGAGGGGTAGAGCAGGTAGGCGAAGGCGCGCTCGCGGGAGCGGCCGACGCGGCCGCGGATCTGGTACGCCTGCGAGAGGCCGAGCTGGTCGGCGCGCTCGACGATCAGGGTGTTGGCGGTGGGGATGTCGAGCCCGGACTCGATGATCGTCGTCGTCACCAGGCAGTCGGCCTCGCCGCGCAGGAAGCTCAGCATCGTCTCCTCCAGCGAGTGCTCGTCCATCTGCCCGTGGGCTTCGAGGAAGCGCGCGCCCGGAACCAGGGCGCGCAGGCGCTCCGCCGTTTCCGGCAGCGAGTCGATCCGGTTGTGGAGGACGAAGGCCTGCCCTTGGCGCTCGACCTCGCGCGTTATCGCCTTGCGGATCAGGTCCTCGTCGTAGGGGCCGACGTAGGTGCGAACCGGGCGCCGGCCCTCGGGCGGGGTCTCGATCACGGAGATGTCGCGCAGCCCGGCCAGGCTCATCTGCAGGGTGCGAGGGATTGGCGTCGCCGAGAGCGCCAGCACGTCGACCTTCAGCTTCAGCTGCCGCAGCAGCTCCTTCTGCTTGACCCCGAAGCGCTGCTCCTCGTCGACTACGACCAGGCCCAGCTCCTTGGCGCGCACGTCGCGCGAGAGCAGGCGGTGGGTGCCGATCAGGACGTCGACCTTGCCGGCCTCGAAGTCCTTCAGCACCGCTTTCACCTCGGCCGCGGGGCGCAGGCGCGAGACGCCCTCGACCCGGAACGGCAGGTCCGCCAGCCGCTCGCGGAAGGTGCCGTAGTGCTGCTGGGCGAGGATCGTGGTCGGGACCAGGACGATCACCTGCCTGCCGTCGGCGGCTGCCTTGACGGCGGCGCGCAGGGCAACCTCGGTCTTGCCGAAGCCGACGTCGCCGCAGACCAGCCGGTCCATCGGCCGCTCCGACTCCATATCGCCCTTGACCGCCTCGATCGCCTCCAGCTGATCGGCCGTCTCGCGATAGGGGAACGTCTGCTCCATCGCGATCTGCCACTCGCCGTCGGGCGAGAACGGATGGCCGCGGCGGGAGCGACGCTCGGCGTAGAGGTTGAGCAGCTCGCCGGCGAGGGCGCCGGCGGCCTTGCGCGCCCGCGCCTTCATGTTCTGCCAGCGTTTGCCGCCCAGCGCCGAGAGCGACGGCTCGCCGCCGGCGCCGACGTAGCGGCTCAGCTTCGCCAGCTGGTCGGTGGGGACGTAGACGCGATCCTCGCCTTTGTATTCGAGGTAGAGGTAGTCGCGGGTGATGCCGCCGACGTCGCGGGTCTCGAAGCCGGCGAAGCGGGCGACGCCGTGGTCCTCGTGGACGACGTAGTCGCCGACCCGCAATTCGCCGAAGGCGAGACGGCCCTTGCCGGCGCCCGGGGCGGGCTCCTCGGTGCGGCGGCGGTGGACGAGCCGGCGGTAGGGATAGACGGCGAGTTTCAGCTCCGGGCTGACGAAGCCCTCGCGCAGGCGCGCCTCGACGAAGGCCAGCCCCGGATCGGGCGAGAGCCGCCCGCCTTCGAGCAGGCGCGCGTCGAGGCGGTCGAGGCCGTAGCGGGCACGCTCGGCCTCGCCGCGGTTGTCGAAGGCGACGACGGTGCGGTAGCCGGAGCGGATCATCTTCTCCAGCTCGCCCTCGGCCTCCTTGACGCTGCGGGCCGGGGACTCGGCGCGGGCGGCGCGGAAGGCGTCCTCGTCGTCCTCACCCGCCACGGTCAGCGACAGCGAGGCACGCTCGCTCAGCGGCGCCGCCACGTCCACGTAGAGGTGCTGAGCGTCGTCGGCGTGCATCGCCGCCGTCGCATCCTCCCAGTGGTCGCGCAGCGCCGGCGCGATCTCCTCGGCGGCGGCGAGCACGACCGTGGCATCGGCGGGGACCAGGTCGAGCGGGGCGCGGAAGCGGTCCAGCGGCAGCAGCTCGGCCAAGTTGGAGAGCTGCTCGCCCCCCTCGGCGGCTTCGGTCGCCGCCATCTCGGCCAGCTCGCGATGCTCGGTGTCGAGCTCGGCCGCGGGGGCCAGCTCGACCCGGTCGGACTCGCCCAGCGAGCGCTGGGTGAAGGTCGAGAACCAGCGCATCGACTCGACCTCGTCGCCGAACAGCTCGATCCGCACCGCCCGCTCCTCGGTCGCCGGGTAGACGTCGAGGATGCCGCCGCGAACCGCGAACTGGCCGCGCTCCTCGACCTGCTCGACCCGTTCGTAGCCGGCCCCGGCGAGGTCGTCGGCGACCGCGCCCAGCTCGATCTCTTCCCCTTTGGCGATCGCGAAGCCGGCGGGCCGCAGCGAGGCGTCGGGGACCGCCTCGGCGAGCGCGACGGCGCTGGCGACGACGATCGCGTCGGCTTCGGAGCCGAGCGCCTCGAGGGCGTCGATCCGCAGGCCGACGAGGTGCGGCGGCGGCGTCACGTGAGAGGCGTAGCCGGTCCCCCGCGAGGGGTAGAAGCGGACCCGGCGCGGCGCCAGGTAGGCGCGCAGGTCGGCGGCGAGGTCGCGGGCGGAGCGGTCGTCGGGGCTGACCAGCAGCGCCGGGCGCCCGGCCAGACCGCGATCGTCCTCCAGCAGCGCCGCCAGCAACAGCGGCCGCAGCATCGTCGAGGCACGCACGCTGACCGCCTCGCCCCCACCCGCCGCATCGCGCACGCGCCCAGCGAGCGCGTGCACGCGCTCGCTCTCGGCGGCGATCTCGATTAGAGGACGGAGGCTCATCGGGCGGTCCCGGAGATTGTCATGCGGCGTCCTCGGTCGCTTGTGTGCGGAGCACACTTCGCTCCCGGCGTCCTTGCCTGACAACCTCCGGGCCGCGCCCGAGCGCTTGTCAGGGCAGGATCTTGAAAGCGCGCTTCGCCGGAGTCGGATCGGCGACCCCCGCGGAGTTGACCGCGCGCACCTTGAAGACGTGCCTGCCGCGCTTGAGGCCCTTGTACTTCTTCGGCGACCTGCAGGGCTTGAACTTGGCCTTGTCGAGCTTGCACTGGAAGCTCGAGCCCTTGACGCTGGAGCTGAACCTGAACTTCGCCGTGGTGCTGTGCGACTTCGCCTTCGGCCCCTTGGTGATCTTGGTCTGGGGCGTGGGCGGTGGCGGCGGGGGGGTCACCGGACATTTCGCGGGGCCGGCGGCCGGGCAGGCAGGCGGAGCTGGACGTTTCGGCTTCACCGGATCCGCCGTGCTCGTCGCGGTCGCCAGCTCCGAAGTCCCGCTGCCCCTAGCAGTCTGCGTCGCGGCAACGATCGTTGCGGCGGGGACGGGGGCGCCGTAGACGACATCCCAGCCTCCTTCCTCGTCCGCGATCGCCTCGCCGAGGAAGGCCTCGATCTCCCCGGCTTCGGAACTCGCCTTGCGGAAGACCCGGATCCGGGCACCCGGGACGGCGCCAAAGCCGCTGACCGCAGTGCTCTTGGCGGCGACGATCGTGGGGGGCTTGATGCCTTTATTTGGCCCTTTTTTTTCAGTGGCCGGCACGGCGGGGACGAGATCGATGAAGAGCCCGTCATTCGCGAGCCCCCAGTTGCGAGCCACCTCGTTGTTGGTGTTTTCGAGATTGGAGATCTCGATCGCCGCGCCGCCGCTGCCGGCGATGAGGTTTTCGTCCGCATCCGCATTGCCGCCAACCACGTTTCCGCTGACTCCGAAGCCGAACAAGGAGCTGGCGCCTTCCAGCCGGATCCCGGAGCCGCCGCTGCCGACGACTTCGTTGCCGAAGATTTCGTTGAAACTGCTTTCGACCAGGATGCCGTCGAACGTGGAACCTTCGATCAGGTTGTCCTCAATCAGGTTTCCGTGTTCTTCGGTGGGGTCGAGCGTGCTGATCCCAGTACCGGCGCCGGCGATTTCATTGCCGACTATCCACCCTCCAAAGCCCTCGAGGGCGATCGCGACACCGCCCCCCATCCTGACCTCGTTGCCCGCGACTACAGCTTCGACCGCCGGGCCCGAGAGGCCCACGGAGTTGATTACGATTCCGGCGTCCGGCGCCACCAGGCTGCCGCCATCGGTCCCGATTCCGATCGAGTTTCCACGGACGACGAGGTCGTTCGCGCTCGGTCCAGCAGAGATAGCAGTGTTGCCACCGGCAAAGCGATTGACTTCAGTGTCCCTGGGGCCGCCGATCGTGGTGCGAGCAGCTTGGCCGACCTGGATGGCGTCGAAAGCGTTCGGGATCGCGGCAGTCCCGCTCGCGTCGAGGCCGATGTAGTTGCCGATGATGGTCGTGGTTGCCGCGGAGAGCTCTTCTCCACCGTCCCCCTCCAGATCGACGCCACTTTCTCCGGCACCGGAGATCACGTTGCAGCCGCCGTCGCACGCCGGCGTCGCCGCTGCTTCCGGGCTCAGTTGGGTTCCGATCGTGGTGCCCGTCGTGAGACCTTCGAACGAAACGACCTCGATGCCCTTACCGCCGTTGGGGGCCGGCGTTTCGCCGTCGGGTCCGACGCCGAAGTAGCCGCCCATGACCCGGGCACCGCTGGCGCCGTGGATCTCGAGCCCATCGCCGGTGTTGTGGGCGAAAACGTTCGTTTCTCCCTCGTTGCCGATCTGACTGTCGTTAGATCCTGGACCAAGCAGGATCCCGGTCCCGTTGCCGGCAGCACTGCCGTCGAGCTTGACGCCGAGCCAGACGCTGAGAGCTTTGAATTTGGGGGTGCCGATGACTTCGATGCCCGTCTCGGCGCCGGTTATCGCCAAGCCGACAATTTTGACGTTGCTGGTGTCTTTGACGATCAGCGCCGGATCCGAAGCATTGGGCCCGTCCACACCTACGCAGGGCTGAACGAAGTCCGCGACCAGGACGCATTCCCCGATGATGCTGACGACGCCTTCTATCGTCGGCAGGGTCGAGCCGAGGGAGATGGCGCCGCCGGACCCGCCGTCGAAGACTTCTCTGTCGAAATAGATTTCATCCTCGCCTTCCTCAAGAGCATTTGACTCTTCGATCGCGGCGCGGAGGGTGCATCCCCCGTCCGCGGTTAGGCAAAATTCGTTGCCGGGAATAGCATCGATTTCGTCGCCCGTGCTGTTCACTTCGAACCGTTCAGCACTCGCAAAAGCTGGAAATGCCAGCACGCAGACGAGCACGATCAGCGCCGCGACGGCCGCTCCGGCAACACTCCTCCCCCCTGCTTCCCCAACCCGCACGGCGCGACTCTATCCGTCCCAGGAAAGATAGGCAAGTGTTTTTAAGCGCTTTAGGGACCTTAGCTAATCGGGCGCCGGCAGCCCGGGCCCGGTCCGAGCCCAATCGACCTGGCCGACGCCCTCGGCCTCGGAGCGGCCGACAACGTCGTCCCACTCGTGCAGCATCCGCTTCAGCCGGGCGACCGCCTCGGGCGGGTGGGCGGCGACGGTCGCCGCCAGCTCCAGGGC
>JBAQZI010000047.1:0-22790 GCA_049790835.1 Solirubrobacterales bacterium
CGCTGGCGCTGGCCACGGGCGGCTCGGCGGCGGAGGCGGCGCGCGGCGCCCTGCCCGGCTGGGCGAGCGACGACGTGGCGGTCTCGGTCCAGGGCGGGACGGTGACGGTGCGGCTGCTGCCGCCGGCGCCGCTGCGCTCGCTCGCCGAGCAGCTTGCGGTCACCAGCTCCGCCAGCGCGAGGCCGGCTCGGTGAGCGTGCTCGAGGCGAGCGCCGACGCACCCACCGTTCTGGTCGCGGCGGTCGGGCAGGCGGAGGGATCGCGCGGTGCGGCGGCGGCTCTCGCCTGTGCGGGTGCCGACGCCGACCTCGCCACTCTGCTCGTCGATGTCGGTGGCAGGGCGCCTCGTCCCACCCTGCTGGCCTCGGCTGCCGCCCGTGAGCTGGAGGAGCGCCTGGCGGCGCACCTTCCAGAGGGGCGGATCGCGGCTCGGGGGCAGGTCTGCCACCTGGCGGCGCCGCCCGATCCGCAGGGACTGGAGCTCGCCTCGGCGGCGGTTGCGGTCGCCCGCGGCGCCCTTGCCGTCCTCCATCTGCCTCCAGGGCTGCTGCGTCCATCTGTGGACGACCGGCTCGGGCCGGAGCCGTCGAGAGTCCTGCTGCGCGCCGACCTCGCGGCCGACCGAGCGCTGCTGGCCCTGGTCGTCCGCGACCTGATGGCTCGCGATCTCGCGGTTGCGGTCCTCAAGCAACGACTGAGCTGGATCGCCGAGCGCCGGGCGCTCTTCGGGTCGCTGGCGCCTGGTGCACCGGGCGGACTCCCGGGCTATCTTCGCCGCAACCTTTTGTCTTCAAGGTGTTACGCTGATTCTCATGAAACAGAAGCCGCGCCAGCAGGAACTGTGCAACCGAAGCGGAGAGATCATGCGGGATCAGAATCGCGATGAAGGCCTTCGTGGCGATCGCGGCGGCGAGAAGCCTGCAGACGGGCCGCCGCCACTCGATAGCCGCTACTTCATCTCCAGGGACGAGATCGCGAGGATATTTGCGGGCGCTCCGCGTATCGACCCCACACGCCTCCGAGAAGACATCGACGCTTACGTCGATCCCAGTCCTCGGGAGTGGCCTTTCCGGTCCCGGTCTGGCTGACACTTCAGTCGTAATCGCGCTTGGCTCGATCGAGATGGCGCGGCTTCCACCCGGCATGGCCGTCTCGGCGTTGACCTTGGCAGAGCTCGCCAGCGGTCCGGCCACCGCTGCCAATGACCTGACGCGGGCCCGTCGGCGCGAGCGCGTCCAGCGGACGGAGTCGACCTTCGAGTCGCTCCCATTCGATTCAGCCTGTGCGCGGGCCTACGGACGAGTGTGCGCCGGGGTTGTAGCGGCTGGTCGCAAGCCGGGGCGAGCGCGGTCGGTAGACCTGATGATCGCGGCCACTGCCCTCGCTCACCAGATGCCTCTCTACACGCTCAACGCATCGGACCTCCGCGGTCTCGAGGATCTCGTCGAGATCGTCGACCTCGACTAGCCTCCTAGTACGGGTATGGCGGCGGTTCTGGCTGGGGCTGCGGTTCAGGCTGTGGAGCCGCCTTCCCGGTGACCGCGGCGTGCCAGGTGCCGACGTCCTTGAATCCCTCGCCGTTGACGTCGCCCTTCCTCGAGTCGCCGGAGAAGCTGTAGAGCGGGCGGCCCTTGAAGGTCACCTGGGTCCTGCCGCCGGGCCGCTCGATCGTGCCGAGCCTCACCGGGCCGGTCGGCTTGACGCCGGCGCGGACCACGAGCGGCCGCCAGGTGGAGGCGCAGGCGCCGGTGCAGATGAACCTGCCGTTGGTCTCGGCGCTGAGGCTGTAGAGGGTGCGGCCCCTGGTGGTCGTGAGGATCGTCTCGCCGAGGGTCGGGTTGACGGCCTGCTTGGCGACGCGCTTGCTCGCCTGGCCGGTGGCGGTCGCGGGCACGAGCAGCGCGGCCAGCGCCGTCACGCAGAGTGCGAGACGGATCGATGAGCGCATCGAGCGGGGCAGCGCGGGTCGCCGCATGGCGGGCTCCTTCGGTCGGGTTGGTCGCATGGTCCTACGGCGCCGGACCGGGAATGGTTCGAGGCTGGATTGCCAAATTTACGATCTCGTCGCTTCTCCAGGCGGCAATCGTTCCCCTGATCGCGCCACGCGTGCGGGTTCGGTCGCCAGGGTCGAGCGATGGACACGCGCACGGGAACTCGGTGGCAATCGACGGCAACCAGGGGTGGTGCCAAAGAGTCCGGACAGGCGCTGATCCTGGCTCTGGGCGGAGCCGTCGTGTTGCTGGCCGGGGCACTCGCGCTGGTCGCTATCGCCGGCGCGATGACCGGCAAAGGGCGGGTGCAGCGGGCGGCCGACCTGGTGGCGATCTCGGCCGCTCGCTCGATGCGCGACGACCTGCCCAAGCTGCTCTCGCCCTCGGGGCTTCCCAACGGCCTGCCCAATCCGGTCCACCTCGACAAAGGCGCCTACCTGGCGCGAGCACGGCTCGCCGCGGTAGAGGTGGGCAGGGCGAACGGGTTGGACCCGGATCGCCTCGAACTCAGCTTCCCCGACTCGAGCTCCTTCGCGCCGGTGCGGGCGAAGGCGAGCGTCGTCGCCCGGCTCGAGGTCGGGGCGCAGCACGACCAGGTCGAAGCGTCGGCAGTGGCTGAAGCAGCCGCGCCGCTGGGCGCCAGCGGCGGCGGCACGGCCACCATGGCCAGCGGCGGCGGCTACAGCGGCGCCCTCGTTTACCGGACCGGAGAGGGGATGCGCCCGGATGTCGCCGCCGCCTTCGATCGCATGGCGGCGGCCGCCCGCGGGGCCGGCGTGTCGCTGCTGGTTGTGTCGGGCTTCCGCTCCGACGCCGAACAGGCCGCCCTCTTCGCCGCCCACCCCGACCCGACCTGGGTGGCGCCGCCCGGCCAATCGCTGCACCGTTGCGCGACCGAGCTCGACCTCGGTCCCGATTCCGCCTATTCCTGGCTCGCCGCCAACGCCAGCCGTTTCGGATTCGTCCAGAGGTACTCCTGGGAGGCTTGGCACTACGGCTTCGACGCGGGCCCGCCGCCCTGCTCTGAGGCCGGCAACGCGCTGAGCGGAAGCGGGGGAGGGGCGACGACTGCGGATGCCGCGGCCCTGCCGAGCTTCGTCCCCAGCCGCTTCCGCGATCCGCTGCTCGAAGCCGCCTCGCGCTGGAACGTCTCCGCCGCACTGCTGGCGGCGCAGCTGATGGCGGAGTCGAATTTCAACCCCTTCGCCGTATCGCCCGTCGGGGCCCAGGGCATCGCCCAGTTCATGCCGGGAACCGCCGCCGCCTACGGCCTCCACGATCCCTTCGACCCAGTCGCCGCGATCGACGCCCAGGCCCACCTCATGTCCGACCTGATCCGCCAGCTCGGCTCCCCGGAACTCGCTCTGGCCGGCTACAACGCCGGCCCCGGCGCCGTCGAAGGCTGCAACTGCATCCCGCCCTACCCCGAGACCCAGGCCTACGTCACCCGCATCCTCGCGCTGCTCGGCGGTGCCGGCGCGCTGGCGCTGCCGAGCTTCGAAGTGCGTCTCGTCGCGTGATCTGAATTTCGTAATACGATATGATCTTCAGGATTGATCGGTCGGCTCGGAAGCACGGGATCGCCGATCTCGATATCGAACACGTGGTAAATCACGCCATGAGCATTGACGACCAGGATGACGATCTACGCCTGTATCTAGGCCCCGCGCGAAATGGCGATCTGATTGAGGTTGTTACGGTTGCGCGTGACGATTGCCTGGAGGTCGCGATTCACGCGATGAATATGCGTCCGAAGTACAGGCAGTTTCTGCCAGGAGAGTGACCATGTCCGAGAAGAAGACGAACGGCAAGACGGCCAGTGGGGTTCCGATCACCGACGAGCTGATCGAACGTCTCGCCGCGAAGGCTGAGGCCGGTTTCGATGTCGACGAGACGTTACGCCGACGTCGCGGTCGACCGCCGATCGGCTCGGGTCCCGCCAAAGTCGAGTCTGTCCGCCTCGATCCCGAGCTGCGCGAAGCGCTCGCCGTGCGGGCACGCGATGACCACGAAGCCACTTCTTCGGTGATTCGTAAGGCGCTGCGCCAGTACCTCGCTTTGGGGTGACGCCGCTGCGCGATGATCCCCTGAACCTGTAAGGACGCCAGCACTGATCATTCGCCGATCGAGGAGGCCCCATGCACACGCCGTTCACCCACAAGAAGCTCACCGACGTCAAGGACTCCGCGCCCGAATTCGGGATGGCGGAGGTGCAGGAGGCGCGGTTCGCCAGGAAGGACCTCGAGGCGGAGAGGACCGGGCTCGGCCACTACCGCCTCAAGCCGGGCAAGCGCACCCCGTTCGGCCACAAGCACGACGACGCGGAGGAGGTCTACGTGGTCATCGGCGGCTCCGGGCGGATGAAGCTCGACGACGAGATCATCGAGGTCTCGAGGCTCGACGCGATCCGGGTCTCGCCCGAGGTCATCCGCGCCTTCGAGGCCGGCGACGACGGGATCGAAGTGCTTGCGGTCGGCCCTCGTCACGACGGCGACGGCGAGGTCATCCCGGGCTGGTGGAGCGAGTAGCGCTCAGGCCTCGCGCCAGGCACGCCAGTAGCGCTCGAGCCGTCGCTTGAAGGCCTTCGGCTTCTCGGCATAGAGCCGCTGTCCGATCGCGAGCGCCGCGTCGAGAAGCTCCTCCTGGCGCTTTTCGATCGCGGCCTCCAAGGCGGCGCGGTCGACGATGTCGGCGCGGGTACGAAGGTCATCGGCAAGTACCGCGAGGTCGTGGTGGTCGCCGAGCAGGTCGGCGAGCTCATGGGCCTGGTCGACGGTCGCGCCGAGTAACGGCGGCCAGGCATCTTCGACGATGCGCAGCTGGTACCAGAGGTCCTTGGCACGTTTGCGCCATTCGTGGACGTTCTCGGCAGAGGGGGCGGCCAGCGTTCGCTTCATCGCCTTGCGGCCGTCCCCGTAGCTCCGCGACAGCCCCGGTCCCACCAGCGCCCACGAGTCGGTCCGCAGCGGCCACCGGTCGATCGCGTCTCGCCCGGCCTCGATCGCCTCGATGGCTTGATCCAGCCGCCCTTTGCCTGCGCCGCGCATGGCGGCGGCCAGTTCGTCCCGCTCCGTCTCGAGCATCCCCTCCCAGCGCTCCCCGGCGCCTTCGGGAAGGTCTTCGAACCGGTGTCGCAGCGCCAACAGCGTCTCCAGCTTGACCTCGGCGTCGCGGCTGCCGGAAAGCAGTCGCGCCGCGTCGCGATAGCGGCGGTTCTCCGCCTCGAAGGCCTTCCCACCCAGCTCGGCGCGGACGAGCCGCAACAGGCCCCTTAGCTTCTTGAGGTCTTTGCGGGCGCCGTGAATCGCCGCTGCCAGCTCGCCCTCGTCGACATCGTGGAGCCGCTCCACTGCCTTCTCGGTGCGGCCGGCGGCGATTCGGCGCACGCCCGCGACCGTGTCCTCCTTCGTCTTCAACCGGTAGGCGCGCGACGACATGCTCAATCGCCTCCCGTCCTCGTAGTCACGCCCGTGACCTCGCGACCGAGCCAGGGGGGAGGCTGGCCGCGCTTGACCGTCAGCGGGCGTGGCCAATCCGGGGGCTCGCCGAGCAGGAACTTGCGCTCGATCTCAGCGGCCATGGCGAGAGCGTAATGCCCCCGCCCGGGACCCGACAACGGCCGTCGCCGATCCCCTAGACTCGCCGCCGATGGCAGCCGCCGAGGTACAGGGAGTCGAGGGAATGCAGTCGCTGCTCGGGCGGGAGATCGGCCCGAGCGAGTGGCGCACGGTCACCCAGGCGGACATCGACGCCTTCGCCGAGCTCTCCGGCGACCATCAGTGGATCCACGTCGACGTCGAGCGGGCCAAGTCCGAGAGCCCTTTCGGCACGACGATCGCCCACGGCAACCTCACCCTCTCCCTGGTCGACGGCTTCCGCGGCGACCTGATCGACGCCACCGGCTTCGCCCTCGGCGTCAACTACGGCTGGAACAAGATCCGCTTTCCCGCCCCGGTGCCGGTGGACTCGAAGGTCCGCGCCAAGGCCGAGGTCGTCTCCGTCGATGAGATCGGCGGCGGCTGGTGGCAGGTGGTTACCCGCTTCACCCTCGAGGTCGAGGGCAACGAGAAGCCATGCTTCGTCGGCGACTCGGTCACCCGCGTGATGGCGCCCGCCGGCTGACGGGCGCCCTTCGCACTCCGACTACTTGACGGTGAGCGTGCCTTCCATGCCGCCTTCGCGGTGGCCCGGGACTGAGCAGTAGAAGGTGTATTCGCCGGGTTTGAGCTCGACGGTGGTGGAGTCGGAGCCTTCGGCGATAACTTCGGTTTTGCCGATCGTCTTGCCGCTGGAGTCTTCGATCGCGACGTCATGGGTGAGGGGCTGGGAGTTGGTGAAGTTGACGGTGACTTTGCCGGCTTTGGCGCTGGCGCTGTCGCTGGTGTAGGCGAGGCCCTCTCCGGTTTCGAAGTCGAGGGTGGCGGCGCTGCCGGCCGTCCCGCCTTCGGCCTTGCCTTCTCCGGTTTCGGTCTGGGTTTCGGTGGTTTCGGCACCGGTGGGGGTGGTGGAATCGTCGGAGTCACCACAGGCGGCCAGGGCGAGCGCTGCGAGGACTAGGGCAAATGCGACTGCGACCTTCTTCATTGGCGGTCCTTTCCCGCGGAGGACTGGCTTGACTCGTCTGACTGTAACCCGGATACGGGCTGGCCGCAGCCCTGGTTCAGCGGCCGTGGAACTCGGGCTTCCCGCCGCCGAAGAAGGCCTCGACGCCGTTGCGAAGGTCCTCGGTGGCCATGCTGTCGGCGATCCCGTGGCGCTCCAGCTGCAGGTGCTCGGTGAGGCTGTTCTCGATGCTGACCCCGCAGAGCAGCTTCGACATCCGCACGTAGTGGGGGGCCTTGGCGGCGAGCTTCTCGGCCTTCGCCCGCGCCGCGTCCATCAGATCCTCCGGCGCCACGACCCTGCGCACCAGGCCCTCCTCGAGCGCCGCCGCGGCATCCAGGTTGGGATCCTCGAGCAGCAGTTCCAGCGCCCGGCTGGGGCCGACGACGCGGGGCAGGAAGTAGGTCATGCCGCCGTCCGGGGAGGCGCCGATGCGGCCGTAGGCACAGGCCAGGAAGGCCGACTCGGAGGCGATCCGGGTGTCGCAGGCGAGCGCCAGCGAGAAGCCCGCCCCGGCCGCCGGACCGTTGATCGCGGCGATCACCGGGTAGGGGATCCGCCGCAGGTCGACGATCGCCGCGTGCAGCGCCTCGGCGCCACGCCTCACTTCCGAGGAGAGATCGATCTCCTCCGACTCGACCCCTTTCTGGAACCAGGTGACGTCGCCGCCGGCGCAGAAGGCCTTGCCGGCGCCGGTCACGATCAGGGCGCGCAGCGGCGCGCGGTCGGCCAGCCAGGCGAAGGCGACGGTCATCTCGCCGATCATCTCGGGGCTCATCGCGTTGAAGGCGTCGGGCCGGTCGAGGGTGAGGGTGCCGATCTCCCCGTCGATCTCGATCTTCAGGGTGTTCAGCTCGGGTGGGCTCAGGGTCTGACTCGTCATCTCACTCTCCGTCTGGGCTTCCGTTTTCGCTTGCGCGGTTCGTTTTCCACGATATGCGCGGATAAGGAACCGCGGAACGCATTTGGCCGGGTGGCCAGCAGCCTACCCTTAGGGCGATGAGCGAAGCAGGGGAAAACGGCGGCCCGACGCGGGCCGAGCGGATCGCCGACCAGCGGCGCTCGCTGCCCGACGCGCCCGGCGTCTATCTCTTCTACGGCGGCGACGGCGAGCTGCTCTACGTCGGCAAGGCGCGCTCGATCCGCAAACGCGTCGGCGGCCACTTCTCCGGCCGCGGCAACCGCATGACCCGGCAGGTCGACCGCATCGACACGCTCGTCACCGCGACCGAGGCGGAGGCGTTGCTGGCCGAGCAGAGCTTCATCAAGCGCCACCGGCCGCATTTCAACATCCGCCTGCGCGACGACAAGTCCTACCCCTATGTCTGCGTCAGCCTCGACGAGGAGTACCCGCGGGTCTACTTCACCCGCGAGAAGCACCGCCCGCACCGCGCCTACTTCGGCCCGTTCTCCAGCGCCAAGCGGGTGCGGGAGACGCTCGACCTGCTCGGCAAGCTGTTCCAGTTCCGTACCTGCGAGGGAGCCGAGCCCGGCCGCCGCTCCGGCAGCCCCTGCCTCGACTACTACATAAAGCGCTGCGGGGCTCCCTGTGTCGGCTACGTCAGCCAGGAGGAGTACCGCCACAACATCGACGCGATCGTCGACTTCCTCTCCGGCCGCTACCGCCAGGTCGAGGCCGAGGAGCAGGCGAAAATGGAGAGCGCGGCGGCGGCCGAGGAATTCGAGCGCGCCGCCCTGCACCGTGACCGCCTCAAGGCGATCCGCTCGCTGTTCGAGCGCCAGCGCGTCGCCGGTGGCACGGTCGGCACCGCCGACCTGATCGGGGTCGCGGTCGAGGGCGCCGACGCCAACGCCCAGGTCTTCCAGGTCCGCGACGGGATCCTCGCCGCGCGCCAGAGCTTCTACCTCGAGAACCAGGCCGAGCGCGAGCCGGCCGAGGTCGCCGAGGAGTTCCTCGGCCAGTACTACTCGGCCTCGCCGGCGGTGCCGCCGATGATCGTCGTCGGCCCCTACCTGCGCGACCGCACCGCGATCCTCTCCGAGGCGCTGAGCGAGCGCCGCGGCTCCCTGGTCGAGGTCCGCGCCGCCGAGCGCGGCGACAAGCGGCGCCTGCGCGAGCTGGCCGAGCGCAACGCCCGCCTCGCCCTCGATCAAGACCGGCTGCGCCGCGAGCACCGGCGGGCGCGCCGAGTCGAGTCGCTGGCCTCGCTGCGCGAGGTGCTGGGGATGGAGGAGCTGCCGGTGCGGATCGAGGGCTTCGACATCTCCAACATCGGTGGCGAGCACACCGTTGCCTCGATGGTGGTGTTCGAGGGGGGTGCGACCAAGAAGGCCGACTACCGGCGTTTCAAAGTCCGCGGCGACGCCCGCGACCCGGGCGGCAACGGCGGTCCCGACGACTTCGCCTCGATGGAGGAGGTGCTGGGGCGGCGGGTCGCCCGCTACCTCGAACAGGTCGACCTCTCCCCGCACGACGGCAAACGCGACGAGAGCTTTGCCTCGCTGCCCTCGCTGCTGATGATCGACGGCGGCAAAGGCCAGCTGGGGGCGGGGATGAAGGTCCTGCGGCCCTTCGTCGAGCGCGGCGTCACCGTCGTCAGCCTCGCCAAGAAACTGGAGGAGGTCTACGTGCCGGGGCGCTCGGCGCCGCTCGACCTCGCCGCCGACTCGGAGGCCTCGCAGCTGCTGCAGCGGGTCCGCGACGAGGCCCACCGCTTCGCGATCGACCACCACCGCGGCCGCCGCGACCGCGCGATGACCGGCTCGGTGCTGGACGAGCTGAAGGGAATCGGCCCCGCCCGCAAGCGCGCGCTGCTGCAGCATTTCGGCTCCCCAGAGCGGTTCCTGGCGGCGACCAGGGAGGAGCTGGAGGCGGTGCCCGGCCTGCCTGGCAAAGTAGGGCGGGAGATTCACGAGCAGCTCAACAGGACGAGTTAGGGGCGATGGCGAAGTCGGCGAAGACCAAGGCGGCAGCGGCGGGCGCGAATGGAAAGCGGCCGGCCGGTGGCGTCACCCTGGTCGTCATCACCGGCCATTCGGGCGCCGGCAAGTCGGAGGCGATCGCCGCCTTCGAGGACGGCGGCTACTTCTGCGTCGACAACCTGCCGCCGCGGATGATCGACAGCCTCGGCGAGCTCTTCCGCCACGAGGGCAGCGGCGTCGAGCGCGCCGCCGTCGTCTCCGACGTGCGCGGCGGCGAGTACTTCGAGGACCTGGTCCAGGTCCTCGACGACCTCGAGCGCGACGGCCTGAGGCCGCTGGTCCTCTTCCTCGAGGCCGACGAGGAGACCCTGCTCGACCGCTACAAGGAGACCCGCCGCCGCCACCCGCTGGCCCCGGAAGGGCGGATCGTCGACGGCATCCGGGCCGAGCGCGAGCTGCTGGCGCCGCTGCGCGAGCGCGCCGACAAAGTCATGGACACCAGCGACCTGACCGGGTCCGAATTGCGGCGGCGGATCGCCGAGGAGATGCTGGGCGGCGAGGACGGGGGGGAGCTGGCGCTGACCCTGCTCACCTTCGGCTTCAAGAACGGGCCGCCGCGCGACGCCGACCTCACCCTCGACGTCCGCTTCCTGCCCAACCCCCACTACGTCGACGAGCTGCGGCCGCTGACCGGGATGGACGAGGACGTGCGCGCCTACGTCGAGTCGGGGACCCAGGCCGGCGAGTTCTACGGCCGCCTGCTGCCGCTGCTCGAGTTCCTCGTCCCCGCCTACGTGACCGAGGGCAAGAGCCACCTGACGATCGCCGTCGGCTGCACCGGCGGCCGCCACCGCTCGGTCACCGTCGCCGACCGCATCCGCCGCGACCTCGCCGCCCGGGAGGATGTGATCGTGAAGGTCAAGCACCGCGACGTAGACCTCGACTAACCGCCGGCCGACGGGCCGATATGTCGACCCAGGGGCGACTTATCGGCCCGTCGGCCTAGAATCGCCCCGCGTTGCCTGAGACCGTCATATCTATTCGTGGCTTGAGGAAGAGCTATGGGGACAACGAAGCCGTGCGCGGCATCGACCTCGAGGTCCGTGCCGGTGAGGTCTTCGCCTTCCTCGGGCCCAACGGCGCCGGCAAGACGACGACGGTCGAGATCCTCGAGGGGTACCGCAAGCGCAGCGGGGGAGAGGTGACGGTGCTGGGCGAGGACCCGGAGCGGGCGCGGCGCGATTGGCGCGAGCGGATCGGCATCGTGCTGCAGAACTGCCGGCTCGATCCCTATCTGACCGTGCGCGAGTCGCTCGAGCTCTACGCCGGCTACTACGCGAAGCCGCGGCCGGTCGACGAGGTGGTCGAGCTGGTCGGCCTCGGCGAGAAGATGGACGCGCGCACCGGCAAGCTCTCCGGCGGCCAGCAGCGCCGCCTCGACGTCGGCATGGCCCTGGTCGGCGACCCCGAGCTGCTCTTCCTCGACGAGCCGACGACCGGCTTCGATCCGCAGGCGCGGCGCCAGGCCTGGGAGGCGATCGCCGGCCTGCGCCAGCTGGGCAAGGCCGTCTTCCTCACCACCCACTACATGGACGAGGCGCAGCAGCTCGCCGACCGGGTCGCGATCATCGCCGGCGGCGAGGTGGTCGCGCGCGGCACCCCTGAGGACCTCGGCGACCGCGACAGCCAGCCGACCACGATCAGCTACCGCGGGCCCGACGGCGAGGTTTCGCTGAGCACGATGACGCCGGTGCAGACGCTCAACGAGCTGACCGGCCGGGCGCTGGCCGAGGGCTTCGAGCTGGAGGGCCTGGAAGTGAAGCGGCCGACGCTCGAGGACGTCTACCTCGAGCTGACCGAGCAGGGAGCGGCGGAGTGAGCCTGGTCCTGCACCAGTTCCGCTACGACCAGAAGGCCTTCTGGCGCAATCCGGCGGCGGTCTTCTTCACGGTGATGTTCCCGGTCGTGCTGCTGCTGATCTTCGCCACCGTCTTCGGCGACGAGACGATCGACGTCGACGGCGGGATCGAGACGACGGCCTACTACGTGCCGGCGATCATCACCCTGGCGGTGATCTCGGCGACGATGCAGAGCCTGGCGATGACCCTGGTGATCGCCCGCGAGGACGGCCGCCTCAAGCGCGGTCGCGGCACGCCGATGCCGGCCTGGGTCTTCATCGCCGGCCGGGTCGGCAACTCGATCGTGGTGGCGCTGCTGATGCTGATCCTGATCGCGGTGCTGGGTCGGGTCCTCTACGGGGTGGCGATTCCCTGGGGCGAGGCGCCGGCGATCCTCGTCACCCTGATCGTCGGGGCCGCCTCCTTCAGCTGCCTCGGCATCGCCCTGACCGCGTTGATCCCGTCCCAGGATGCCGCCGCGCCGATCGTCAACGCCCTGCTGCTGCCGCTCTACTTCCTCTCCGGCATCTTCATCCCCGACGACGAGCTGCCCCAGGGGGTGATCGATTTCGCCAACCATTTCCCGATCCGCGACTTCTTCCAGGCCTTCTTCAACGCCTACCTCCCCGGCGGGCAGTCCGGCCTCGACTGGGGCAACCTCGCCGTCGTCGCGATCTGGGGCGTCGCCGGCCTGCTGCTCTCGATCCGCTTCTTCCGCTGGACCCCGCGCGGCGGCTAGCGCCCAGGTCAGGTCAGACGACTTTCCGGGAGACCCGTCTATAGCCTCCCGACGATGCTCCACCACGTCCTTCTGGAGGTCGCCGACCTCGAGCGCTCTGGTGCGTTCTACGACTCGATGCTGGCGCCGCTCGGCTGGCGGCGGCATTTCGAGGAGGACGAGACGATTGGCTGGGGCATCGCCAAGCCGGTCTTCTTCATCGCCGCCCACCACGATCCCAAGCCCGGATTCGGGCTGCTCAGCTTCTCCGGGCTGGGGATAGTCGCCGTCAAGGCGGCCTGGGAAGGCGGGATGCGGGCCGGCGGCGTCAACGTCAGCGATCCCGGCGAGCAGCGCTCGCACGGGTCGGGCTCCTACTCGGCGTTCCTCAAGGACCCGGACGGGTACGAGATCGAGATCACCATCGGGTCCGACTAAGCCGACTCCCTAGGATCGGCTCCACCAAACCAATTCAGGAGGCATGACTTCATGGCAGTGAAGGTCGGCATCAACGGTTTCGGGCGCATCGGTCGCAACGTCTTCCGCGCCGCGCAGGCGGCGGGGGCGGACATCGAGTTCGTCGCCGTCAACGACCTCACCGATCCGGGCACGCTCGCCCACCTGCTCAAGTACGACTCGATCCTCGGCCGCTTCCCAGCTGAGGTCGAGGTCGATGGCGACACGATCTCGGTCGGCGGCACGCCGCTGAAGGTGCTCTCCGAGCGCGACCCGGCGGCGCTGCCGTGGGGCGACCTCGGCGTCGACGTGGTGATCGAGTCGACCGGCTTCTTCACCGCCCGCGCCGACGCCGCCAAGCACCTCGAGGCCGGTGCCAGGAAGGTCATCATCTCCGCCCCGGCCAAGGAGCCGGACGTGACCGTCGCGCTCGGCGTCAACTTCGACAGCGACTACGACCCGGCCAGCCACGACATCATCTCCAACGCCTCCTGCACCACCAACTGCCTGGCGCCGCTGGCCAAGGTGCTGAACGACTCCTTTGGGATCGAGCAGGGCCTGATGACGACGATCCACGCCTACACCGCCGACCAGCGCCTGCAGGACATGCCGCACTCCGACCTGCGCCGGGCCCGCGCCGCGGCGCTCAACCTGATTCCGACCACGACCGGAGCCGCGAAGGCGGTCGGCCTGGTCCTGCCGGAGCTGAACGGGAAACTGAACGGGTTCTCGATGCGGGCCCCGGTCCCCGTCGGCTCGGCCGTGGACCTCGTCTTCACGACCCCCGACCCGGTCGGGGTCGATCAGGTCAACGCCGCTCTGAAGGCCGCGGCCGAGGGGCCGATGAAGGGCATCCTCGCCTACACCGAGGACCCGATCGTCTCCTCCGACATCGTCGGCGACCCGCACTCCTCGATCGTCGACGCCGGCGGCACGATGGTGATCGGCGATGGCCGCATGGTCAAGGCGATCGCCTGGTACGACAACGAGTGGGGCTACTCGAACCGCTGCGTCGAGCTGGCCGGCAAGGTTCTGGCGGGCTCCTAGGCCCGCCGGGAGCCGTCCCGTGAGCTTCAACAAGGCCAGCGTCCGCGACGCCGAGGTGGCGGGCCGGCGGGTGCTGGTCCGGGTCGACTTCAACGTGCCGCTGGAGGGCGGCGAGGTCGCCGACGACATGCGGATCCGGGCGGCGCTGCCGACGATCGAGCTGCTGCGCGAGCGCGGCGCGGCGCTGGTCCTCGCCTCGCACCTGGGGCGACCCGAAGGCAAGCCCGACCCGGCGCTCTCGATGGCGCCGGTCGGCAGGCGCCTCGGGGAGCTGCTGGGGGTCGAGGTCACGCAGGCCTCGTCCGTGGTCGGCGACCGCGTCGACCTGCACGGCGGCGCCCTCGGTCCCGGCGACGTGATGCTGCTGGAGAACACGCGCTTCGAGCCGGGCGAGACGGAGAACGATCCGAAGCTGGCCGAAGCGCTGGCCCAGCTCGGAAGCCTCTACGTCAACGACGCCTTCGGCGCCGCCCACCGCGCTCACGCCAGCACCGAGGGCGTCGCCCATCACCTGCCGGGCTACGCCGGGCTGCTGCTGCAGCGCGAGGTCGAGGAGCTGACCGCCGTGGTCGAGTCGCCGCGGCATCCGCTCGTCGTCGTCCTCGGCGGCTCCAAGGTCTCCGACAAGATCGGCGTCATCGACCGCTTCCTCGACGTCGCCGACCAGATCCTGATCGGCGGCGCGATGTGCTTCAGCTTCTTCCGCGCCCAGGGCACCGCGACCGGCGACTCGTTGGTCGAGGAGGCGGGGGTGGAGCTGGCGGCCAAGGCGCTGGCGCGAGCGGAGGAATCCGACTGCAAGTTGACGCTCCCGGTCGACCTCGTCCTCGGTCGCGGCTTCGCCGCCGACACCGAGCGGCGCCAGAGCGACGGGGTGGAGGTGCCGGACGGCTGGATGGGCTTGGACATCGGTCCGCGCAGCGCCGAGACCTACGCGCACGCCGTCGCCGCGGCCGGCACGGTGCTTTGGAACGGGCCGATGGGCGCCTTCGAGATGGAGCCGTTCGCGGCCGGCACGCGCACCGTCGCCGAGGCCGTCGCGGCAGCGCCGGGGACGACCGTGATCGGCGGCGGCGATTCGGTCGCGGCGATGCGCAAGTTCGGCCTCGACGACCGCGTCGACTGGCTCTCGACCGGCGGCGGCGCGTCGCTGGAGCTGCTGGAGGGGAAGAAGCTGCCCGGGGTCGGGGCCCTGCTCGACCAGGAGACGCCGACCAAGGAGCCCAGCAATGCCTGAGCGCACGCCGTACATCGCCGCCAACTGGAAGATGAACAAGACCGTCGCCGAGGCGGCCGAGTTCGTCGACGCGCTGCTGCCGCGAATCGCGGCGACCCGGTGCGACGTGGTCCTCTGTCCCTCCTTCCTCGCCCTCAGCGAGGTGGTCGAGCGCCGGCGCGGCACCGCCGTCAAGGTCGCCGCCCAGAACATGCACGAGGAGGACGCGGGCGCCTTCACCGGCGAGGTCTCGGCGCCGATGCTGGCCGAGCTCGATGTCGAAGCGGTGATCCTTGGCCACTCCGAGCGGCGCCAGCTCTTCGGTGAGACCGACGCGGCGCTCGCCCGCAAGGTGCCGGCGGCGCTGGCGGCCGGGCTCGAGCCGATCCTCTGCGTCGGCGAGAGCGAGGCGGCGCGCGACGCGGGCGAGACCGAGGAAGTCCTGGAGCGCCAGCTGCAGGCCGACCTCGGCGGCCTCGAGTCCGGCGACCTGGCCCGCGTCGTGATCGCCTACGAGCCGATCTGGGCGATCGGCACCGGCCGCACCGCGACCCCCGAGCAGGCGCAGGAGGCGTGCGCCTTCATCCGCGACGTGGTGCGCATGCGCGGCGCGGTCGCCGGCGAGCTGCGGATCCTCTACGGCGGCTCGATGAAGCCGGCCAACGCGGCTGAGCTGCTGGGCAAGCCGGACGTCGACGGCGGCTTGATCGGCGGCGCCAGCCTCGACCCAGCCGACTTCGCCGCGATCGTGGAAGCGGCCGGTTGACCCTGGTCCCCTCACTGGCGCTGGTCATCCTCGACGGCTGGGGCCTGGCCGAGCCGGGCCCAGGCAACGCGATCTCGCTGGCCCGGACGCCGGTCTTCGACAGCCTCTGGGAGCGCTATCCGCGCACCCGGCTCTCCGCTCAGGGCCGCGACGTCGGCCTTCCCGACGGGCAGATGGGCAACTCCGAGGTGGGGCATCTCAACCTCGGCGCCGGGGCGATCGTCAAGCAGGACCTGGCCCGGATCGACGACGCCATCGCCGACGGCGGCTTCTTCGACAACGAGGCGCTGCTGGCCGCCTGCGAGCGCGCTCGCAACAGCCCCCGCGGCCGCCTGCACCTGCTCGGCCTCGTCTCCGACGGCGGCGTCCACTCCGGCTGGGAGCACATCGAGGCGGCGATCGAGCTTGCCACCCAGGAGGGCGTCCCCGACGTCGTCTTCCACGCCTTCACCGACGGTCGCGACACGCTGCCCCACGGCGGCCGCACCTACCTCGCCGAACTGGAGCGCTGGCTGCGCCAGGCCGGACGCCTCGCCACCGTCAGCGGCCGCTACTACGCGATGGATCGCGATACCCGCTGGGAGCGGGTCAAGCTCGCCTACGACGCGATCGTCCACGCTCGCGGCCTGCAGGCGGCCGGCGCCGGCGAGGCGATCGAGGCCTCATACGAGCGCGGGGAGACCGACGAGTTCGTCAAGCCGACCGTGATCGGCGACTACGACGGCGTCGCCGCCGGCGACGTCGGCATCTTCCTCAACTTCCGTCCCGACCGCGCCCGCGAGCTGACCCGCGCCCTGGCGGAGCCCGGCTTCGACGAGCTCTCGCGGACCGGCGGGCCGCCCCTCGACCTGACCACGATGACCTCTTACCGCAAGGGCTGGCCCTATCCGGTCGCCTTCCCCGAGGCGCGGCCGCAGACGACCCTGGCCGAGACGATCGCCGCGGCCGGCGGGCGCCAGCTGCACGTCGCCGAGACCGAGAAGTACGCCCACGTCACCTACTTCTTCAACGGCGGCCGCGAGCAGGAGCTGGAGGGCGAAGAGCACTGCCTGGTCGAATCCGCGCGCGACGTGCCGACCTACGACCACAAGCCGGAGATGAGCGCCCGGGCGGCGGCGGACACCTTCGTCGCGCACTGGAGCGGCAGCGACTATCGCTTCGGGATCATCAACTTCGCCAATCCGGACATGGTCGGCCATACCGGGGTGATCCCGGCGGCGGTCGCGGCGGTCGAAGCCGTCGACGCCTGCCTCGGCGACGTCGTCGCCGCGGTCGAGGCCCGGGGCGGCGCCTGCATCGTCACCGCCGACCACGGCAACTGCGACCACATGCTCGAGCCCGACGGCTCGCCCAACACCGCCCACTCGCTCAACCCGGTGCCGCTGGTCGTCACCCGGGAGGGCCTGCGGCTGCGGGACGGCGGCATCCTCGCCGACGTCGCCCCGACCGCCCTCGACCTGCTCGGCATCCCCCAGCCGGAGCCGATGACCGGCCGCACGCTGGTCGAGGGCCGCGAGTGATGAGTTAAGCGGGCTACGGGCCGCCTAGCTCATCAAGCGACGGAATGAGGGTCGAGTCAGACAGGCTCAGGTTCGAGATTGGAGCCAGGGACGGCGCCGCGCGCGCCGGTGTCATCCACACCGCCCATGGGCGGATCGAGACCCCGGCCTTCATCCCGCTCGCCACGAAGGGGACGGTGCGCGGGCTCGAATCGCGCGAGGTGGCCGAGCTCGGCTACCAGCTGATCCTCGGCAACACCTACCACCTGTTCGTCTCCCCGGGGCCGGAGCGGATCGCCGCCGCCGGGGGCCTGCACCGGTTCATGGGCTGGGAGCGAGCGCTGATCACCGACTCCGGCGGCTTTCAGGTCTTCTCGCTCGCCCACGGCGGCGTCGCCAACGAGGTCAAGGGCAGCGGCCGCTCGGGGGGAGAGCACGGCTCCACGGTCGATATCGGCGAGGAGGGAGCGCGCTTCCGCTCCTACCGCGACGGCTCCGAGCTCTTCATCTCCCCTGAGGTTTCGATGCGGGTGCAGGCGGCGCTCGGCTCCGACATCGCCCTCGTCTTCGACGAGTGCACGCCCTTCCACGCCGACCGCGAGTACACCGCCCGCTCGACCGAGCGCACCCATCGCTGGCTCGGCCGCTGCCTCGAGTGGCACCAGCGGGAGGGGCCCGAGCGGCAGGCGGTCTTCGGGATCGTCCAGGGCGGCGTCCACGAGGACCTGCGCCGGGAATCGGCTGCCGCGGTCGCCGCCGCCGGGGTCGACGGGATCGCGATCGGCGGCACCCTCGGCCGCGACAAGGAGGAGATGCACGCGGTGCTGGCGATGACGGCGCCGTTGCTGCCCGATGAGGCGCCCAAGCACCTGCTCGGAATCGGCGAGGTCGACGACCTGCTCGGCGGCATCGCCCTCGGCCTCGACGTCTTCGACTGCGCCGTCCCCACCCGCCTCGCCCGCCACGGCGTAGCCCTCGCTCCCGACCCCGAGAACCGCTTTCGCCTCGACCTGCGCAAGTCGCGCTGGGTCGGCGACCGCCGGCCGTTGGTCGAGGGCTGCCCCTGTCCCGCCTGCCAGCGCCACGATCGCGACTACGTCAGCTACCTCTCCCGCGCCGAGGAGCTGACCGCCGTGCGCCTGATCGTCCTCCACAACCTCACCTACATGCACCAACTGACGATCAAGGCGCGCGCCGCGATCGAGGCCGGCAGCTTCACCGCCTACCGCGCCGCCGCCCTGGCCGGCAAGTCCCCCTGGGACGCCGCTATTCAGTGTTCTTTTTGACCAGGTCCTTGACTTCGTCGACGACCTTGTCGACCGTGTCGCCCGCCACCTGTTTGACCTTGACGCCGGCGGCCTGGTCGGTCGCGTAGATCACCGCCGCCGCCACCGCGGCCGCGACCATCACCAAGGCCACCAGGGCGAGCACGAAGCGGACGAAGCGCGAGAAGCCGGAGCGGGTCTTGCGCGACGCCGCGGCGCGGGCCGGCGGCGGTGCGACCGGGGCTGGCTGGGGGGCGCGTGCCTGCGGGCGCCGGGTCTGCGATTGAGCCGGGCGATACTCGGTCTGGGCAGTGGTGCGGTCGAGGTGGCGGGTGGCGGCGGTGTCGCCGCCCAGCACCCGGGTCGGGGTCGCGCCCTCGGGCACCGTCACGTCCTCGCCTTCGAGCCCCAGCCGCAGCCCGCTGGCGAGCTCCTCGGCGCTGGCGTAGCGGCGGTGCGGGTCGCCCTCCAGCGCCCGCAGCACGGCGCCGCTGAGAGTCTCGGGAACCTCGTCGTTGTAGGTGCTGGGCGGCAGCGGCTTCTCGTTCTGCTGGCGCACCGCCAGCTCGGCCAGCGAGGAGCCCTCGTAGGGAAGGCGGCCGGTGAGGAACTGGTAGAGGACGACGCCGAGGGCGTAGACGTCGGTCGCCGGCGTCGCCTCCTCGCCGCGGACCTGCTCAGGCGCCAGATAGGCGGCGGTGCCGACGACCGAGCCGACCTGGGTGATGCGGGTCTGCTCGATCGCCCGGGCGATCCCGAAGTCGGTCAGCTTGACGGTCATCTCGCCGCCGCCGACCGGGCCGCCGGTGACCATCAGGTTGCCGGGCTTGACGTCGCGGTGGATGATCCCGCGCCGGTGGGCGTAATCGAGGCCGGCGCAGGCCTGGATCCCGATCTCGGCGGCGATCTCCGGCCCGACCGGTCCGTGTCGCTGCAGGATCTGCGCCCCGGAGCGGCCGGAGACGTACTCCATGACGATGTAGTGGCGGCCGTCGTCTTTGCCGGTGTCGTAGACCTGGACGATGTTGGGATGGATCAGCTTCGCCACCGCCAGCGCCTCGCGGCGGAAGCGGGCGACGAAGCGCTCGTCGTCGGAGAGGTGCTCGGCGAGGATCTTCACCGCGACCGTGCGCTCGAGGATCAGGTCGGTCGCCTTGTAGACGTTCGACATGCCGCCGGAGCCAAGGCGCTCGGCGGTCTCGTAGCGCCCGGAAAGGGTTCCTGCCGCCATCATTCGCTCCCCGCCGGTTCGCCGGGGCCGACCCCGCCCGAAGGCGAGCCGACGCCGGGTTCGACGGGAGGCGCTTCTTCCTGGCCTTTGGCTTTGCCTTCGGCCTGCGGCGGCAGCGTCGGGGCGGTCGTTTCTTCGGGCTGCTCTTCCGCCTCCTCGTCCTTCTCCGGCTTCTCGGGCTTCTCCGGCTTTTCCTTCTTCTCTTCCTCTTCCGGTTCTTCGGCTTCGTCGATCGCCGGCAGGCTTTCTTCTTCCTCTTCGACCGGCGCTTCTTCGCAGCGCGTCACGACTTCGTTGAGCCGGGTCGCGCCTTCGCGCAGCGCCCGCTTCAGCTTCTCGTCGACGCCGCCGAGTTCTTCGATCTGGGTGCTGACGGACTGCGCGGCGGCTTCGGCGCCGACGCAGTCTCCCGCCGTCGCCAGGTCCTTCACCTGATCCAGATTGGCGGTGATTTCGCTGGCGGTGCTGCCGGGCAGCAGGTCGGCATCGTCGCCGCTACCGCAGGCAGTCATTCCCAGGGCCGCGACGGCGGCCAGGGCAATGGCGAGGATGGTTGCGCTGAAGCGGCCCACGAATCGAGTCTAGACAACAGCCGGGGGAGTGGATTTTGCCTGCATTTCGCGGCTCAGACAGGCTCAGCGCCCGACCGAGAGGCGCTCCGCGAGCTGGCTTGGCAGGCCGGCCGCGACGATCGTCTCGGCGGCGGTGGCGACGTCGTAGTAGACGCGGTGGTAGCGGGCCGTCGAGTGCTCCGTGTCGAGCTCCAGCCAGGCGGCGCGGGGATCGCTGTCGCGGGGCTGGCCGACGCTGCCGGGATTGAGCAGCCAGTCGCCGCTCTCGAGCGCGAGCACGGCACCGTCGCCCGCCTGGGCACCCTGCGTGTCGCCGCGCCGGGCCCCCTCGGGTCGGGTGAAGAAGAGCGCGATGTGCGAGTGGCCGATCAGGCCGATCCGCTGCGGCTGCGCGTCCAATCCCGCTTCCGCCTGGTCGATCGAGAGCACGTACTCCCAGATCGGGTCGCTGGGGGAAGCGTGGAAGAGGCCGACGCCATCCCGTGCCGCCGCCGGCTCGAGCCCGCGCAGGAACTCCAGGGTCACCGGGCTGGCGTTCTCCCGCGTCCACTCGACCGCGGTCGCCGCGGTCTCCGAGAAGGTGGCGATGTCGAGGCCGCCGAGCACCGCCAGGTCGTGGTTGCCGGCCAGGCAGACGTCGCAGCGCCGCTCGATCAGATCCGCGCAGGCATCGGGCTGGGCGCCGTAGCCGACGACGTCGCCAAGGCACCAGATCTCCTCGACGCCGACCTCGTCGACGGCCGCGAGGACGGCTTCGAGGGCGGGCTGGTTGGAGTGAACATCGCTGATGACGGCCGCACGCAAGCGGCCAGCGTACCCGTGTCGAGCTGGGAGGCCTGGCATGGGTTAGGCGCGTGCGCGGGGCGCCTAACCCATGCCAGGCCTCCGGTCCATACGATTGGCCGGTGACCGCCACCGATTCGATCGCCGCGCTGCGCGGCGCCGTCGACCAGGCGGCGCGGGCCCTGCGCGACGGCGAGCGCACCGAGCCGGCGCCCTCGCTCGACCGCCCGCCGAAGCCGGAGCTGGGCGACTACAGCTCCAACGCGGCGATGCTGCTGGCGGCGCCCCTGGGCGACAACCCGCGCGCCGTCGCGGAGCGCCTGCGGGTGGAGCTGGAGCGCGACCTCGGCGGCTCCGGCAGTCTCGAGCGGATCGAGGTCGCCGGCCCCGGCTTCGTCAACTTCTTCCTCTCCGACGCCTGGTACAGGCGGGCCCTGGCGGCGCTGGTAGCGGCCGGGGACGACCTTGGCCCGGCTCCGACCGCCAGCCCGGAGCGGACCCTGGTCGAGTTCGTCTCCGCCAACCCGACCGGGCCGCTGCACGTCGGCGGCGGCCGCCACGCCGCCTACGGCGACGCCCTCGTGCGCCTGCTGGAGGCGGTTGGCCACGAGGTCGAGCGCGAGTACTACGTCAACGACGGCGGCGGCCAGATCGACCGCTTCGCCGATTCGATCTCCGCCCGCATCAGCGGCAACGACCTACCCGAGGATGGCTACGAAGGCGAGTACGTCGCCGAGCTGGCCAAGCGGATCGCCGCCGCGGGCATCGATGCGGGCGACCGCGAGGCCGTCGGCAAGCGCGGGATCGAGCTGATGCTGGAGGAGGTGCGGGGAACCCTGGAGCGCTTCGGGGTCCGCTATGACACCTGGTTCTCCGAGCAGGACCTCTACGAGCGTGGCGAGGTCGAGGCCGCGCTAGCGGACCTCGACCGGCGCGGTCACACCTACCGCCATGAGGACGCGCTGTGGCTGCGCACGACCGCCTTCGGCGACGACAAGGACCGGGTCCTGATCCGGGCCAACGGCGAGCCGACCTACCTCGCCGCCGACGTCGCCTACCACTGGGACAAGCTGCAGCGCGGCTTCGAGCGGCTGATCGACGTGCTCGGCGCCGACCACCACGGCTACGTCGCCCGCATCCGCGCCTCGATCGAGGCGCTCGGCGCCGATCCCGCGGCCTTCGAGGCTTTGATCATGCGCCTCGTCCACATCGTCGAAGCGGGCGAGCGGGCGCAGATGTCGAAGCGCAGCGGCGACTTCGTCTCGCTCGACGAGCTGCTCGACGACATCGGCGTCGACGCGACCCGCTGGTTCATGCTCTGGCGCAGCCACGAGACCACCGTCGACCTCGACCTCGAGCTGGCCCGCAGCCAGTCCAGCGAGAACCCGGTCTACTACGTCCAGTACGCGCACGCCCGCATCGCCAGCATCCTGCGCAAAGCGGGCGGCGCCGGCGAGGAGGCCTCGGCCGGGTTCGACCCCGAGGCCGATGCCGCGGCGATCGAGCCCAGCGAGCGGGCGCTGATCAAGCGCCTGCTGGAATTCCCCGACGAGGTGCGCGAGTCGGCGGCCCGCCGGGCGCCGCACCGGATCTGCGCCTACTCGACCGCCGTCGCCGCCGACTTCCACGCCTTCTATCGCGACTGCCAGGTCGTCGGCGCCGAGGGCGAGGGCGTCGAGCGCTCGCGGCTGGCGCTCTGCCTCTGCACGAAGCGGACGATCGCGGCGGCGCTGGGCCTGCTCGGGATCTCCGCTCCCGAGCGGATGTGATGCGCGGCGGGCGCCGCAAGCTGCCCGTCCTGGCCGAGATCTCCGGCCCCGCGCCCGGCGCCACGCGAGCCTGGTCGCTGCGCCGGGCCGACCT
>JBAQZI010000048.1:0-18903 GCA_049790835.1 Solirubrobacterales bacterium
GCCCTGGAGCGACGCTCCAGGGCGCCGCGCAGCTCGCCGAATCGGACCCCCGACGATGTCACGGAGGCGATCGTCGCCTTGCGCGAGCAGCTGAGCGCCCAAGGCCACGACTGCGGGGCTCAGACGATCGCCCATCACCTCTCCCGCCGCGGCGACCAGGTGCCCTCGGTCTCGACGATCTGGCGGGTGCTCAAACGGGAAGGACTCGTCGTCTCTCAGCCCCAAAAGCGCCCACGCAGTTCCTTGATCCGCTTCGAAGCGGAGCTGCCCAACGAGACGTGGCAGGCCGACGTCACCCACTGGCCCCTCGTCGGTGCCGGGCATGCGGAGATCCTCAACATGATCGACGACCACTCCCGCCTGTTTGTGGCCTCCCGCGCCTTCCCGACCGTCAAGGCCGCCGACGTAGTCGACGTCTTTCGCATGGCGATTGCCCTGCACGGCGCCCCATCCAGCCTGCTCTGCGACAACGGCGCCGTCTTTACCGCCACCCCGCGCGGAGGCAAGGTGCTCTTGCAGATCGAGCTCGAGCGGCTGGGGATCGCGGCCAAGAACTCGCGTCCTTACCACCCCCAGACCTGCGGCAAGGTCGAGCGCCTGCACCAGACGCTCAAGCGCTACCTGGCAAAGCAGACACCCGCGAGGACGCTCGCCGGCCTGCAGGAGCAGTTGGACGGCTTCACCGGCTACTACAACACGACCAGGCCTCACCGGGCGCTGGGTGGGCGCACGCCCCTGCAGGCCTACGGCGCCAGGGTCAAGGCCCGCCCCCAGAGCGCGGTCGATCCCGATACCCACTTCCGCGTCCGCCACGACAAGGTCGACACCGCCGGGACGGTCACCTTGCGCCACGACTCGAAGCTCCATCACATCGGCATCGGTCGGGCCCACAAAGGCAAGCCGATCAAGCTCCTGATCGCCGACCGGGACATTCGGGTCCTCGACCTCCACACGGGGGAGCTGATCCGCCAGCTCACCCTCGACCCCAGCCGCGACTACCAGCGAATCGGAGGGAGTTGAGGTGTCTACGATGTCTCGCGACATCTGTCTCCGATGTCGCGAGACACAACACTATAGCGGGGGCAGGATTCGAACCTGCGACCTTCGGGTTATGAGCGCGGCCCGCTGGCTCGGCTGGGCACTGTGGGGCGCGTTCTAGAGCGGTTTTCGCGAGATCGAGATCGGCTGGGATCGGCTGGGATCTGTGGGGCTTCTTGCCCCATTTCTTGCCCCAGCCGACTACCGATGGAGGCGAATCGGAACGTCCGCACCTTCGAGCGGCGCGGTGGCGCGAGTGTCCGGCCCCGGTTCGGACTACGCCGCCTGGTCGGGAGCCTCCCCCTTGCGCCGCTTGACGCCGAGCTTGCCAGTCCGGGGACCGATCAGCGCGTCCTCCGCGATGAGGCCGAGCAGCGACGCCGACAGCGCCGGGTTCAGGAGCATGGTGTCGCGCTGCTCCTCGGAGAAGACCACGCCGGTCAGGGCGTGCAGGTGTGAGACCTTCGCCACCGCGACGTCCTCGTAGGCGTCCTTCACCAGCTTTTCGACGTCGTTCTTGACGGCGGGCGAGTACTGGTTCTGCCAGTGCTCGATCTGGGTCCGGACCACCGGGTGGTCCTCGTCAAGCTCGATGCACCCGTTCGGGTCCTGCGCGCTGGGCTTCTGCCACGCGGCGATCATGCCGCCGTCGTTGATGTCCTCCGCGGTGACCCAGCGACAGTTCGGGACGCCCACGCTGACCGTCGTGCGCTTGGCGGGCGTCGCCCCCGTGTCAGGCTGACCGATGACGGTGTCGCCGCCGCGCCCGCGGACCACCACGACCTTCTTCTTGCGCGGCTTACGCGGCTTCGTCGGGCTGTCGATCGGCGACCGCGGGGCGGTCCCCGGGCTGGTCGGCGTCGTAGTGGTGTCCGTCTCGGCGGGCTGCACCCGCGCACGCGACGCCTTCCAACGGTCGGCGAAGCGATCCATCACGCGCTTCAGCCGCTCCTCACGGTCGTCGCTCTGCTCGCGCGAGTCGTACTCCGCGTTGATCGCGTCCAGGATCTCCTTCGGCACTTTGCCGCCGAAGTCGGCGGACCAGTCGGACGGCTTGACCGAGCGGGACGAGATACCGGAGCCCATCCAATAGAGGTCGGCGCGGCCGGTGGAGGGCGCGACGCCGCTCGCGCCCGTCGCCTCGTCGTACTCCGGCGGCTCGATGACGAGGAACACGCGGCGGCGCACCGAGTCGCTGCCGATGCCGAACTGCCGGTAGACGTTCGCACCCGTCTTGGTGTCCCCGTCCTCGCTCTCGGTATAGGCCTGGCCGTACAGCTCGTCGCGGTACAGGACGCCGATGTACGCCGACGTCGCGCCGAGGCCGCCGGTCTCAACCTTCGGCTCGGTCCGGAGCCACCAGTGCACCTTCGTGCCGTCCGGGAGCGGGACGACGTTGCTCGCCTCGATGAAGCCGGTCCCGTCCTTCTTGCGGTACTCGATCAGCGATCGCGCGCCGCGCACCGTGCGGAACTGCCCCTTGTCGGGAGCCCACAGCGACCTGTCCTCCGGCATCTCGTAGACGCGAAGGCTGACGCCCTCGGGCAGCTGCCAGAAGCGCGTGTTGAAGTACTTGCGGCCGAGGAAACGGTTCGACTCGCCGCGCTCGGAGTCGCCGTCGATGGTGTCTTCACCGGGGCTCCGGCCGAGAAGCGTGAAGGTCGTTCCGTGGCCGGCGTCGCGGATGAACTTCGGGATCGTCGCGGCCCAATCGATCCCCATCTCGTCGTCGTAGTACGGCGGGTAGACAGTGGCGAGGCCGTCGTTGCCGTCGGTGTCCTTCCACTCGACCTCCTCAAGCACAAACTCACCCTCGCCCTCCGCGGCGTCCGGGTCGAACATCATCTTGACCATGTAGGCCTCGCCGTCGCGAACGCTGATGACGACGACGCCCGCGGGGTTCCACGGCAGGAGCGTCATGCGCGAGCCGAGCGCGTAGTTGTCGTGGGGGCCACCGACGATCTTGCCGCCCTTGCCGAGCGTGCGCATGTACTCGCGCAGCTCCTCCTTCGTCATGCCGTGGCCGTCGTCGGCGTACTGCATGCGGTAGGTCCCGGTCGCCTTTACGCCTTCCCACTCAGGCCCGAACTCGATGTTCGTGGCTCCGGCCTCGAGGCCGTTGCGGGCCAGCTCGCGGCCCCACTGATAGGCCGGGCTGTTGCGGTACTCGCGCTCGAGCAGGTTGCCGACGCCGAGGAACTGCAGAGGGGTGTTGCCGCTCATGGCGGTCCTCCGATCCGTCCTAGACGGTGACTAGACCCCTTGGCCTAGGCGTTCTAGAACTCGTTGTCGGGCCACCGTACCACCCTAGGGTCGCGGCTGCCGACCCTAGGGTCTCCGGCAGGAGCGCCTAGGGTCTCCGAGGGGGACGAGCGCGGTGGCCCCGCCAGCTGAGACATGGGAGGGCAGCAGGACTTTTATGTCGCTACGACCTTCGGGTCCAGACCCACGATCGAGTCCGGCGAAAACCGCCCCTGAGAACCAGCGACGTACGACGCATTTGGCTCGATGCTGAGCCATTGCCTGTCGAGCGACTCTGCCATGGCTCCCGTCGTGTTGCTTCCCCCAAAGGGATCGACAACCAAGTCGCCTTCATCGGTCAAGAACCGGATGAAGAACTCCGCTAGCTCGGGCTGCATCCGTGCGGGATGAACCTTTAGATCATGCTCCTTGCAATAGGACCGATAGGCGTCGTTTGATCTCGTATTGCTAATCCGCAGCATGGACTCGAAGTCCAGCGCGTTAGGGGGAATCGCGCCACCGTGGTCCGTTAGGAACGACGTCTCGCTGATCGTGTGCTCGGAAGGGCGGGTCCCGGCGTTGTACGACTGGCGCTCAAGCAACTTCTTCATCGAAGGGCTATAGCCCGTAAGGATCTTGCGATTGTCCGCCTTCGGCCGAGCGGTTCGAGACATCCACCAAACGTTCGTGTAGGAATCCTTGACGCGGCATCGCTCGATGTTGACCCATTGCGCCGGTGAGGGGAGCCGCGCGGGATTGTGGACGACGAACTGCTGACAAAGGTTGAACCCGCCCGCCTCCTGCAGGCGCAGTAGCGCCTTGAGCGTGAGGGTAGACATCACCGGCTCGCCCGACTCCCAGGCATTGCCAAGCTCAACCACAAGAGAGCCATCCGGCGCGAGCAGATCGCCGAGCCTGGGGGCTAGCTTGCCCAGCCACTCTAGGTACTCATCCCCAACCAGGTTGCCGTACTGCTTCTTGCGGTTGAGAGGAAACGGCGGGGACGTAAAAAGGAGTTGGACCTCACCGCGCACGGCGTCGGCGTATCCAGACGTGAGGAAGTCCTCGACGGACCCGCGATACATCGTCCCCAACTCCGTCCAGTACGCAGGAGAGAGAGCTTCGAGGCCCTGATCGGTCGTTTGGTCGGCGGCGGTGGCGATCTTGGAACCTCGGCTATTACGGCGCTTCCGAGGGGCGATTCTAGCGGCGGCGTCGGACTTCGAGCCTCCTCGATGCACCTGCGTTTGGCGAATCTGGACGGTCGCCGACCTCTCGGAGGCCCCCACAGCTCCTAATCCGCACCTCATTCCTCGTCCTCCTTGAAGAGGATCGGGTCGCCTGGATCGGCGCTGCTCCGGGTCGGACCCAGGCCTCTAGCGTGAACTCTTCGGTCATCTGCAAAGGCCAGTACCTCGATTGCCGGCTGGGTCGTCGTCGCAGCAGAGAGGTCTAGCGCCGGTGCCTCCTCACCGGGCAGCAGATGCGTGTACCGGCTCAACGTGAATGCGGCCGAGTGATGCCCGAGGGCGCGGCTGAGCTGGAGGAGATTGGTCCCTTCGCTCAGGTGGATCGAGGCGAACGTGTGACGGAACGTGTGGAACGCCGCCCACGGCGCGCCGGCCTCCTCGACCAATGGCTTGAGGACCCGGCGGCGAAGGTTGTTCGGGTCGATCACCTCGCCCTCGATATTGGGGAAGGCCGGGGCGGTCGAGTCCAGATCCTCTTGGGCCAGATGCGCCCGCAGCCTGTAGACGAGCGGCGCCGGCAGCCGGACATCGCGCCGGCTGTACTTCGACTTCGGCGGCTCCACGCGGCCTTTGACGATCGCCCGCCTGACGCAGACCTCGGGCATCGAGCCGTCGAGTTGCAGGTGAAGGCGCTGGAGACCGATCGCCTCGCTGATCCGCAGGCCGCAGGTGGCCAGGACCTCGAACAGCAGCTTGTGGCGGTCGGGCGCCATCGCCAGCACGGCGGCAAGCTGGTCGCGGCTGAACACCTTGACCACCTCCTCGTCCTCTTCGATCTCCTCGCGGTGAGGCAAGGTGAGGCCGAGCGAGGGGTTGTGACGAATCAGGCCCTCGCGCTGCGCGGTGCCGAGCGCCGCGCGAAGCGGGATCACGATGTTGGCGATCGTCGCGTCGCTGAGGACCTTGCCCTGCTCGGCTTCGTCGGCCAGCCAGTCCACGAAGCGCGCCAGCCCGAACGTGCTCACGTCGATCAGCTTCATCTTCGATGAGAAGTAGGGGTGCGCGTAGGCGCGTATCAGCCGCCGGTATTCGTCGCGGGTGTTCTCGCGGAAGCCGCGCCGCCCCTGGCCGCGATAGCGCTCGACCCACTCATCGAGGAACGCGAGGAACTGGATCGCGGTCGGCTCCTGAAGCTCGCCGCGATCGCGGTCGGTCTCGCTCTCCCGCTTGATCCGACGCGCCGCGTCAAAAGTGCGGGCGCTTCGCTTGCGTTGCTTGCCGGCCACTTCGACAACAGCGACGTAGCCGATCGTCTTGCCGTGGGCATCGACCCGCCGATAGACGCCGGGGGTCTTCGTCTTGACCAGGCGGCGGAGGTCTCCGCAACCTGGACGGTCCTCGGGAACGGACTTATCCTGGGAATCGCTCATGAGTCATCACCTCGTGAGCCGGGGGCGGGCCGTGTATGCGGCGCCGCCCCATTTGCGTTGTCGGACAAAACGTTAACAGGATCACGGCGACGCTCAGCCCACCCGAATGACCAGGAATCCCTGTGCTCATGGGCTTTCCGGCGCCTTCGGATCACGGTCGGTTGCCGGTCTCCTGCACGTAGCGATCGAGAGTCCGGCGGCGATAAAGAGGCGTGCGGCCGTCGTGCCCGTCCGGCGCAAGCAGGCCGGCGCTGGTCAGTTCGTGGATGCGCCGACGCGGGACACAGATGTAGCGGCCGGCGGCCTCGGGGTTCAGGTAGCCGTCGTCAGCGGACTCGTCCTGGAGCCGGTCGGCGACCTGCTCGGCGAGGGTCGCGGCCAGCGCCTCCACGAAGCGCTCGTCGGCCCGCAGGACCGGGACGCCGCCCGAACGCGAGCGCTCGCTGTGCGCGCGGGTGCCCGCCATCAGCTCCCCTCCCCCAGCCAGTCGACCGGCTTTCCGGGGTCGGCGGCGGTCCGGCAGATCGGGGCGAAGGGCCCCCGCTCGGCGAGATCATCCAGCAGGCAGATCGAGACCTCGACCTCGGGCGTCTCGGAGAGGTCGGGGTCTTGTCCGCACAGCGCGAGCACCGTCCGGCGGCGATCCTCGAGCCGGTCCCTGCGCCGCCCAGCGAGGACAACCAGCACGATCGGGAAGACCGGGTAGAGCCGCGACCACAGAGCGACCGCCCCGCGTCCCGACTCTGCCGGGATCGTGCGCCGGTACAAACGCGCGTAGCGGCCGAGGCGGCGGGCGAGGTCGGCGGCCGAGCGATTGGCGCGGTCGAGCTCGACGAAGCGGTAGTCGATGCTGGTCGAACCGCCGCGCTCGGTGAGCTGGTAGGTGAGGACCGCGTCCGCGATCAACTGCTCGGGGGTCCGTCTCCCCGGCGGCGGGCCGAGCGAGTGGGCCACCTCGTGGAACCAGTCGAACGGGCCGCACTCGTCGCCGCGCTCGCGCGCGGCCCGCACGAAGGCGAGCCCAACATCGTTGACGGCGATCGTGTGCTCCTGCAGGGGGCCGGCGGCCTGCTCGGGGCCGATCACCTTGTGTCGGGTCTCCGCGCGGCTCGGGATCGCCTCCACAGCGCGGACGCCCTCGGGGGTCAGGTGCCAGAGCCGCAGTCCTCCCGGCAGCGGCGCCGAGGCGGCGAGCCCGAGCGCCCGCAGGCGCGCAGTCAGGTTCTGAGCCCACCGCAGCGAGGCCTGCGGCATGTGCAGCGCGTGAATCTGGCGGGTCGAAAGCAGCCGGTGCTGGTTCAGGCTCTCGATCACCGTCACCGCGGTCGGCCCGAGTCGCGGCAGGCTCCGCTCGGCGCCGGTCACTGCCCGGCTCCGGTGTCGAGGGTCTGCCGGCCGGGGTGCCGCCCGCCCTGGCCCTGGCGGCTGAGCAGGTGCGCGAGGATCTCCGCCGGATGGCGGTCGAGGCGGCCGAGCGTTTCGGCAACCGGGACACGACCGATGCTCTGGTCGATCGCGGAGTCGAGCGCCCCCACCGCCTCGGGATGACAGGCATCGGGGAACAGCTCCTCAACCGGGGCACCGGCCAGCCGGAACGGCCTGCTGATCTCCCCGTCGAGCGTGACGGAGGCGAGGCTGTGGAAGCGGGGCAGCTGCCCGATCGTCTCGGCGCTCACCTCGCCGCCGAGCTCGCGGGCGAGCAGCCCGGCGGCTTTCGCGTTCAGCGCCGTCGTCACCAGGTGGGAGCGGTTCGTGGTGACCGCGTCGCGGGTCGCCGCCGTCAGCCGCTCGGGGTTCTGGTTCAGCAGCAGCGCCCGCACCCCGAACTTCGCGACCTGCTCCAGCAGCGCCGCGAGCGTGCCCGAGGATGCCCCGTCGTAAATCTGGACCTCGTCCAGCCACACGTAGAACTCGCGGCGGCGATCGGGCCGAATGTCGGCTCTGGACTTCGCCCCGTGCAGCGCGTCGTAGACGACGAAGTTGGCGATCAGCCGGTCGCGCCCCGAACCCGAGCCGGGACAGACGAGGACGATCTGCCCCCGGTCCATCGCCGCGCGAATGTCATAGGTCGCGAGCGGGTTGCCGAGGAGCGCGGCGGAGGTCGGCGCCGCCCGCAGCCGGTCGATCAGGTTCGTGACCGGCGTGATCGCCTCGGGTGAGAGGCGCGGGAAGCGTTCCCGGAAGAACTGCCGAACCGGGGGCGCCACATACGGCAGCACCGCCTCCCGCCAGTCGTCGTCGCTCAGCAGGACGGGGATCTCGAAGATCGTCGGCGCCAGCTCGGCCGGGAGCTGGCGGGCGAGGTCGACCAGCGCCTGCGCCGCCTGCGTGGTCAGGTTGAGCGCGCGGGCGTTGACCTCATCCCAGCGCAGGGCCGAGGCAAAGGCATCGACCACGGCATCGACCTGGCCGGCGGCCCGCCTCGGCGAGCGGCCGGCGACGGCGAACGGGTTCCAGGCCGGCTGACGATCGGGGTCGGCGAGGTTGACTTCCACGACCCGCTCGCGCAGCCCCTCCTCGGTCAGGTAGCCCTTGATCCGGTTGAGCGCGTCGAGGTGCGGGTCGAGGAACAGGCAGCCGTGGCCCGAGCGGGCGACGTGCAGGAACTGGCCGATCGCCGTCTCCGTCTTCCCGAACCGGCTGCGGCCGGCCATGTAGAAGAAGAAGGTGTCGCGCAGGGGGACGCCGACCATCCGCTCCCCCGCCTCGGTCTCGACGTTCCCGAGCGGCAGCAGGCCCGCCTGCCCGGCGAAGGTCGGCAACCCTTGGGGCGGCGGGTGCACCGCACCACCGGAGCGCAGGACGTTCGGCGAGGCGCATTGCTTGCTCGGCGGCTTCAACAGGCCCGCGATCTCGCTCGCGGTGACGACCCGGCGGCGGGCCGGACGGAACAGCCCGGTTGCGAGGCGGTGGTCGAACCCGCGACGGCGCCCCGGAAGGTCGGAGCCGAGGAAGGCGACGCCGGGGAGGCGGAGTCCCGAGACGCGCAGGTGGTTCTCCCCGGCGAAGGCGTCGAAGCCGGCCAGAATGCCGGCGAGCTGCGCCTTCGCCCGGCCGGGGACGGGCGAGACGACCCGGATCAGGACCTGCATCTCAAACAGCGGCTCGTCGGTCCCGAGCTTCCGGGCCAGCGCCTGGCGCCCCACCCTCTGCTCCACCAGCTCGGCCGGCGGCGCGGCGCGGCGGCGGCGATCGCCGCCGCCCAAGAGGTCAGTCAGCTCGTCTCCCGGCGACGGTGAAGGCGCCCGGTGGCGAGCGCGCCGAAGCAGCCGCCGCCGCAGGCGCCGGCGCTTCCCCGGAGTGACTGGCAGGAGATCGACGCAGATCGTCGCGCCGTCGCCGCCGGCTGGATCGAGGGCGTCGATCGCGCGGGCGAAGCCCGAGAGCGGATCGGGATCGAGGCCAGCCGCCCGCAGCGGCTCGCTGCTCGCCCTGGCAAGGACCAGCTCGGCGCGGACGACCTCCCCCGCCGGGGGCTTGGCCGGCGCCTCCGGGGCGGCGCGGAGCTCGACTCCCTGGTAGGCGGACATCGCCGCGCGCAAAGCGCCCCGCGCCCGCTCGGGCACCTCGACGCAGTAGCGGAGCTTCCCGGCGGGGTCGGCGTCGAGCCTCAGCCGGACCGCGCTCGCCGGGGCGTCGAGCAAACCGCGAAGCGCTCGCCGGGAACGGCTGAGGCCGGAGGCGAAGCGGACGACGGACTCGGGTGAGGGATCGAAGGAATCGGCGGGGATCGCGAGGATCGCCACGCGGTGATCGAGAGATCGGCGAGTGACAACGAGCCGGGCGACGAGCACCGCACAGGCGAACATCAGCAGAGCCCCGGCGAGGCTGACGGCAGCGGGACGTTCCGCAAGCTCGCGAAGCGTGACCAGCCATTGACGAAGGCTGGCGGCGACGAACAGAGCGGCGATAGCTGCCGCGAGGAGAGCGAGCGGGACTGCGTCCCGCCGGTCTGACTCACTCACGGATTGACCCCCTTCGGGGCTATAGAAGTCAGCGAGTCGCGCTCGGCCCGATGCCAGTCCGCAAGCGGCCTTGAGCGCCGGCCCTCCGGTCGCGGAACGAAGTGCAGGACGAAGCGCAGAGCGAAGTACAGAACGAAGCGCAGAGCGAACCCGATTGCGCTCACCGTCCGGGCTCCTTCCGGCCGAGGCTGTGACGGGCGGCGGCCGCGACGACGAGCCGGGCAACCGGCGGGCAGACAGCGTTGCCGATCTGAAGGAAGCAGCGCGTCCGCGACCCCTGCCACGGGTAGTCCGGGCGGAAGCCCTGCAGGGCCGCGGCCTCCTCGGTGCTGACCCGAACCGCGTTCTTGAACTGCGAGGGCCACTTGTCTCCGGGCCGCCAGTTCGGGTCGCGGTCCCGCGCTGAGGGAGGGGAGATTCGCGGCGTCGAGAGCACGGTCGTCGCCGGCCTCTTCGTCGTCCACTCCGGCGGGCGGTCAGCCATCGCGCTCGTCCCCTTTCGGGCAGCGCTCGACCGTCCACGACCCCGAGGCCGAGTCGATCGTTCGGGCCGGGCACCTCGCCGGGCGACTGAGGCCCTGGGGGCGGCTACCGCTGGCGGTCTGGTTATTGGTGAAGGTGATGGCGTCCCGCGCCCAGTCGAGGGCGTCGGCCATGCTTACCCACGGCAGCAAGCCCTCCTCCCCCTCGCGGATCTCGTCGGGGCGACGCGGGTTGTAGGAGCGATGGGTCGGCAGGGGCAGCTGCGCCGGCCCGTCGAGCGAGGCGACCAGGTAGGCCCGCTTGCGGGTCTGCGGCACGCCGAACTGCTCCGCGCTCAGCACCCCGGCGGTCGCGTCGTAGCCGTGGCTCGCGAGCAGGCCGGCGAACAGTGACCAAAGCTCGAGGACGCCCGGCACCTGCTCCAGCGCGACCCAACGAGGTCGCAGCGCCACCGCCCAGCGAAGCGGCTCGACGGTGAGCAGCGAGCGCGGATCGCGACAGGCGGCAAGGTGCTCGGCGCGGGTGTCGTGCCCGGCGGCGAGCTCGTGGGCGCAGGCGATCACCCGCTCCTTGTCGAACCGGCCGAGCCCCTTGCCGGCGGTTGAGTACGCCTGGCAGGGTGGCGAGCCGATCAGTCCCCAGACCGGCGCGAACTCCTGCGGGTCGAGCGCGGCAATATCCGATTCGACCCGCTCGTGCCCGGCCGCCCGCGCCGTCGCACAGGCCCAGCGATCTACCTCGATTCCGACCGCGCTGTAGCCGAGCTCGCGCAGGCCCTCGTCCCAGCCGCCGGCCCCGGCGAAGAGGTCGATGATCCGACCCGGCTGCATCAGCTCACCGCCTCCCCTCGCGCGGCGCGCTCGTATTCGACGATGCGGCACCCGATCCACTCCGCGATCTGCGGGACGAGGGCGTTGCCGAGGGCGGCAAGGCGGTCCACCCGATGGGGAACCCCATCAGCCACTCGACCCACGGCGGGTTCAGCGCTCCACCAACCCGGACGTGAAGATCCTTCGGCCGGTGGGTCTTCTCCCAGTCGGTCGGAGCCGCGTGCTTCGCGTCCTGAGCCTTCGGCGTCGGGAAGCTCGCCTCCCGCGCCACGGCGGTCCTCAGGTTGTCGCCGCCCTGTCGGCTGGCCGAGTTCCCCGGCCCTCCCTTGCTGTCGCTGCGCGTCGGGGTCGGCCAGGTCCGCCGCTCGGCTTCGTTGACCGCCCGCCCGAGCTCGTTGCCGCTCGGCCCCGGATTCCGTCGCTGCCCCGGCTTCGGCATCCCGTGCGGGGTAGGCCACGATCCAGACCCGCTTTCGCAGGTGGGGTGCCCCGAACTCTCTAGCCGACAGGCACGCCCACTCCGCGTCATACCGTGCTTCGGCCAGGTCGCCGAGAACTCGTCCGATCGGGCCTCGGTCCCATCGCTTGCCCCTCCCGGTGAGGAGGGCCGGGACGTTCTCCACGACGACGTAGCCGGGTCGAAGCTCGCGAACGATCCGGGCGAACTCGGACCAAAGACCCGAGCGGGCGCCGTCGATCCCGGCTCCTCTGCCGGCGCTGCTGAGGTCCTGGCAGGGGAAGCCGCCGCAGATGAGATCGACGGGGTCGAGCTCACGGGCGCCGACCTCGCGCACGTCCTCGAATCGGACGGCGTCCGGGAAGTGCCGGGCGAGGACTGCCCGGCAGTAGGCGTCCTGCTCGACTTGCCAGGAGACCTGCATCCCCGCCCGCTCGAAGCCGAGCTCGAATCCCCCGATGCCGGAAAAGAGGCTGCCAACATTCACGCCCCGCCCCTCGACCTCTTGCCTGCGGTGGCCGCGAAGACCGGAACGTAGGCCCGCCCCGAATCGCGATAGCGACTCAGAAACCGCTGCCACCCTCTATGTGCCGCCGGGACAGTGAAGGCGCTGACGCGCAGGACAGCCCGACTACCTCTCGCCCCCACCAGGGCGACCGTCACCTCGCCGTCCCGGTACGGGACGTGCTGGAGCGCTCGGTGCGACCGCAGGGCGTGCGCGACCCGTCGCGCGGCGGCGCTGCCCCTGCGATCCTGAGGGTCCTGTCGGGGAGTTGGCGGACGATCCTCTGCCGCTTCGCCTCCGACCGCCTCGACCGGAGCGGGCGAGGCGGTCGGAGAAGCCGCAGTAGGCCGGACCTCATTGGAGGTCGGCCGACCGGGCTCGCTGGCGGCGAAGGCGAACAGCGCCGCGAGCCCGAGCAGGATCGCGCTGGCAAGAACCAGGATCGCCCGCGCCGCGCTCTGGTCGAGCGGGTGATCGAGCAGGGCTCGGAGCCGGTCAACCATCGGTGCCCTCCCCGGTGCTGGGCGGGTGGGCGAAGCCGTAGACCGGCCCCGGCATTCCGTACTGGACCGCCTGCGAGGGCAGGAACGGACCCGAGCGCGCGACCCGGTCGCCGAAGTTGCCGTCGATCGTCGTGATCTGCCCGCCGGGGAAGACGCGCTCGACGATGCCGACGTGGGCGCTTTCGCCGTATTCAGGCCCGCTGCCGTAGAGGACGGCATCGCCGGGCGTCGGCGTCGCGGTCGCCGGCAGGGCGCGGGCGCCGTTGGCTTCGGGGGTGGAGAGCGGCGGGTCGCCCGGACCCGGCACGGCGAACGGATTGCCTTCGTGGGCCTCGGCCCATTTGTAGATCGAGCCCGAGTAAGCGTAGGTCGCGGTGCTGCCCTCCAGCGGGACGCCAGCCCGCTTCCAGACCCAGGCGACGAACAGCGAGCACCATTCGACGCACGGCCCGTAGGGGTTGCAGTTCGTCCCCAGCGGGCTCTCGGGAGTGCCGAGCTGGCTCTGCGCAATGCGGACGATCTCGTTCCCGCTCGCCCCGGCCGGAGAGCTCGACCCGCAGGACGAGCCGCCCCCGCTCGCGGCGGGCTCGGTCGCCGCCGGGCCGCTCGGCGGCGGTGCTCCCTTGCCACGGAAGCCGTAGGAGACGGCCCGCGACATCACCTCGTCGGCGTAGTCGGCGACGCCGTCCCCGCAGGCGCCGTAGTAGTTGCAGGCGACCTCCCGATAGGCGGCGTATGAATCGCCCGCGAGCCCGAAGACCGGGCGCAGCATCCGGGCGGCGGTGAAGATCGCGTCGGCGGGATCGAAAGGATCGGCACCGCCGCCGTCCGCGTCGAACTTGTAGCGCTCCCAGATCGTCGGACCCGAGCCGGGGCTACAGGCGCTTTCGCGCACCATCCCGATCTGCATCGGTCCGCCGCAGCCCGAGGGGTTGACCTCGGCACAGGCGCCGTGGCCGCACTCCTGGTAGCCGATCGAGGCAAGGAAGGCCCAATCGACATCGAAGCGCTGCCCGGCCTGCTGGTAGATGCGCAGGCGCTTGGGTGGAATCTCGCGCACCGCCGTCTTGGTGGCCGGGGCGGCGACCGCCGATCCGCCCCCGCCGATACAGGCGATCTCGCCGCCGAGGATCGCCATCACCGTGCCGGTGATGGCGACGACCAGGACCGCGAAGACGCCGACCGCGATCAGGACGAAAGCCGATCCGCCGCGACGCTTGGCGCTCATCGTGCGCCGCCTTTCCGCCCCTTGCGCTTGCGCCGGGGCGGCGGTGGAACATCTCGGCCGGGGTCGGGGCGCTTCTCTGACGGCGGCTTCCTGACGCCCCTACGGCTGCGCTCGCGCTCGGCGCGGAGCTCGGCGCCGAGGCTGTCTTTGCCCTGGGTCGAGGACGTGGCCTGGCGAGCCGGCGGCTGCCCTGCGGCGGGCTGCTTGGCCTCGCGCCGAGCGGGACGCCCCGGCTGCCCCTTCTCGGAGCGCGGCGCTGGCGGCGGCGCTTCGGAGGCAGGCTGGTCGCCGGTGGGACGCTTGCGCTTGAGCTTGCCGGCGCCCTTCTTGGGCGAGTCGTTGCCGGTTGCGCCGGGCTTGGTCGCCGGGGCCTGCGGCCGGGAACCCTGGGCGGCTTTGTCGGGCTTGCCGGCCGAAGGCGCCGCCGGGCGCGAGCGCTGGGCCGGACCCGGCGCGTCGAGGGCAGGCGCGTCGCCGCCGACCGGCCTGCTGGAGCTGGTGCCGAACAGGGGCGCCCGGTGCCGATCGGAGTCGGTGCCCCTGCCACCGACGACGCCGCCGACTAGGCGACCGGCCCGACCGCTCGCCGAGCGGGCACCGCGTCGCAGGGGTTGCGCGAAGCGCCCCGCGATGCGGCCGCCTGCGTAGACCGAGAGCAGCTTCAGCGAGGCGTCCCGCCCCGGCGCCTTCGGCCCGGTCGCGATCCCGATCAGGCTGTCGGCGAGGGTCTTCCGCTGGAGGAAGACGGCCCAGAAGAAAAGTGACTGGAGGCCGAAGGACATCAACCAGCCGAGCTGGTCGGTCGCGCTCGACAGGGCGCCAGTGACGGCGAGCAGGACCGCCAGGATCAGCGAGTAGGCGGCCTTGCGCAGCAGGTAGCCGGCCAGCTTCTCCAGCCACCCCTTGAAGAAGTCGTGACCGCGGCCGGGGATCACCGCCGCGATCAGCGCGACCGGGCTGAAGGCGAGCAGGAGCAGCAGCAGGACCTGGGCCAAGATCACCCCGATCGAGAGCGACCCCAGCAGCAGGAAGGCGCCGAGCTCGCCGACGAACAGGACGATCGCCAGCAGCAGCCGCTGGTACTGGCCGCCCCCCTCCATCGCGTCGGTCGCCGGCTTGTCGGCGACGCCGAGGCGGTAGCCCGAGCGATCCGCGTCGGGGAGGTCGGAGGCGTCGCCGTCGTTTAGGGCGTCGTACTCCTTGTCGCGTTCATCGTGCTCGTCGGCGCCGAGGCTGTAGCGGAGGAAGCGAGGCGCGTACTTGTTCGCGTTGTTGACGCAGACCTTGCCGTCGGCGGTGATCTCGGTCCCGGTCTGGAGCCGGCGGGCGAGCCCGGCGTCGCGGCTGGGATTGGAGGACAGCGGCCGCACCGCGACCGACTCGGGATCGGAGTCCTTCGAGCCGCTGCCGGCGGCTACGCAGTGTTCAAGGCCGCCGAAGTTGAGGACGACCCAGGGCTTGAAGACGAGCAGGTTGAACAGCTCGTTTGCCGTGTCCTCCTTCGCCTGCCGGGCGCTCGTCGCATCGCCGTGGGAGGAGATCGACAGGAACGCCCCGGACATCTCATCCGTCCACTTGGAGACGCTGCCGATGGTCGAGCCGGGCTGGGCGACGAAGAACAGCGCCGCGACGACGTAGATCAGCGACAGCCCGAGCGCCCCCGCCGTCTCGGAGTAGCGGCGCTGCACCAGCGCCTTCCACATCGCCCAGATGCCGGCGATGGCAACGGCGAGGACAAGCCAGGGCTCGCCGAGCACACCGGCATAGATCGAGTGGATCGCGCGGGAGACCGGCGCGAGCGCCCCGGCCCCGCCGGTGGCCTGCGAGCCGTTGACGAGGTCGAGGCCGAAGGCGAAGCTGAAAAGGGTGATGAGCAGGTTCGCCAGGAAGCTCGTCCCGAGCCAGAGGATCGAGGCGAGGAAGTAGGCGATCATCGGCGGGACGCCGGAGACGTCCACCCCGCCGGTCAGCGATGCCTGGACCGCGTCGAAGTGCTGATCGAGCGAGTAGTTGGTGAGCGGGTAGCGGCCGGCGATCCCTTCGCTGCCGACCTGGGGCGCAGGCCCGACGTTGCCCCAGACATCGCTGGCCGCTCCCGAGAGGGGATGGGCGAGGAGCACGATCAGGGCCGCCAGGCTGAGCACCACGACAACGCGGCGGCCCCAGCTGCCCGCAGCACGCCGGCTCACGCGGCCACCGCCCGAGGGGTGTTGTCGAGCGCGGCCAGCAGCTCGCCGAAGACGAGGTCGAAGCGCAGCTCGCCGATCCGCCCGTCGAGGTCTCGCATCAGGCAGAGGCCCTGGCGGTATTCGCGCAGCCGGGCGCGGGCGGCGCCGTCGTCGGGGTCGAGGCCGATCTGTGCGATCCCCGCTCGCGCCTCGGCGTCGGTCTCCTGGCCGAACAGGAAGTAGACGCCGAACAGCTCGGCGAGGTCCCCGAGATCGGCGAGGCGCTGGGTCGCCACCAGCACGGTCGCGTTCAGGGCGCGGCCGAGCCGGATGATCCGGTTGAGCAGCGAGCGGCCCTGCGTCGAGGCGAGCAGGAACCACGCCTCGTCCAGCACGACCACCTTGTGGCGGCTGCGGTCGCCCGCAATCAGCCTCAGCGCCAGGGCGGCAACGAGGGAGAGCGTCGCCACCGACACGCGCTCGGCGCGGGTGTAGGTCTCCCGCGAGGCGCCGGGGTCGGGGAGGCTCAGCCCCGGCGTGCGGATCGTGATTACCGAGCGGGCGACCTCGATCGGCTCCGCCTCGCCGCTGCCGAACCCCAGCCGCGCGAGGCCGAAGTCAGAGAGCACGTCCAGCGCCTCGGCCGCCTCGCGGCCCGCCTCGGTCTCGGCCGAGCGCAGCCGCTCGATCACGCCGCGCAGGTTTCGCTCCCCCGCCCGCACCGCATCGCGCACGGCGCGGTCGATCGCGACCTCCCAGGAGGGCGGCGGGTCGCGCAGCAGCTCCAACAGGTAGCTGGAGGCAAGCTCCTCGCGCAGCTCGGGCAGCCCGATCGCGAGCGGGTCGAGCTTGCCACGGTGCTCGACCGCGCCCGAGAGCTCGAGGACTTCGACCTCGCCCTCCAGCTCGGCGACGCGGTCGAGGCCGTGGTCGGGCTTGGGGTCGAAATCCACGACCAGCGAGCCCCGACGCTGGGCGGCGAAGGCGATCGACTGCGCGGCGATCGTCTTGCCCGAGCCGAGCGTCCCGGCCAGGAGCACGGCCGAGGCCCGCGCCTCGCGCGGCGCCTCGGTCGGGTCATAGAAGACGGGGCGAGCGCCGCCGGCCGGGGAGAATCCGATGTAGACCCCGTCCGTCGAGCCGACCTGCGCGGTCGCGATCGGCACGGCCGCGCCGAACTGCTCGACCGTCATCTGCTGGACGTAGTCCGGCACCGATCCGCCGCCGGGCCGGGGCAGGTGGTCGGCAAACAGCGCGTGCTGGAGGCCGCGCGGGCGGTGAAGCGACACGTCGCCGAAGCGCTCCCGCAGCGCCCCGACCCGGCGCTCCAGCTCCTCGCGATCGGGAGCGCCGACCGCGAGAGAGATCGAGGCCCGCAGCATCGGCGGGTGCGCCGAGGACTGCAAGACCGCCTCGTACTCGCGGGCAAGCTCGCGGTCCTCCTCGGCGAGGACGCCCGGGCCGCTCGCCCCCTCCATCTGGTCGCGATAGGCGTGCTCGACATCGAGGATGCGCTTGCGCACCTGGCCGAGCGCTTCGCGGTTGCCGACCCACTGGGCGTGTAGGACCGCGTCGACCGGGAAGCCGGCGTCTTCGGCCGGGGCGAAAAGGACCTCGGCGGCGCCGGGGAACTCGGCCTCCTCGGCGAGCGACCCGGCACAGAGGAACGCCTGGTAGGCGGTGCCCTCCTCGGCCTCGACCACCAGTGACGGCGGCTCGCTGGGATGCTCGGTCGCGGGCGCGTTTGCGCAGCGCCAAAGCTCCTTCTCAAGCGGCTCGTAGGCGACCGACCCGCCGGGCGCGACGACCACTAGGGCGTCGGGCTGCCAGTGCCGGTCGGCGACCGGCTCGGCGACGCCGCGACAGGCGGCGCGGCGAAGCAGCCAGTGCAGCTCCTCGGTCGATGCCCGCTCCAGGGCGATCGCCCCGCTGAGCCGATCGAAGGTGCGCTGCTCGACCGCCGCCAGCGCCTCCAGCTCCGAGCCCGAGATCGGCTGCGGCGCCCCGACGCCGGCCATCTCCTCGACCCGGCGGCGGACGCGGCCGAAGGAGCGCAGGGCGCTCGGGCCGGCGCCGCCCTCGGACAGCGAGACAGCGATGTAGACCTCGGGGACGTGGGAGCGGAGTTCGCGCAGCCTCGCCTGGTGCCCCTCCAGGTAGCGCTGCCACCCCTCGGCGTCAGCGTGGCGCTCGTCGGCGAGGTCGGCGAGGTCGGGCGCGTAGCGCGCGGCCGGGTAGGCCCGCTGGACCCTCCAGATCGAGAAGTCGGCGCCGGCCAAATGGGCCAAGCGCTCAAGCCGTCGCAGCAGCCCCCACTTCTCCGCGGGGGGAAGGAACGGGTAGGCGATCGTGTCGGCGCGGTAGAGCGCGGCCGCCTCGCCGCCCGGCCCGATCAGGACGTTCCGCCTCGCGTAGCGCAGCGGGAACCCGGTCACGGGCGCACCTCCAGCACCTGGCCGTCCCCGAGCGCCAGCCGCCGCGCGCTCACGTCCCCCCTGCGCTGCCGGCGACCGGGCGCCTGCGCCACCCGCCGGCGCCCTCGCCAACCCGAGCCGCGCAGGGAGACCGGCGCCGAGAAGAAGACGACGGCCGGGCCGCGGACTCGCCCCCGGCGCAATCGTGGCGAGCGCTCGTCGGGCGCGACCCACAGCTCGCCGCCGAGCAGGTGCGCTCGCCCGAGCGCGGGCAGCGAGCGGTCGAGCGAGCGGCGCAGCGGCGCCAGGTGGACAGCGAGCCAGGAGAGGGCGAAGCGATCCGCACGCCGCCCGTCGGGCGTCGCCTGCGTCGCCAGCGTCGCGACTGCCACCGGGATCACGACCAGCCGCAGCGGCCAGTCGAGCAGGCCCAGCGCCCAGCCGCCGATCC
>JBAQZI010000049.1:0-26220 GCA_049790835.1 Solirubrobacterales bacterium
CCGCCGGCGCCAGCTTCCTCTCCGTCTCCACCCCGGACGTGCCGCCCTACTCCTTCAACGGCCGCATCTTCATCCGCCGCGGCAACCTCGCCGGCTACTGCTCGGGGACGGCGATCAACAGCCCCACCCGGCAGCTGGTGCTGACCGCCGGCCACTGCATCAACAGCGGCCGCGAAGAGGGCGGGAGGAGCGTCTGGTCCAACTACCTGCAGTTCGTCCCCGCCTACGACGGCGGCGTCGCTCCGTTCGGGGCCTTCGTCGCCCGCCGCAAGAAAGTCCGGGCACCAAAGCAGTGGACCAATCACGGCAATCCCGACTTCGACCTCGGCGCCTTCCTCACCCTGCCCAACTCCGAAGGAGTGAACCTCGCCGACGCGGTCGGTGGCGGCGCCACGATCGTCACCGACCTCAGCCGCCACCAGACCTTTCAGACCTTCGGCTATCCGGGCGAGACCAAGTACATGCAGAAATGCACCTCGCCCTACATCGGCGACGACCTGCTCTCCAACCGCTTCCCCGGCCCGCCGACCCTGGGCATCCGCTGCCACTGGGCTCCCGGCGCCAGCGGCGGCGGCTGGTTGATCGGCGACGGCACCCAGATCAACGGCGTCAACACCTACCTCCACCTCGACGACAGGTCGCGCACCTTCGGCCCCTATTTCTCGCGCGAGACCGTCGGCAAGCTGGTCAAGGGCTTCTGAGGTCGGTCAGGCGTCCAGCAGGCGGCGGTAGAAGCGGTAGTCGCTTCTGTCCGGGCGCAGGTTCGCGGCCAGCGCCAGGTGGTGACGGGCGCGCGCTTTCTGGCCGGTCATGCTGAGGGCGCGGCCGAGGCAGAAGTGGGCGTAGTCGTCGACGTGGTGAGCCTCGACCACGGCCTCGAACTCGACCGCCGCCTTGGCGAAGCGGCCGGCACGGTAGTAGGCGCGGCCCAGCGCCTCGCGCACCGAGGCCTTCTCCGGCGCTCGCCGCGCCGCCTCGGCCAGCGGCTCGGCGGCGTCGACGAAGTCGCCGTCTTCGAGCAGCTCGATACCGCGCCTGTAGAGCGTGTAGGTCTGCTCGACGGGAGCTTGCGAAGCCATCGAAGAAGTGTAGGAAACGCGCAAAAAGTGGCAAAAAGCAGGCCAAAACCGCGGCCTGCTACGGTTGTCCAGTCGGGCTTGGCGCCACCGCCACCCGAGAGGTTCCGTTTCCTCCGCTCGCTTCTCAGCGTTTTGGGGCTTCTGAATCTCCCTGAATCGCACAATAAGGAGCACATAACTTGAAGTCTTTTGCCGACCTCGGCATCTCTAAGCCTGTGGTGGGCGCGCTCGCCGCGCGCAACATCACGGCGCCTTTCCCCGTCCAGCAGATGGTCGTCAGCGACGCGCTCGATGGCCACGATCTGCTGGTCCAGTCCCCGACCGGCTCGGGCAAGACCCTCGCCTTCGGGATCCCCACCGTCGACTCGCTCGAGCCCGGCAACGGCCTCGCGGCGCTGATCCTGGCGCCGACCCGCGAGCTCGCCAGCCAGATCGTCGACGAGCTCGACTCGATCGCCCGCGCCCGCGACCTCCGCGTCGCCGCCGTCTACGGCGGGGTCGGCTTCGGCCCGCAGAGCAACGCCGCCCGCCGCGCCGACATCGTCGTCGCCACCCCCGGCCGGCTCGAGGACCTGCTCGGCCGCAACACGATCTCGCTCGACCGCGTCCAGGTCCTCGTCCTCGACGAGGCCGACCGCATGCTCGACATGGGCTTCAAACCGGCGGTCAGCCGGATCGTCGCCCAGACCCCGGACGATCGCCAGACCCTGTTCTTCTCCGCCACGTTGGAGGGCGCGACCGGCAAGCTCGCCGCCGCCTACACCCACAAGGCGCGGCGCCACACCCAGGAGCCGACCGAGCACAAGGACCGCGACATCGAGCACAGCTTCGTCCACGTCGAGTCCCAGAGCGCCAAGCTCGACCATCTGACCGTGCAGCTGAAAGAAGTCGGCCGCGGCCGCACCCTCGTCTTCGTCCGCACCAAGCGCGGCGCCGACCGGCTGGTCAAACGGCTGCGCAGCCGCGAGGTCGAGGCTGTCGCCATGCATGGCGACAAGAGCCAGGGCCAGCGCGAACGAGCGCTGGCGCGGTTCGAGAAGGGCGAGGTCGACACCCTGATCGCGACCGACGTCGCCGCCCGTGGGATCGACGTCGCCGACGTCACCCACGTGATCAACTTCGACGCGCCCGGCGACCAGGACGCCTACACGCACCGGATCGGCCGCACCGGCCGCGCCGGCGCCCGCGGCGCCGGGATCAGCTTCGTGCTGGAGGACCAGGTCGGAGACATGAGCAAGATCGCCCGCGACCTCGGCCTCGCCCGCGAGTTCGACCTCAACCGGCCGGCCGGCTCGGGCCGCACCGAAACCGCTTCGACCCCCCGTCCCAACTCCAACTCCAACAGCAACGGCAACGCCTCCGCCGCCCAGAAGCGCCGGCGCCGTCGTCGTCGCAGCAAGGCAAAGGTGGCCGCATGAGTACCGCAACCGCATCCGGAACCGCGAAGAAATGGACCTGTAACCAGTGCGGCGTCTCGGTCGGTCGCATGGACGGTCAGCGCGTCGACTTCCCCGAGACCTGGGATCGCAACAAGGACGGCATCTTCTGCCTCAACTGCCGGCGCGACCGCGCCGCGCAGGCGGCGTTGCAGTCGGCACCCGACGACAGCCCGATCGAAGTCCGCGCCAAACTACGGCGCGCGGCCCTGATCGAGTTCGAGGTCAGCCGCCGCCCCGACCACGGCGACGGCGCCATCGCCAAAGCCTGCCGCTCCTCGGTCTCGGCCGTGGCCGCCGCGCGCCAGCGGCTCAACCTGCCGGCGCCGGACAAGACCTGTAAGTAGTCCACCGGGGGCTGATCCCGCAGCGGCAGGCGCCGCTTCGCGGTCAGTCCTCGGAATCGTCTTCGCGCTTGGCGGTCTCGCCGGGCAGCAGCGTGAACGCGGCGATCATCTCCGACCCGATCACCAGGTCCTCCCCGTGGGAGTTGAGGCCGACCTTTCCATGCAGCCCCGCCGAGATCGCTGGATCGAGCTCGGTCAGCAGCGCGTCGACCCGGTGCCCCGTGGTCGCCTCGACCCTGATCGGCACGTCCCCCTCGCGTTCCTGGCGTACCTGCGCGAGCACGTCGTGGAACCAGGAGGGCGACTCGCCGGGGGGAAGCTCGTAACGGGTACCGATCTCGAAGGCGGTTGGCATCGAGTGCAATCTATGCGAACGGCACGCTCACGCCCAGCAAGGCTCCGCCCGTCAGTAGGCCGGCCGGCGCACGCCCGAGACGTCGAGCGCGCGGCGGCGAAGTTCCTCGACGGCGAGCGCCCGGAACTCGTCCAGCAGCGCCAGGCGCTTGCCCCGGCCGGTGCGCAGCGCTTCGCCAAGCACCGAGAGGATCAGCGACGGTGAGAACAGCTCGGAGGGAGGGAGGTCGTGGCCGAGGACGCGGAGGAGGTCGTCGACGAGCCGGGGCTCGAGCGCGAAGCGCTCCTGCAGTGCCCCCAACAGGATCGGGGCACGGTAAGTGGCTCCCATGTCCTGGGCGAACCAGTACATCTCCCAGGCGTCGCGGTCGCGCCAGGCCCACCACTCGCGCAATGGCCGATCCGCCGGCTCCTCGCCTCCCAGCGCCCGCTCGATCGCCGGGACCAGAGCCTCCGCCTGCCGCAGGGCGTCGGAGATGCCCTGGCCGGGCGTGGGATCCTTGAAGTGGCCGGCGTCGCCGACCAGCGCCCAGCCAGGGCCGGCCGACTCGCGGAAGTAGCCGTGCCAGCGCGACGTCATCAGCACCGGGCCGAGGCGCCGCGCCCCGGCGAGCCGCTCCGCCAGCTCCGGCCAGCGGGCGATTCCCTCCTCGTAGCCGACCGTGCGATTGCCGCGCAGCTCGCTCCGCCGGTCGATCGGCGCGACGAAAGCGGCGAGGAAGAGCCCTGCGTCGGTGGGGCTGGCGAGGAAGCCGTCGGCCCCGACGTTGCCGAGCCAGATGCGGCGCTCGTCCCGGTCGACCCCCTCGAAGTAGGACCAAAGAAAGAGTCGGCGCGGTGCCGTGCGGTGGTATTCGCGGGCGCCGACGAGGCGAGCGATGGTGGAGCGGGCGCCGTCGGCGCCGACCACGAGCGGCGCCCGCAGGACGCCCGCGCTGGTCTCGACGCCCACCACTCGCCCGCTCGATTCGACCAGGCCGGTCACGGTCGTCTTCGTTCGGACCTCGACTCCGGCGGCGCGAGCGGCCTCGAGCAGGATCGCGTCGAGCCTGACTCGGCGGATGTTGACGACCGGGGCTCCGAGCTTCCTGGCGATCCCGCTCAGCTCGATCCGGTTGTCGTCGAAGGCGATGATGCCGTCGTCGATTGGCGGAGCCTCTTCGAGCAGCCGCTCCAGCACGCCGAGTCGATCGAGGACCTTGACCCCAGAGGGCTGGATGCCATGGGTCGATGGAGTGTCGCTCGGGAAGGCGGCCCGGTCGACGAGGCAGACCTTGATGCCGGCCCGGGAGAGCATCGTCGCCAGCGGCGAGCCCGCGCAGCGGGCGCCGACCACGATCACGTCGTAGCGCCGCTCGTTGGCAGCCTCAGAACACTGTTGTAACATTGTTATCGATGGACGATAGCAGCGACGAGCCGAGGCAGGACCAGCGCGCGAAGCTGCTTGCCGTGGCCCGGCGAGCGCTCGAGGATTCGGGGCCCGAGGTGCTGCGTGCCCGCGCCCTCACCGCCGAGGCCGGCACCTCGACCCAGGCGCTCTACACCCTCTTCGGCGGCATGCCGGGGCTGATCGAGGCGATCGTCGCCGACGGGTTCGACGAGCTCGCCCGTTATGTGGCGGCGGTCCCGGAGAGCGAGGACCCGGTCGCCGACTTCTTCGCCAAGGGCTGGGCCTACGGCGAGTGGGCGCTCGCCCACCCCCATCTCTACCGGCTGATGTTCGGTCTCACCGATGGCGGACTGCGACAGCACGCCGGCCTCGAAATGGCGGTCTCCGGAGCCGTCGCCAATTCGCCCGAGGCGCAGGGCGCCGTCGACGTGCTGGTGCGCTCGATGAGCAGGGTCGAGCAGTCCGGGCGGATCGAGTCGGTCGACCCCGTCGTCGCCGCCGGCCAATTCCTCAGCGCCACCCACGGCTACGTCCTGCTCGAGATCGCCGGCGCCTTCGGCCCCAGCGGCGACGGCCTCGGCATCATGCGCCCCCTCGCGATCAACCTGATGGTGGGACTCGGCGACGGTCGCGCGACCGCGACCAGCTCGCTGGAGGCGGTCGAGGCATCGAAATCCGCGGCCGAGGGTTCCGGTCCACCTGGCCGCTAAAGTGGGTACGTGAGCAAGCGTGGCGTGGACGAGGCCTGTTCCACTCTTGCATCTCGCCTCCGCGACCGCGTCCCCGAGCTTCGGAGCGCGATCGCGACTCGCGTCTACGCGATCTCCGATCCCTACGACGTCACCGACCCCGGCTACCTCGAGGGCCTCAATGCCGCTGTCACCGCCGCCATCGAGTACCGGCTCGCCGTGCTCGAACTCGGTGAGCGCCACGCCCCGGCCGTTCCACCGGCGCTGCTCGCGCAGGCCCGGCTGGATGCGCGGGATGGCGTTTCCCTCGACACCGTCCTGCGTCGCTACTTCGCCGGCAACAGCCTCTTCGGGGACTTTCTCGTCGAAGAGGCGGAGCGAGCCGAAGTTCCGAGCTCGGCCCTTCGTCGTCTGCTCGGCGCGCAGGCGACGCTCTCCGATCGCTTGATCGAGGCGGTCAGCGAAGAGCACGTCCGCGAGGCGAAGAACCGACCGACCAGCGCCGCGGAGCGGCGTCGCGCCTGCGTCCAGAGCCTGCTCGCCGGCGAGCTGGTCGATCACTCCGAGCTCGGATATGACCTCGCCGCCCACCACCTCGCCCTGATCGCCAAGGGAGGGGGTGCGCGAGAGCTGATGCGCGAGCTGGCGGTGAGGCTCGACCGTCGTCTGCTCGCCGTCTGCCGTGAGGAGGAGCCGGTCTGGGCCTGCTGGCTCGGCGGCAGGAGCCCGGTCGAGGCCGACGATGCGCTCCGAGCGCTGGACGAGATCTCCCTGGACCGGGTGGTGGTGACCGTTGGCGAGCCCGCCGAGGGGCTGCCGGGCTGGCGGCTCAGCCACCGCCAGGCCAAGGCGGCACTGCCAATCGCAGAGGGCAGGGGGCAGTCCATCGTCCGCTACGCCGACGTCGCCCTGCTGGCATCGATCCTCCGCGACGACCTCGTCGCCACTTCGCTGCGCCAGCTCTACCTGGAGCCGCTCGAAAAGACGCGGGACGACGGCAAGGTGGCGCGAGCGACCCTGCGCGCCTACTTCGCCGCCGAGCGCAACATCTCCTCGACCGCCGCGGCGCTGGGCGTCGATCGTCGTACGGTCACCAATCGCATTCGCGCCGTCGAGGACCTCTTCGGCCGTCGCCTGAAGGACTTCGCGACGGAGCTGGAGACCGCCTTGCTGCTGGGTGACTGACGCGATAGTGGGCTCCGGCGTCGCCGAGGTGGAAGTCGCTTTCCCGGAACAGAGCCCAATGCCCAGCACCACCTGCACGATCGACGGCGACCAGCGCGACGGGCTTTACGAACTGGTGCGCAATCACCTGGGCGCTGTCGGCGATCTATGGATCGCACTGGAGATCAACAAGGACTTCGCCACCGCCGAGCGGCTCGGCCTGGAGTTCGGCGAAGACTTCCGGCTGCTGGAGGACATCGGCTGGAACGGCCGCGACGGACGCAAAGCATTCGAGCTGACCATGCCACCGGAGGATCTGATGGAACTACTCCAACGCCTCCACGGCGAAGCCGAACGAGTCCTCCTCGAATCGGTCACCGAGCGCGAGTCAAGGGAAGAAGACGCCGCGACCAACGAGCTGTTCCGGCTCGGCTTCGATGCTTGCGAGGAACTGCTGGCCGACCTCGACCCACGGGAGGCGGCCTGACGATTCGCCGAGAAGCCGCACGGCCGCCGCTATGAAGGCTCGTCGTGGAATCGCCGGTCGGCGATCTCGTAGACGGTCGGCGCGTTCGAGTCGCGCGGGTGATGCCGGATGCCGAAGGCGAGATAGCGAAGGGCGAGGCCCTCGCCGTCGCGTCCTTCGGGATCGCAGCGGCGAAGGGTCTTGATCTCGACACCCTCCCGCCCGAACTGGTTGCGAGCCTCGCGAAGCGCCTCGGCGCCCGCGCGACCGCGCGACCGCGTCCTCGGCGAAGGCGCCCTCGTCAAAGAGGACGCGGGCATTCCCCCGCCGGATGGACAAGGACTACCCCTCGCCGTCTGCGGGCTGAAACGGCCCGTGCTCGGCCTCTAGAGCTGCGATCTCCTCCTCGGTGGCGTCCCGCTCGTCTTTGCCGAGCATTGCCTTCCAAGAGGTATCGCGCGTGATCACGAACTCGCTGGCGCTGCGCTCCTCAATGACGATGAACTCGCCCTCGAGAGCACCGCTGACCTTGATGTGGGCGGGCTGCTCCATCGCTAGAAATCATGGCAGACCCAGCGGCCGTGACAGACGAGCTTCCCAACGGGTTCGACCAAGGAACGCCCTAGCCTCGTGGTCCATGCCAGCGAGCGACCCAGCAATCCAGGAAGGCGGCCCATTCACGATGCGCCTTGAGTTTCTCGCTGAGTGCTGTCCGGAGTGTGGCGGCGTGCAACTCCCGCCCTCGCCCTCCCCACCGGCCGAACTATGATTCGGCTTCGGGCTTCCAAGATCCGTGGAGAAAACGCATGAGTGATGTGGGCATCGGCACCGGCAAAGTGGTCGTGAACAGGGCGATGTCGCTGGACGGCTTCATCGCCGGTCCTGGCCACGCGATGGACTGGATCTTCGAGTACCTGACTGCGGACGCCGTCCCGGAGGTCATGGCGGCCACGGGCGCCATGCTTATCGGCCGGGGCACCTACGAGGTCGGAAAACGTATGGCCGACCAGGACACCACCTACGACGGGGGAGCACAGTTCGTCCTCACCCACAAGGCTCCCGACGAACCGGACCCTACCGTCACATTCCTCACCTGTGGACTTGAGGAAGCCGTTGCTACGGCACGCAGCGCTGCGGGCGACAAGAACCTGGAGATCCTCGGTGCCGACCTGGCCGCCCAGTGCCTGCAGCGCGGGCTCGTCGACGAGATCCTGGTGTATGTCCTACCGGTGCTACTCGGCGACGGAGTCCGCTTCTCGCCCCCAAGCCTCGACAGGATCGACCTGGAACCTTTCAACAACACCCAGTCGGGCGCCATCACGATGCTCGGCTTCCGCGTGCGAAAGTAGGCGTGGCCCTCCAACGGCTAGTGCGGTGACCACGAACGTTGGCTTGGGTTTGATCATGCTGCCTTGGGGCGGGGGGCGGCCCCAGCGTTGCTGGGTTGGCTGCGGATGCGGGCCCGTTCGCGGCGTTGGGCGGCGAGCACGTCGGGGCGGGCGGTGTTCGACGCCTTTCGCCTCCGGGTCGAGATCGACCGCAACAGTGGTCAGATACGCCTGAAAGCGCTGGTGTCAAGCGCGTTCGGCGAGGCGAGGAATCTAAGTGACCTGGGAGAGGCGGGTGATCCGGCTCTCTCCGATAAAGCCATACCCCTTGCGTCACACAAGTCGAACCACGCGGCTCGGCTTACGGCCGAGCCGGTTTCTCTCGCTCGCTGCAACGGTCGGCGAAGCGCTCCTCGAGGCGACTCACCCAGCTGGAGCGCGCAGGTCCACGACCGCGCATGAATGCTCGGCTGCCTGGTCAACGATCTCGGGGTCGCCGGTCCAGAGGGGCGCCTCTGCCCGGAGGGCAGTCGCGAGACAAAAGGCGTCGGCATACGAGAGACCGCCGTGGGCCTTGATTCTCGCCGCCTCCGATACGAGAGGCCAGTCCGGATCAACGACATCAAGACGCTGACGCATCCGGTCGATGTCGGCGGCTGCCGAGTCCTCCCCGTCGCCCCGTATGCGGATGTAGAGAACCTCGCCGAGGTTGATCGAGCAGATCGTCGCTCCCTCCCCGAGCCAGGCAGATTCGATGCGATCTGCCGAGTCCTCGTCCTTCAGATAAGCCAGCAGCGCCCAGCTATCGAGGACGATCAACGCCCCACCTCTGGGCCTTTCGCTCCTCGGCGTCGCGTTCGCGCCGCCGCTCCTCCAGCAGCTCCTCCGTGCCGCCGCCGACCCCGGCCCAGATACCGCGCAGAGTGCGGATCTCGTCGGCACGGCGCTTGGGATCGTCGTTGACCCTCCGCACCCGGACCTCGAACCCGTTCGGCTCGAACGTCACCTCGTCGCCCGGCTTGATCCCGATCTCGTCTCGTATCGCCTTGGGGATCACCACCTGGCCCTTGATGCCGACCTTGTGAGTCATACCGGCAGTATAACGCGGCTCCGTGGCGAGTGCGCGGGATTCCGGACCGCCTCGGGATACATCTTGCGGAGGCGTTGGACCGGCCGCGAAAGCTCCGCCTGGTACCGACGGCACGCCGAGGCACCGCACCGCGTTAGGTTTGAGACCGATGGCGCTGCCCCCCGAGGTACTTGATCCCGCGATATCGCTCATCGCGACCTACTGCGCGACGAAGGTGCCTGCCAAACACGACGACAAGGTGCGAATCGAGTACAAGGTCCGCGGAAACACGATCACGATCTACGAGTGCCGCCCGCCGTGGCGGAAGGAGATTGGACCAGACTGGACCAGGATGCGGATCTGCACTTTCGAGTGGGACCCGACGACCCGTCTCTGGACGCTCTACGCACGCGACCGAAACGACCGTCGACTGGAGTACCCGTTCATCGAGCCCGTGCCCGACCTGGCGCCCCTGATCCGCGACCTCGACAGTGATCCCACCTGCATCTTCTGGGGCTAGCATCGCGAGCGCCGGTTTGAAGAAGTACCGCTACGGGGATTCGAACCCCGGTTTCTGGCATGAGAAGCCAGCGTCCTAGTCCCCTAGACGATAGCGGCGTGGGACGGGCATTCTAGCGACAGAAGGATTCGGCTCGCTTTCTGGGGCAGCGGGGGTCGATGGGGGCGCAACCGGTAAATTGCCTCGTCCCGCGGCTGTGGCGGAACTGGTAGACGCGCACGGTTCAGGTCCGTGTGGGCGAGAGCCCGTGAAGGTTCGACTCCTTTCAGCCGCATCTGGGGATCGGCGTCAGCGTCGCTGGCGTGGGCCTGCCGTGAGTCTGAGCGCCAGCGGCAGCGAGGTCGCTTCCGGGACGCCACCGGTCGGCGCGTAGGTGATGATCAGCCTGACCCGCAGCTTTTGCTTCTCTTCGAGGATCTTGCGGGCGGCGGCGGTCGGCTTCAGGCGCAGGAGCACCGTCCCCGCCCCCGCGGCCCGGACACGGGCGGGCTTGGTCAGCAGGCGCCGCTTCCCCGCTTTGGTCGCGCTGGCGCGGGCGCCCTTGGCGGAGACGCTCTCGCCCTTTGCCGTCAAAAGCCCGGCCCCGGGGACCCGCACCGGCAGGGTCGCGGTCCCGTTCCGCTTGTTTATCGTGGCCCTACCGAGGCCGAACTGGGTCGAGCCGCGAGGTTTCAGGCCGGAACCGTTCCCGCCAGGGCCTTTTGAGCCGGGACCTTGACCCGGCAGATTGCTGGCGATCGAGATCGCGTCGACGCCCGCGGCAAGCACTTCCTCATGGGCGGCGACGGCGATCCGCAGGCGCACCGTCTGACCGGCGAACGCGCTGAGGTCCGCGGTCAGCCTGGTTGGCAGCATCCGTTTGGGATCGCCCGGCAGCGTCCGGAAGACGGTGCGGAGGATGTCCGTCGGGGCCACCGAATCGATCGGGGCAGCGAGCGTCATCACGTCGATCCTGAACTGTTGATTGGGCTGGCCCGCCAGGACGTCGCTGTTGGCAGAAAGGGTGTCGGGCGTCGGCACCGCGATCGGCACGTAGGAATCGTAGTAAGCGAGCAGGCTGAGCCGGTGTTCGCGGCCAGACCCGAGAACGACGTCTTGGGAGAGGATCAGCGTCTCGGGGTTGAGCTCGTCGGCGATCGCGGCATAGGTGCCCTGCGGCGGAGGCTGGACGGGTTCGCCGCCCCGCTTGTCGGCGATCGGCTCGCTGGTGCCTTGGTAAGCGAACCAGTTGCCGACTTCGTTGGCCCGGTAGACGTTCCAGCCGTTCAGGGCCCCGGACTCGAAGTTGCCATTGACGACGGTAGCGGCCCCCGCTGCCCCTGGGGCCAGCAGCGCCAAGCACCCCAACGCCAACGCCGCAAAAAGGAACGGATGTCCGCTCTTCCCCCGTACTCCCACCATTTAATTCTCCCTCAGTAGCTCGAAATCAGCCGAGCAAAGGCTAGCGCTACCTCAGGCGGGCTGCATGACCCCTGGGGAGGAGCGCGCCGCGGTGGCGGCGATCTCCTCGGCGAAGAGCGGCCAGAGCTGACGGGGAAGGTCGTGGCCCATGCCGTCGATCATCTTCAGGCGGGCGTTGGGAATGGCGCGGGCGGTGGCGCGGCCGCCGGCCGGACGGATCAGCGGGTCGCGGTTGCCGTGGATGACCGTGGTCGGGACGCGGACCCCACGCAGGGCCCGGGTGCGGTCGCCGGAAGCGGTGATCGCGTGCAGCTGGCGCAGGACTCCAGCGGCGCTGTGGCCGCGATCGTAGGAGCGGCCGGCGATGCGGCGCACGCGCTCCTCGTCGAACGGGTAGCCCGGGGAGCCGATCACGCCGAAGGTCTTGACCGCGCGCTCGATCGCCGCCTCGCGCCCGCGCGGTGGGCGCCCGAGCAGGACCGCCATCGCCTTGCGGCTAGGCATGCCGGTCCAGCGGCTGCCGGTGTTGGACATGATCGAGACCATCGAGCGCACCCGTTCCGGGTACTCGATCGCCATCGTCTGCACGATCATCCCGCCCATCGAGGCGCCGGCGATGTGGGCGGAGTCGAGATCGAGGTGATCCATCAGCCCGACCGTGTCGGCGGCCATGTCACGCAGCAGGTAGGGCGCGCTGGCGCGGCGGCCCGTCATCATGTCGACGCGGCGCGGAACTCCCGCCGAGGTCAGTTTGGTCGAGCGGCCGATGTCGCGGTTGTCGAAGCGGATGACGCGAAAGCCGCGCTCGACCAGCAGTCCGCAGAAGCCCTCGTCCCAGGCCAGCATCTGCGTCGCCAACCCCATCACCAGCAGCAACGGCTCGCCATCGGCGTCGCCCATCTCCTGGTAGCAGAGCTCGATTCCGTTGGCGGGCGCGATCTGCTCGTCGCCGAAGGCGTGCATCCGCGGGATTCTACCCGGCCTGGCTACCCAGCCAAACCGATGGCTGAAAGGCTTTTGGCCCCTATAGGCACCACAACTCATCAGTCGAGTAGAACAAGCAGATGCGCACCGCGATCGTCTCCGACCTCCACCTCGGCGCCGCCAGCGGCGAGGACGTGCTGCGCGACCCCGCGGTGCGCCGGGTCCTGCTCGAGGAGATCGCCGCCGCCGACCGCGTCGTCCTGCTCGGCGACGTGGTCGAGCTGCGCGACCTGGCGCTTGGCGTCGTGCTCGATTCCGCCCGCCCCTTCTTCGAGGAGCTGGGAGAGGCGCTGGGCGAGCGCGAGGTCGCGATCGTGCCCGGCAACCACGACCATCGACTGGCCGAGCCGCTGCTCGACCGGCTCTCGCTCGCGGGCGCCTCGGAGCTGGGACTCGAGCAACACGACGACGCGCCCGCCGACGGCGCCGGAGCCGTCATCGACGCCTGGCTCGGCCCGGCCAACCTGCGCATCGCCTACCCGGGGCTCTGGCTGCGCGAGGACGTCTACGCCACCCATGGCCATTACATGGACGCCCACCTCTCGCTGCCCCGCGCCGAGTGCCTGGCCGTCGCCACGCTGATCCGTCTCTCCGGGGCCCTGCCGAGCCCGGCGGCGCCAGGCGACTACGAGCGGGTGCTGCGGCCGATCTACGGGTTCAGCTTCGGCGTCGCCCAGGCCCGGGCGCGGGCCGGCCGCCCTCGCTCCCATCCCTCCGAAGCCGCCTGGAAGGCGCTTGCCGGGGAGGACAGCGGCGCCAGCTCCCGCCAGCGCCTGCGCGCCGCCTCGGTGCGAGCCGCATTCCCGCTCGGGATCCGGGCCATCAACCGCCTGCTCCACTCCGACTTCGAGAGCGACATCTCGGCGAACGCGATCTTCAGCGCCGGCGTCGAGGCGGCGACCGAGCTGGCCACGCGGCTGCGGGTCGACGGCGCCCACGTGATCACCGGCCATACCCACCGCGGCGGCCCCAACGAGGGCGAAGCCACCTGGCCGCTGGCGGGCGGCGGTCAGCTGCACAACACCGGCAGCTGGGTCTTCGCCTCCGCCTTCCACAACCCCGGCACCCCTCCCAGCCCCTACTGGCCCGGCACGGTCACCTGGGTCGAGGACGAGGCGCCGCCGCGGCGCGTGCAGCTGCTGCTGGACCGCTCGCACCCGGAGATGATCGAGCTGATCGGCAGAACTAGAGGTGCGTCGTCCCCAGCCACTCGGCGATGATCGCGCCGATCTCCGGCCCCGCGTCCTCCTGCAGGAAGTGAGAGGCGTCGGCGATCGCTCGCGGCGGCGTCAGGTTGAGCTCGCTGGAGACGCGCTCGCCGACCGAGAAGGGCAGGATCGGGTCGGAGTCGGCCCAGAGGACCAGTGAAGGGCGGTCGTCCGCGCGCAGCCCATCGGCGACGCGTTTGCCCTCGACCGCGCCGACCGCCTCGGGGGTCGTCGGCAGGATCAGCGGGAAGGCTCGCGCCCCGGCCTTCGAAGGCCCGTCTATATAAGGAGCGTCGTAAGCGGCGACCACATCGTCGCCCGGGTCGTTCTTGCAGCCGCCCCGGATCAGCATCCCGACCGGCACGTCCTCGTTGTCGCGGACGAAGTCGCGGAAGGCGAACCAGGCGTCGCTCATGCGCTGGTGGCCGGTGAAGGGGCCGGTCTCCATGATCACGATGCGGGAGATGCGGTCGGGGTGCTCGACCGCCAGCCGCAGCCCGATCGGCCCGCCCCAGTCGTGGACGACCACGGTCGCGTCGCGCAGGTCGAGCTCCTCCAGCAGCAGCGCCATCAGCTCGACGTGGCGGTCGTACGTGTACCAGCCGAGATCGGTGGGCTTGTCGGAGCGGCCGAAGCCGGCGTAGTCGGGGGCGATGCAGCGGTAGCCGGCGTCGCGAACCGGCGGGATCACCTTGCGCCAGAGGTAAGACCAGGTCGGCTCGCCATGGAAGAAGACGACTGGCTTGCCCTCCCCCTCGTCGAGATGGGCGAGGCGGAGGCCGTCGACCTCGCGATACGCCGACTCGAAGGGGTAATCCGGCAGGCCCTCCAGCAACTCGTCCGGCGTGCGAACCGCGTCGACACTCATCCCGCACTCCTCCCGTAGCCCGCTCCCAGTGCGCCGCAAGCCTAAACGGACGAATCCAGATCGGTATTCCCTACTTTGTTTATCGACTTTGTGCTACGGTGCCGCCACATTCAGCAGTAAGTCAGTCAAAATAGGAAGGAATCATCTATGCGGAACGCTCGCAACGCCCGGCGGCGCAGCGTGAGACTTGGCCTCCCGGCCGCGCTTCTCACCCTGCTGATCGCCCTTTTCGCCGCCGGTTGCGGCGGCAGCGACGACGACGCCACCGGCTCGTCCAGCGGCAGCGGCAAGCTCGACGTCGTCGGCTACTCCACCCCGGAGGCCGTCTACGAGGAAGCGCTCGAGCCTGGCTTCGAGGCCACCCCCGAGGGTGCCGACGTCAGCTTCAGCAACTCGTTCGGAGCTTCCGGCGACCAGAGCCGCGCCGTCGAGGCCGGTCAGCCCGCTTCCGTGGTCCACTTCGCGCAGGGCGGCGACATGATCCGCCTCGTCGAATCCGGCCAGGTCTCCCCCGACTGGAGCGAACAGCCATACGACGGGATCGCCCAGGACTCGGTCGTGGTGATGACCGTCCGCGAAGGCAACCCCGATGGCCTCGAGTCGCTCGACGACCTGCTGACCAAAGACGTCGAGATCGTCACCCCCAACCCCTTCAGCTCCGGGGCGGCGCGCTGGAACATCATGGCCGTCTACGGGTCGCAGATCAACGCCGGCAAATCCCCCGAGGAGGCGCTCGCCGCGGTCAAGGCCGTGCTCGACAAGACGGTCGTCCAGCCCGGCAGCGCCCGTGACGCACTGGCCGCCTTCACCCAGGGCGAGGGCGACGTGCTGCTCGGCTACGAGAACGAGGCGATCAAGGCCCAGGAGGAGGGCGAGGAGGTCGACTACGTGATCCCGCCCAGCACGATCCTGATCGAGACCCCGATCGCGGTCACCAAGGACGCGCCGGAGTCGGCCCAGAAATTCCTCGACTACATCTGGTCGGACGCCGGCCAGGAACTGTGGGCTGAGAACGGCTACCGGCCGGTCAATCCCAAACTGGTCGACGAGAAGCAGTTCCCCACCCCGCAAGACCTGTTCGCGATCGCCGAGCTCGGCGGCTGGGAGAAAGTCAACGACGAGTTCTTCGACGACACCACCGGCTCGGTGGCCAAGATCGAGAAGGAACTCGGAGTCTCGACGAGCGGCTGATGGACGCGCACCCGGCAAGCATCCCCCCAGTCGCGGCACCCCGGGCAGGCATCCGCCTGCCCGGGCTCGGGGTCGGCCTCGGTCGCGGCATGGTCGTCCTCTACCTGTCCCTGATGGTGATGTTGCCGCTGGCCGCCGTGGTCGTGGAGTCGACCAGCGGCGGCCTCGGCGCCTTCTGGGACTCGGTCACCGGCGCGCAGTCGCTGGCGGCGCTGAAACTGACCGTGATCTGCTCGCTGGTCGTGGTCGCGATCAACGCCGTCTTCGGCACGATCATCGCCTGGGTCCTGGTCCGCGACGACTTCCCCGGCAGGGGCGCCGTCAACGCCCTGATCGACCTCCCCTTCGCCCTGCCGACGATCGTCGCCGGCCTGACCCTGCTGACGCTCTACGGGTCCGAGAGCCCGTTCGGCCTCAACATCGCCTTCACGCGGGTCGCGATCGTGCTCGCGCTCTGCTTCATCACCCTGCCCTTCGTGGTCCGCGCGGTGCAGCCGCTGCTGATGGAGCTGGACCGCGAGATGGAGGAGGCGGCGACCTCGCTCGGGGCCGGCGGCTTCACCGTCTTCCGGCGGATCATCTTCCCCAACCTGCTGCCCGGGATCATCGCCGGCGTCCTGCTCGCCTTCGCGCGGGCACTGGGCGAGTACGGCTCGCTGATCCTGATCTCCGGCAACATCCCCTTCGACACCGAGGTCTCCTCGGTCTTCATCCGCAGCCAGATCGAGTCCGGCAACGTCGCCGGCGCCTCCGCCGTCTCGGTGGTGCTGCTGGCGATCTCATTGGCGCTGCTGATCGGAGTCAGCCTCTTCGCCCGCAGAGGAGCGCGCGGATGATCGCCAGGTGGGGTCTGCGCAGCCTCGCCCTCGGCTACCTCGGCCTGCTGCTGCTGGCCCCGGTGGGGATGATCTTCTACAAGACCTTCGAGCACGGCCTCGGACCGCCGGTCGAGGCGATGACCTCGCCCGACGCGATCCACGCGATCTGGCTGACCCTGCTGATGGTCGCGGTGGCGGTGCCGCTGAACACGCTCTTCGGCGTCGGCTGCGCGCTGCTGCTGGTCCGCCACAGGTGGAAGGGCAACGCGATCCTCGACGGGATCATCAACCTGCCCTTCGCGATCTCGCCGATCGTCGTCGGCCTGGCGCTGTTCCTGCTCTACGGCAACGACGGCTGGTTCGGGCCGACCCTGAGCGAATGGGGCATCCAGGTCCTCTTCTCGACGCCGGGGATGATCCTCGCCAGCGTCTTCGTCTCACTGCCGTTCGTGGTCCGCGAGGTGGTGCCGGTGCTGCAGGAGATCGGCACCGAGCAGGAGCAGGCCGCCTCGACCCTGGGCGCCAACGGCTGGCAGACCTTCTGGCGGATCACCCTGCCGGCGATTCGCTGGGGCGTGGCCTACGGCATCGTCCTCACCACCGCCCGCGTCCTCGGTGAGTTCGGCGCCGTGACGATCGTCTCCGGCTCGATCTCGGGTGAGACCGAGACCCTGCCGCTGTTCGTCGCCAAGGCCTTCGAGCAGTTCAACGAGGAAGCGGCCTACGCGGGGGCGATCGTCCTCGCCCTGCTCGCCCTGACCACGCTGCTGCTGATGAGCGTCGGCGGCCGCAAGGCCAAGGCGGGCGCCCCCAGCACGCTGGTGGTCGTCCCCGAGACCGGCGATCAATTGTCCAAATCAAAGGAGGGTTCCTGATGGGAATCGCAGTCGAGGGAGCGCACAAGCGCTTCGGTGACTTTCAGGCGCTTGACGACGTCTCGATCGACGTGCCCGATGGCTCGTTGACGGCGCTGCTCGGGCCCAGCGGCAGCGGCAAGTCGACGCTCTTGCGGGCGATCGCCGGGCTCGAGGACCTCGATGCCGGCCGCGTCGTGATCAACGACCAGGACGCGACGGCGACGCCGGCGCAGAAGCGCGAGGTCGGCTTCGTCTTCCAGCACTACGCCGCCTTCAAGCACATGACCGTGTTCGGCAACGTCGCCTTCGGCCTCAAGATCCGCAAGTGGGACAAGGCCAGGATCGACGACCGGGTGCACGAGCTGCTGCGCCTGGTGCAGCTGGACGGGCTTGCCCAGCGCTACCCCGACCAGCTCTCCGGCGGCCAGCGCCAGCGCATGGCCCTGGCCCGGGCGCTGGCGGTGGAACCGCAGGTGCTGCTGCTCGACGAGCCCTTCGGCGCCCTCGACGCCAGGGTCCGCAAGGACCTGCGCACTTGGCTGCGACGCCTGCACGAGGAGATGCACGTGACGACGATCTTCGTCACCCACGACCAGGAGGAGGCGATGGACGTCGCCGAGCAGCTGGTGGTGATGAACCGCGGCCGGGTCGAGCAGCACGGCACGGCCGACGACCTCTACGAGCACCCCGCCAACGAGTTCGTGATGAGCTTCGTCGGCGAGGTAAACCAGCTCGGCGAGAACTTCGTGCGCCCGCACGACATGGAGGTCGTGCTCGACGCCGACGATCGCACCGAGCAGGGCCTGGTGCGGCGCATCGTCGCCCTCGGCTTCGAGATCCGGGTCGAGTTCGTGCTCGCCGACGGCACCGAGGTCTGGGCGCAGCTGACCCGCAACGAGCTGCAGCGGCTGGAGCTGCGGGAGGGGCAGATCGCCTACCTGCGCCCGGCCCGGGCCAAGAGCTTCAACGGTTCGTCCCCGTCCGGGAACCATGGGGCCTCGACTCCCCTCGGATCCCAGGACGGGAGCGACGCGGAGAAACCCGCGGCCGTCTGAAGAGGCGAGGGGGACGGGGCGCGCTTTTGCCGGGTAGCGCCCCGCCCCACTTCGCCGCGCCGGATCAGCGGATTGGTCCGCGATGGTTGATCCTCGGCGACGCCCTCCCCGCCCAACCGCTGAGCGCCTGGAGCGGCTGGGGGGGGCAAGGTTCCGCGGTTCCTAATCCACTAATGACGTGGAAAAGGAACCGCGGAACGCGCCGCTGGCGGAAAATGGCGGCGACCAGCAGCCCGCCTGCGACCTGTCGGGAGCGAGCGGCGGCCGTTTCTGGCAGGCTGGGCCTATGAGCGCACCAGAGCAGAGCGGGGAGCCGATCACCGCAGCCGGGATCGAGGACCTCAAAGCCGAGCTGGCACAGCTGGAAGGACCGGCGCGCCAGGAGATGGCGGCGCGGATCAAGGTTGCCCGCGAGGAGGGCGACCTCAAGGAGAACGCCGAGTATCACGTCGCCAAAGAGGACCAGGCGCACCTCGAGACCCGCATCAAGCGGCTGCAGGAGCGGCTGCACAACGCGGTCGTGGTCGAGGTCGACGCCGGCGCCGCCGACTCCTTCGCCTTCGGGCTGACCGCCGAAGTCGTCGAGGAGGCGAACGGCAAAGCCAACGTCTGGACCCTGGTCGGCTCGACCGAGGCGAACCTCGCCGAGGGCCGCCTCTCGGCTGAGTCACCGATCGGCAAAGCCCTGATGAACACCAAGGTGGGCGCGACCGTCAAGGTCGAGACCCCACGCGGCACAAAAGCCTTCAAGGTCATAAAACTCGTCTCCTGAGTCACCTATCGTGATTGCGTTTGGATCCTTGTCCAACGCACGAAAGGGTTACTCAATGAATTCGGAATCGACGCTAAGCGGCTGGTGGGTATTCGCCGGCATCCTGCTCATCGTTGCCGGTCTGCTGAACATCATCTGGGGCATCGCCGCGATCGGGGACTCGAAGTTCTTCACCGAGGACGCCACCTACATTCTCAGTGGACTCAACACCTGGGGCTGGATCATCCTGATCGTCGGCGTGCTCGAGATGGTCGCCGCCTTCTCGCTCTGGTCCGGCGGCGAGTTCGGGCGCTGGTTCGGCATCTTCATCGCCTCCCTCAACGCGATCGGCTCGCTGCTCTCGATCGGCGCCTACCCATTCTGGTCGCTGGCGATCTTCGCGCTCTCGATCATCATCGTCTACAAGCTCGCCGAGGGGCCCGAAGGCACCCCGTGACCCGGTGCTGAGGCTGCGCTCATCGGTCGACGCCGAGCGCGCCGGCCACTTCAGCGATCTGCTGCGGGAGCTGGAGGGAGTGCGGCGCGTCGTGCGCCAGCCCGACGAGACGTCGGCGACTAACCGCGAGGTGTTCGTCGCCGACGTCGAGCCGGCCGCGGCCGATCGCCTGGTCGAAGCGATTGCCGAGCTCGGGATCGGCGTCGACGACTACCTGCTGACCCGGGTCGAAGTGGTGGCGCCGTCGCGGCGCCACCTCGGCGGCGACAACGGCATCGAAGGCTTCGCCTGGGTGGAGGTGATGGGACAGGCGCGGGCCAACTCGCGCCCGCTCGCCCGCTATCTCGCCCTGATCACCGTCGCCGCCGTGATCGCCGCCCTCGGCGTGATCAACAGCAGCGGGATCCTGATCGTCGGCGCGATGGCGGTCAGCCCGGACCTGCTGCCGATCTGCGCCACCTGCGTCGGCTTGGTCGGCCGCCGCTACGCCCTCGCCTGGCGCTCGTTCATGACCCTGACGCTCGGCCTTTTGCTGGTCGTCGTGGTCGCCGCGTTGCTGGGAGCAGCGCTGAAGGGAGCCGACCTGCTGCCGGCTGGCTTCACGGTCGAGGACAGCAGCCTCGCCACCCTGGCCCAGACCGACTACTCGACCGTGCTGATCGCGCTCGCCGCCGGGATCGCGGCGATGCTCTCCTTCGAGTCCCGGGCCAGCGCCGCGGTCGGCGTGGCGATCTCGGTAACGACGATGCCGGCCTCCGCCTACCTGGGCGTGGCGCTCGGTGCCGGCGGCGCCGGCGAGGCGCTGGGCGCCCTCGTCGTGCTGGCGATCAACGTCTCGCTGCTGATCGTCTCCGGCTCCGGGACGCTGCTCGTGCAGCGCTGGCTGACCCGGCACTCGGGCACGCTGGCCTAGGCCACCGGAGTCGGTGACCGCGGCGCGGCCGCCTCGGGCGGCGCTGGCTCGGGCGCGACGGTCTCCGGCGGCTCTGGCAGCGACCACGGCGCCGGCTCCGGCCGGCGCTCGTCGTAGATGACCCCGGTGGCGCTGAAGCGGTCTTCCCAGGCACGGCGCTGCTCGCCGAAGACGATGCCGATGAAGCCGATGCCGAAGGTGACGACCGAGAGGCCGAGGCCGACGAGGCGCTTTAGCGAGCGCCGCAACGGCAGTCGCGGCAGGTTCAAGCGGATGCCGACGAAACGCATCCCCGGCGTCTGCCCCGCCAGCGACCAGAAGGTGACGAGGTAGAGAGCGCCGAGCGAGAGCCAGGCGGTGGAGCCGACCGCGATCGCGAAGTTGGAGGCGCCGCCGCCACCGCCGCCGAAAGCGTTGTCGATCAAGGTCGCGACGGCGACGATCGCGGTGAAGCTGAGGTTGACGAAGACGCCGTCGATCAGCATCGCCAGGGCGCGGCTGACCGCGCCGGCGTGATTGCTGGCAACGGCGCGCCGGCGCCGGAAGGTGACCCGCCTGACCAGGCGCTCGAAGCTGTCGTCGAGGCGCCGCGTCAGCTTGCCGATCGTGCGGCCGATGTCCTCGAGCAGGCCGGCGCCCTGGGCGCTGATCGCGGCCCGCACCTCGGGCGCCTCGGCGATCCGCTCGACCAGCTGCTGGGCCTCCTCGCTGGCCAGCAGCCGTCGCCAGACCTCGTCGACCAGCTCGCTGTCCATCGCCTCCAGCAGCGCTTTCTTGACGGCGTCGCTCTCGAGGGCGCCCTGGACCGCCTCCTCGACGATCGGCCCCTGCAACACCCGCGCCATCGCCCGCTCGACCGCCTCGCTCTCGACCGCGGCGACGATCGCCTCCTCGGCGGCGACTTCGACCGCGCGATCGACGCCGGTCGCCTTGCCGACGCTGCGGACGCCGCGCACGCCGACCCCGAGCAGCCGCGCCGAGAGTGGCAGGTGGCCGTTCTGGTCAGCCTCGCCAGCGTCGGCAGACGGCGGAATAGAGCCGTTTTCCATGCCGCGGCGAGTATACGTCCGGGTTGGCCGCCCGGCTAGGGACTTAGCCCAGATGATCCAGAAGGCGGTCGATCAGCTCGGCCTGCGCCGGCAGGATCCGCCGCCGCGCCTGCTCGGGATCGAACCACTCGGCGCGGTCAACCTCGGGGAACTCGCGCTGCTCGCCGCTGCGCGGCGGCCACTCCATCGCGAAGCTGTTGCTGTTCAGCTCAGCCGGGTCGAAATCCCCCTCGGCTGCCCAGGCCTCGACCACCTTGCCCGATTTCTGGCGGACCGAGCCGAGATCGATCAGGGCCCCCACGTCGAGGCTGGGGGCCGCCCCCAGCTCCTCGCCCAGCTCGCGCAGCGCGCAGTCCCGGGCCAGCTCCCCCTGCTCGTATTCACCCTTCGGGATCGTCCAGGCGCCGAGGTCCTTCCTGGTCCAGTAAGGCCCGCCGGGATGGACCAGCAGCACCCGCGGCCGCCCCGCCTCGAAGCGGTAGAGGAGGATGCCGGCGCTGCGCTTGGCTGCCACGCCTTGACCGTACCCCCTGTGGCCAGCGGCGAACCGCTGAGCGGGCCGGCCACGCGGCGGCGACCGGCCGCTCGTCTCGGTGGTCTCGCCAGGCCTTGCCTAACCGCCGAGGCGGTAGGCGACGATCGCGGGGGTCTGCCCTTCGGCGCTCGCCAGGCCGGCCGGGGCGATCACGGTGTCGCCGGAGATCGAGACGCTGGTGTTGATGCTGGCCGGCAGCGTTTCCACCCACAGTTCTCCCCCGCTGGCGGCGTCGAGGGCGTAGACGCTGCCTTCGAAGCTGGTCGCGAAGACGACGTCGTTGACCACCGTCGGCGCCCCGAACAGGGCCGAGCCGAATTCCTGGTTCCATGCGACTTTGCCGCTGGCGGCGTCGATCGCCACCAGTTCGCCGCTCTGTTCGCCGCCGCCGCCGAGTTCGGCGCCGTTGGCGATCGAGGCCGAGCCGTTGACGACCGGGACGAAGATCGTCCTGCCGTCGGTGGCCATCGGCGCGATCACCCCGCCGAGCACCCCGGGGAAGACCTCCCCGGTCTTGATCTTCGAGTATTCGCCCCGCATCGCGTAGAGGTTGTCCTTGTCGTGGCCGTTGTGGGTGCCGACCGGGCGCTTCCAGACCGGCTTGCCGGTCTTGGCATCGAGCGCGACGACGATCCCCGACTTGCCGGCGCCGATTGCCAGGTCCTTGCCGCCGGCGTTGATCAGCAGCGGTGGGTCCTGGAAGTCCCAGTCGTAGATGTCGTGCGGCGTCAGCTGGAAATGCCACTGCTTCTTGCCGGTCGCGGCGTCGAGCTTGACCATCGAGTTGGTGTAGAGGTTGGCGCCGGGACGGCTCGACCCCCACGGTTTCTGCGGGGTCCCCGGGTAGGGCGCCGGGTTGCCGGTGCCGAAGTAGATGAAGCCCTCGTCGTCGAACGACGGCGGCTGCCAGAGGCCACCGCCGGAGTTGACCTGGGTGTCGCCCCAGAGGTCTTTGGGGACGGTGTCGAAGTGCCATTTCTTCTTGCCCGTCCTGGCGTCGAGCGCCCACAGCGTCCCCACTCCACCACCGGGATACAGTTCCGTCGCGGTCAGCGGCACGGTCGAGACGTAGACGAGGCCGTCGTGGTAGCTGGGGGCCATGTCGATGCCTTCGCCCGTCGTCTGGACGACCAGTTGCGTCGACCAAACCTCTTTGCCGGTCTTCTGATCGAGTGCGAACGCCTCTTTCGAGGTGGCACCGAGCACCAGGCCCTCGGCGACCACGACCCCGTTCGGGCCCTGGCTGACGTCGTTGAACTCCTGCGTCCACTGCACCTCGCCGGACTCGAGGTCGATCGCCTGCACGTTGGATTCCAGATCCTGCGAGTAGATCACCCCGTTGACGATCACCGGCGAGGAGGAGTGCGCGCCGTAGGAGCTCTGCGCGGTCAGCGGCAGCGACCAAGCTTCCTCGAGCTCGGCGACGTTGGAGCTGTCGATCGATCCCTGCGCCTGGCGCGAGTTGGCGGCGTCCACTCCCGGGTAGCCGGAGCCGTCGAAGGAGAGTTCCTCGCCCGAGGACGAGGAACCGCAGCCGGAGAGAGACGCGGCCAGGACCAGCGCAAGGACGGCGACCAGGGCCACCCCGGCCCGAGCGGCCTTCGGAACTTTCAGCAGACTCACGTCAACTCCCCCCGATTGGAATTAAGTAATACATGGTTACTCAAGCGATAAAGATTTATATTGCAAATTGGCTTCGGCGCCAAATCCCTGCGTAGAGGACTTTTCCTCGAGCAGCGGCTGCAGCACCCGGTTGGAGAGCAACCCGAGGGCGCCGAGGTTGGCGAAGCCGGGGCCCTGACTGAGGCCGCCGAGCCCGGGGATGTGCAGCCGCGGCCACATTCCCTCCAGCTCCAGGGCCCGGCCGATGCGGATTTCGCTCCCCGCCGGTCGCTCCCACAGCGGTCCGGCCTGGCTCTCCACCCGCGCCCGCAGCTGCGCCGGAAAGAGGTTGCGCAGCTGCGCCAGCAGGTCGAAGCCGGTGCAGTTGACGACGAACTCGTGCTCGCCGGCGGCGCTGCCTTCGGGCGACTCGTAGCGCAGGCGCACGCCCTCCCCACTCGCCGCCGCGCCGACGTCGGTGACCCGGCCGGTGACGAAGCGGCAGCGATCGTCGTAGGCGATCGCCGCCAGGCTCGGCGGGTCGAAGACGCCGCGGTCGGAGTGCTTGACGAAGTCGCGCCGCGTCTGCAGATCCAGCGAGTTCCATTCGACCTCGTCGGGATTGGAGAAGACGCGGTTCTCGAGGAAGCTCTCGCCGCGGCTCATCGGCAGCATCGGCGTGTAGACGGTGAACTGGGACCGCGGCCTGAAGCCGCGCAGGAACATCACGCAGCTGAGCGCGCTCTCGCCGCCGCCGACGATGGCGACGTCGCAGGTGCGGTTGTGGGGCAGGTGGGCGAACTCGCTGCGCTTGCTGTCGCAATGGAAGACGCGGGCGGCGACGCTGGGCTCGTGCGGGAAGGCGCGGTGGGTACCGGGGCCGGTGAGGACGAGGGCGCCGCTGGCGTGTTGGGAGGTCGCCTCCGGCTCCTCCACCTCGACCAGCCAGCGCTCGCCGTCCGCGTCGAGCCCGACCTCGGCGACCCGGCCCCGCACGTGGGTGACTCCCTCGGTCGCCCGCGCCAATACCCAGGTTAGGTACGCCCCGTAGTCACGATGGCGAACTGACGGCGAGCCGGCGTCGATCCAGCGGGCGTAGTCGCGGTTGCCGATCAGGTACTGCTGCCAGGAGAAGCCCATCGTCGCGGCGTCGATCGCGCCGCCGACCTCGCCGAACTCGTAGTGGCTCTGGTAGGGGAAGCCGATGTCCTTGATCGGGGTCACGGCCAGCGGCTCCTCGCCCGAGGTCATGCCGTTGCGCCCCAGCCAGGAGGCGGCGGGCTCGACCCCCTCGACGACCTTGAGGCTGATCGGTCCCAGCCCAAGGCCGTTGAGGACGTGGACCTTGGTCGCGATCCCGGCCGCCTTGGCGCCGGCGCCGACGATCAGCAGGTCGGTCTCGGTCACCATGGCTGCGCGATCACCAACCCGCTGCGGTCGGGGCTGAAGGAGATCGCGCTTTTGCGCATGCGCTCGGCGCGGCTCTCGACCGGCCTCAGGTTGACCTCGGAGAAGACGGTGCGCAGCACCCGCTTCATCTCCAGTTCGGCGTAGCTGGCGGCGAGGCAGCGGCGGGTGCCGCCGCCGAAGGGAATCCAGGTGTAGGTGCCGGGCTGGCGGTCGAGGAAGCGCTCGGGGATGAAGCTCTTGGCCTGGGGGTAGATGCTCTCGCTGCGGTGGATCAGGTGGATGCAGGGCGCGACCACGGTCCCCGCGGGGAGGTCGTAGCCGCCGAGGCGCAGCGGCTCCAGCAGGCGCCGCACGACGACCGGCACCGGCGGCCGCACCCGCAGCGTCTCCTTGATCACCGCGTCGAGGTAGGCGCCGTCGCCGCCGTCGCGCACCTCGGCCTGGGCGCGCTCCAGCTTCTCCGGGTTGCGCAGCAGCCGCTCGAAGGCCCAGGCCAGCGAGCTCGAGGTCGGCCCGTCGGTGAGCAGGGTCAGCAGTTCGTCGCGCAGGTCATGCTCGCTCAGCGGCGAGCCGTCCTCATAGCGGGCCGCGACCAGCATCGAGACCACGTCCTCGCGCCGGTCGCCTTCGGCGCGGCGGCGCCTGACCTCGTCCAGCACCGCCGCCTCGACCGGCCGCATCGCCTGGCGAAACTGGGGGCTGCGGACGACCCAGCGGGGCCCGAAGGTGGCGAGCAGGGCGAGGTTGCGAGGGCTGTTCATCCAGACCGTCAGCCGCGCCAGCAGCTCGCGCAGGCGACCGAGGCGCTCGTCCTCCTCGGCGCCGAAGACCGCCCGCATCACCACCTCCTGCGTGATCGCCTGCATCCGCGGCCAGAGCTCGAACGGCTCGCCGAGCGGCCAGCGGCCGACTTCGCGCCGGGCCACCTCGATCATCATCTCGCCGTCGGTTTCGATGCCCTTGCCGTGGAAGGCGGGCAACATCAGCTTGCGGCGGGTCATGTGCCGCGGTTCTTCCAGCAGCATCACCGAGTGCGGCCCGAGCACCGGGCCCAGCATCGGGTTGGCGAGGGCGACGCCGACCGCATCCCCCGCGGTGAAGACCTTTTTGACGTCGTCCGGGTCGCAGAGCAGCACCCAGTCGCCCCAGTGGAGGATGCGCAGGGTGAAGGTGTCGCCGTAGCGCTGCTGACAGCGCTCGAGGAAGGGCAGCGGGCGCTGGGTCCAGCCGATCGCCTGCAGCGCCCGCGGCATCCGCGGGCCCGGCGGCAGGCCGGCGG